>JAIXZD010000220.1 GCA_027489895.1 Planctomycetaceae bacterium
TCCGTAGCGGAAGCCGTGAGGCTTCCCCAGCCCGCGCCGCGCAGACTCGTCCCGGCCCGCACTCGTCGTTCCCTCCGGAATCCCGGCCTGCGGGATTTCGTCTGGTTCACCCCAGACCGTACACTGGAGTGCTTGATTGGTCCGGAGAGGCCATGGCGTCCAGCGTACCGGGGCAGGTCGACGAGTCATGATTTGTGTCAGTATCGGAAGACGGCGGCATAGTTCGATGACCGCCGAGCATCAGGCCCTCGCCCAGCATGGCGTCGAGCTGTGCGAACTCCGTCTGGATTACCTCAACCGCGCTCCGGAACTCTCCCGGCTGCTGCCCGGCCGCCCGACCCCGGTGGTCATCACCTGCCGCCGCGATTCCGATCGCGGTCTCTGGCGCGGCTCCGAAGAACAGCGGCTCACCCTGATCCGCGCCGCGATCGTCCAGGGGGCCGAATACGTCGACCTCGAAGAAGACGCAGCGAAACTGATCCGCCGCTACGGGTCGACGAAACGGATCATCAGCTACCACAACTTCGAAGAAACCCCGGGCGACCTCGAAGCCATCCATGCGCGACTGGCCGACTGCGACCCCGACATCATCAGGCTCGCGACAAACGCGCTGATCCCCAGCGACAACGCGCGGATGCTGAACCTCGTCGCCCGGTCGAAGATTCCGACCATTGGCTTCTGCATGGGAGACATGGGCGTTCCGTCGCGCGTCTTGACGGGCAAGTTCGGTGCTCCGTTTACCTACGCCGCGCCCTCGAAGGAGCGGGCCGTCGCGCCGGGCCAGTTGACCTACGACGAGCTGAAATCGCTCTACCGATATGACCAGATCGGGCCTGAAACCGAGGTCTATGGCGTCGTGGCCGACCCGGTCGGGCACAGCCTCAGTCCGCTCCTGCACAACAAGTCGTTTGCCAAATCGGGATTGGACTGCGTCTACCTGCCAATCCGTGTGCCCGAGCGGCTGCTCGCCTCGACGTTCGAATCGTTCCAGTCGCTGGGCCTGCGGGGCCTGAGCGTGACGATTCCGCACAAGGAAGCGGCGCTGGCGCTCACGACGCATGTCGATGGGCCGCTGCAGGAGATCGGGGCGGCGAACACACTCTATCTCGACGAGGCGGGAACCTGGTGGGCCGCGAACACCGACTATCTCGCCGCCATCGAGAGTCTCGCGCTGGGGCTGCGTCCCGAAGGAGCGGTTCCCGATCCCCAGCGCAACGAACTCGAAGGCAAACGGATTCTCCTGCTCGGGGCCGGGGGCGTCGCCAAGGCGATCGGCTGGGCCTGCGTGAAAGCCGGCGCGGCCGTCACGGTCACCAATCGGACATCCGTTCGCGGAAAAGAACTGGCAGCCCGGCTGGGGTGTCAGTTCGTCTCGTGGGAGAATCGCGGGACGACGTTCAGCGATGTCATCGTCAACTGCACGTCGATCGGCATGCATCCCAACGTCGACGAGACGCCGCTGCCCGACAACCTCCTTAACGAGGGCACGCTCGTGTTCGATACGGTCTACAACCCCGAGCAGACGATGCTGATCCGTCAGTCTCGCGAGCGTGGCTGCCGGACCGTGACGGGCGTCGAGATGTTCGTACGGCAGGCGGCCCGACAGTTTCACTACTTCACAGGCGAAGAGGCGTCACTCGACCTGCTCCGCAAGATCGTCCGCAAGGCGATCTCGTTCGTCAAAGTCTCCCCGGACGAAGAGGGAGAGGCAGGCTGATGGTGCCGGAGTCGAGCCGTTTTCAGGAGATCGTCGCCCAGGGCACTTCCGTGCGCCCCGCGGCCATCACGTCCTTTCTCGAAGGCCCGGCCGCCCTGGCCGATGGGCGCGTCTTTTTCACCGACATCTGGAACAACCGGATCAACTGCTTCGACGCCGGAACGCGGCAGACGACCGTCTACCGTGAACCGAGCCGTCGCGCGAATGGCCTGCTGTTCGATGCCGTTGGAAGACTGCTCGCCTGTGAAGGGGCCGAGTTCGGGCCGGGCGGTGGACGGCGCATCACGCGCACCGACCTCACGACCGGGCGGCTGGAAGTGCTGACCGATCGCTTCGAGGGGATCCGCTACAACTCGCCCAACGACATCGCCGCCCGGAAGAACGGCCAGCTCTTCTTCACCGATCCCTGCTACTGGGATCGCTCGCAGATGGAGCGGCCGGACGAATCGGTCTACCGCATCGACCCCGACGGCCGCGTCACCCGCGTGCTCTCTCAGCCCCAGATCCAGCGTCCCAACGGGATCGCCCTCTCCCCCGACGAAGCCACGCTCTACGTCATCGACTCCTGCTCCATCGTGGGGGGCAATCGGAAGGTCTGGGCGTTCGACCTGTCGGCCGATGGCCTCCCGACCGGACAGCGTCTCGTCTACGACTTCGCGACCGGACGCGGTGGCGACGGGATGGCAGTCGACTCCCGCGGCGACCTATACGTCTGCGCCGGCATCGCCAGACCCCGAGGCCCGCACGAATCGAGCCTGATCCCGCCCGCAGTCTACGTCCTCTCTCCGAGCGGAACTCTGCTCGGGTCGATTCCCATTCCCGAAGACGTCATCACGAACGTCACGTTTGGCGGCCCCGACCTGAAAACGCTGTACGTCACCGCAGGGCGAACCCTCTACGAACTGCCCGTGGGAATCCCAGGCTGGGTCGTCCACCGCAGTTGAAGTGGGGGAGCTATCCCTTGTTCGGCACGGCGAAGTCGCCCTGAACATCCCGCCAGAACGAATGCACGTGGTTCGCATCGCTCTGCGTGTTGTTGTACTCGATGATGAAGCTCGGACCTTGAATGCGGTAGTAATGCCGCTTGTTGCGGTCTTCCTCACCCCACCACGCAAAATGGATCGACTCGAACCCACCCTCGACCAGCCGCCGACGACGCTCGCTCGACACTTCGGCCGGCATGTTCTTCAGATACTCGGCCAAAAGCTGCATCAGCAGTTGCCGCTGGTCTTCGTTCATCGCGCTGAACGGCACACCGGCCGCGCGATCCAGTTCGGGCTGCGGCTTATTGGCCCCGCGCAGGTCGTCCGGAGCCTTCGTATCGAGCACGATCTTCTGCTTCAGTTCGGGTGACGCGAGTTTGAGGATCTGGCGAGCCAGGTCCTCCTCGGCCGCCAGCACGCGAATCTGCCGACCCGGGCCCGCCGCAATATCCGCCGGATTCGAACCAAAAAACTCGGGCGTGCTGCTGACAACCTTCCCACCTGCCAGCGTGTAGTTGAGCGACAGGTGATGCCCCTCGAACCGCCAGCCCCAGGTCCCGGTGTCAGACGGCGTGCCGAACACGCTCAGGTAGTACTTCTTGGGATCGCGCTTTTCACGCCGGGCCGCCCGATCACCCCCTTCGACCAGGTACAGCACTTCTTCCAGACTCATCACCGCGAGCGCCTGTTCGTAGCCTTCGGGCGACAGGCCGCTCGCCAGCAGCGTGAGCGCCGCTTCGTAAGCCGGGGCTGAAAGCTGGCGCAGCGCCACGCCTTTGCGTTCACGGGGAATGAAGTGCCAGTTGAACCGCTCTGAGTCGTCATACGCGAACGAGGCCAGCTTCGCCTGGTCCGGAGGCAGCGCCGCGAGAAACACATTCGCGGCCTTGGCCATGTTCGGCACGACCGGGGCCGGGGCTTCCTGGGCTGTCACCGCCAGCCAGGCCATCACCGGGACGACAATGCCCGCCACCACTCCACCGCGAAGCCACCAGCTCATTTGCGTTTCCAGAACAACAGGGGGAACAGAATCAGGCCGAATACGACCGCGCCAATCAGGAGCCACGAAACACCCATGGAGGAACTCGTCATGCCAAACTGGGTTGCACTGAACGGGTGTCTGGGACTGTGGGGAATCAGTTTTCGAGAGACAGCTTGGACTCGACCGGGTCGCCGCGCTGGGGAACTCTCACGAGTTCCGATACGAGGCGGTTTTTAGTGGGATAGGCTTCCAGCCTGTCATTTCCTGTTCGTCAGATTCACCCAGGCGGCCAAGCCAACGCCCGCTGCCCCAACAAATGCACATGCAGGTGATCGACCGTCTGCCCGCCATCCTTGCCGCAGTTGACCACCAGTCGATACCCATCTGACAAGCCGAACTCTTCCCCCAGCTTCCGCGCAACCGTAAACAGCCGGCCCAGCGTCGCTTCATGCTCTGGTTCGACCTGGGCCACCGACGGGATTTCAGTCTTGGGAATAATCAGGACATGCACGGGCGCTTGCGGGTGCAGATCGCGAAACGCCAGACAGAGCTCGTCTTCGTAGACGATGTTGGCCGGAATCTCCCGGTCAATAATCCGCTTGAAGATCGTCTTCCCGGCCATCGCAGTCGCCCCTCTTTCACCGCCGCCACCGACCCCTGACAGGGTTGGCTCGCCAATCACTCTCGCGTCTCACTCCCACTCAATCGTACTCGGCGGCTTGCTCGAAATGTCGTAGACCACCCGGTTGATGCCGCGGACAGTGTTCGTGATCCGCGTCGACATCGCCTGCAGCACGTCGAACGGAATCGGGTACCAGTCAGCCGTCATGAAGTCTTCCGTCTGCACCGCACGGATCGCGCAGACATCGTCATACGTCCGAAAGTCGCCCATCACGCCCACGCTCCGCACCGGGAGCAGCACCGCAAACGCCTGCTGGATCTTGCGATAGAGGCCCGCTTTCCGCAGCTCTTCCAGCACGATCGCATCGGCCGCCCGCAGCGTCGTCAGGCGATCGGCCCGCACCTCGCCCAGGCACCGCACCGCCAGCCCCGGACCCGGGAACGGATGCCGCCAGATCATGTCGTCCGGCAGCCCCAGCGCCAGTCCCAGCGCCCGCACTTCGTCCTTGAACAGATCCCGCAGCGGCTCAATCAGCTCGAACCCCAACTCCTTGGGCAACCCACCCACGTTGTGATGCGCCTTGATCGTCGCGGCCGGTCCATCCGGATCGGCTCCGCTTTCGATCACATCCGGATAGAGCGTCCCTTGCGCCAGGAAATGGGCATCGGGAATCGACTCGGCTTCCTTCCGGAACACCTCAATAAACACCCGCCCGATGATCTTCCGCTTGTCCTGTGGTTCGACCACCCCCGCCAGTTCGCCCAGGAACAGGTCGGCCGCATCGACGACATGCAGATCGGTCTGAAAGTGCTTCCCGAACCGAACCTTGACCGCCTCGGCCTCGCCCGTCCGCAGCATCCCGTTATCGACAAAAATGCAGGACAGCTGCGTGCCAATCGCGCGATACAAAAGGGCCGCGACCACGCTGCTGTCGACCCCTCCCGACAGGCCGCAGATCACCCGTTTCTGGCCCACGCGCTGCCGGATCAACTCGACCTGCTGATCGATGAACGACGACATCTTCCAGTCGCCCCGGCAACCACACACCCCGACGACAAAGTTCCGGATCAGTTCCGACCCGTACTGCGTGTGAGTCACTTCCGGGTGAAACTGCAGTCCAAAAATCGGCCGCGAAGGATGCCGAACCGCCGCCTGAGGACAGTCCTCCGTGCTGGCGACAATCTCGAATCGCTCGCCCGAATCGCGAACCTGGTCGCCATGGCTCATCCAGACGACGAACTCGTCGGGAAGCCCCTCGAACAACGGGTTCGACGCCACTTTTCGCAGCGGAGTCCGGCCGAACTCCCGCGTGTTGCCTGGCTTGACCTCGCTGCCCAGCGCCTGCGCCGTCAGTTGCATCCCATAACAAATGCCCAGCACCGGGATGCCCAACTCCCAGATCCCCGGATCGGGATGTGGGGCGCCCGCTTCGTACACACTCGAGGGCCCGCCCGAGAGAATAATCCCCTTCGGGTTGATCTCGCGAATTCGCTCCAGCGACAGGCTATGCCGAACCAGTTGGCAATAGACGTTGTTCTCGCGGACCCGGCGACAGATCAGTTGGGCGGTCTGCGAGCCGAAATCCATAACCAGGATGGTTTCGGGTGAGGCGGGCGGGGCGGAACCGGACATTCGCGTTCGTTGGGCGGAAACACCCAAAGCTCCAAGCGGCAGGGACCAAAAATCAAAGCATACGGAGCGCCTCGCGGATTGCAATCCTCACCCATCGCCGCAACCTGATGCCAGCTGCCGTTGCCACCAAGGGGAACCGGAAGCGTCAGCGCCCGGAGCACGCGATAACGCCATCCCGCTCGTAGCGGAACTCGTGAGAGTTCCCCTCGCACATGCCCACTACGCTGGTATGCCGACCTGAAACTGCGGGACATTCACTTTGTGGGAAATGTGTGTGCCACTGGCTTCGCCAATCCGAGCGGGAGCACGCAAACGCGGCACTGGCAAAGCCAGTGGCACACAATCGATCAGGTCCCTTCTGTCTGAATCATTTCACTAGCGAAGGCACCACGCTTCCCCACCGAACCGCCCGCAACACCGCCCCTTACAATCAGTGCGGCGTCAGAAACCGGAACGGCTCGGCCTTCTGAAACTGCTTCGTCTGGTTACCGCCCACCTCCGGTTTTCCGTCTACCGCCAGACGACGGGTGCCGGCCGCCAAACCAAAATCAACATCGTCCAGTTTCACCCACAACACGCTGGGGCTCGCCGTCGCTTCGAAGTAGTAGACCCGGTTCTTCTGATCCGCCACCGTCCGCCACAGCGTCGACGAGATGTTCGGCTGTCCCGGCGTGGTAATGCCCCGTGGCACGCTCACGTTCCGCATCACACTGAACACGCTCGCCACCGCTTCATGCGGGTCGGCCGATTGCCGACAGGCATTGATGTAGAACGATGCCCGCGCAAACCGGTCCGCCGCCCGGTTCGTCCCCGGCAGCATCACCGTCCCGCCCAACTGCTTCCAGTACTCGTTCAGCGCCAACTGCTCGTCATACACCGGAGAGTTCGTCATCACCTGGAACTGCTTCCCATGATGAATCACCAGCTTTCCCCGCACATACTCGAAGATCGCCGAATCACCCGAGGGATCCGAGATCGACATGTGCACGTTCCCCTTGGCCCCGTTCGGCGCATCGACCGGAACCACCCGGAACGTCTCCTTCCGAGTCGCCGCCACCGCCTCTTCCACCGTGGCAAAGTTATCGAGCAGGTACTGCCCCCACGCACTGATCGAAATCCCCGGCCGAGGGTCGTCGCTGGAGATGTACTCCGATTCGGTCAGATACAGCAGGTTGGCGACCAGCCCCTTCTCGTTCATCCCGTCGCCCGTGGCCGCCTCGTAAACCGAGACAATCACGCTGCCATACCGGCTCGTCCACTCGACCGACTTCGCCCCCGCACTGCCATTACGGGCCATGCCCCGCGGAAAAATCCACAGGTTGCTGTTCATCTCTTCGACCCAGTCCATCGTCCGGCCGGTCACCACCTGGCCCGCTTCGCCAAAGTAAACCGCCCGCGAACAGGCCTCGCCAATCGTTGCCGTCAGCAGCAGGCAGCCCACGGCCAGCGACAGCACAAGGGCACGAACACGCCGAACAGAGCGCATGGACACATCTCCTGAGAACGTGAAGGGGATTTTCTCACCGGCCACCCCCCAGCGACAAGCCGGAGTGTCTTCGACAGCAGACCGTGGAACAGAGTCTAACGCGTTGTCGCAGTTGCTTCAGGGAATCGCGACCGCTCGCCAATTCGCTCACCCTCTCCTCAACACTTCCGACAGCGCCCCGTCTTGTTTCTAATGCAGTCATGATCGACCTCGCCCGCCTCACCGCCGCCCTCGACCTGCATCTTCCCTCCGTCCTGCGCTGGGCCGGCGCCGTCGCCCGCCGCATGCGGATGTACAACATCGCCCTCGAAGGCAAGCAGTCCGGCAGCGCCAACACCGACGCGCTGACCCTCGCCGACCTCACCGTCCAGGAACTCGTCGTCGGGGCGCTTCGCGACTGTGACCCGCTGTTCCGCAAATGCCGGATCGAGGCCGAGGAAACCACCGGCGACCTCGACCGCTTCGCCACCGACGCGCCCTACACCATCGCCCTCGATCCGATCGACGGCACCAAACAGTATCGCGACAAAACCGGCAACGGCTGGTGCCAGATCCTCACCGTGCGGAGCGAACCCACCGTCCATTACTCCCTCGTCTACCTCCCCGAACAAGGGACCGAGGGCTATTGGGTCCGGGCTTGTGCCGGCACAGTCACCTCCGGCCCCGACGATCTCTCCCGGCCAGCCGACCAGGTCGTCGCCGCCTTGCCCCGCCGTTCCCCCGCCGCCCCAGCCGCGGACGGTGGCCCGAAGTCGATCTACCTCATCGGCTTCCAGCAGCGCGAACGGGAGCGGGCCGCACTTGTCTCCGCCGCCGGCCTCAATGGAGTCCCCGCCGACGACGCCCCCTCGGCCATTTATCATCTTCTCGCCGAGGGGCAGTTCGCCGGCTCGCTGATTCACTCCCCCAACATCTACGACTTTCCCGCCAGCCTGCAGATCGCCCGCGCCCTGGGCGGCGACTCCGTCTGGACCGACACGGGCGAAAGCGTCCACTTCCGCGAACTCTGGATGGACGAACGGGCCGGCATGCTCAGGCTCCCCCGCATCGTCGCCACCAGCCCCGACCGCGCCGTCCTGAAAACTCTCTGTGACGTCGCCCAGGGCTGGAGTCCCTTTCGCTACGACTCATGAGCACTCCCAGCCACCAGATCCTCAGCCCTCAGATCCCTGGCTATCAAATCGGGCCGCTGCTCGCCGCCGACCTCCCCGCCGCCCTCGAACTCTGGGGACAGACCGCAGGCCTCGTCTTGAACGAGTCGGATACACCCGAACGACTAGCCGCCTATCTCGATCGGAATCCCGGACTCAGCCGCATCGCCCGCAGTGATCAGGGGCTGCTCGTCGCCGCGGTCCTCTGCGGTCACGACGGTCGCCGCGGCAGCCTGCATCACCTCGCCGTCGCCGCCGACCATCGGCAGCAGGGCCTGGGCAGCGCCCTCGTGAAGAGCTGCCTCGCCGCTCTGGCACAGGCGGGCATCCTCAAGTGCAACATCTTTCTATTGGCCGGGAACGAAGAGGGACGCCAATTCTGGAGTTCCCAGAATTGGTCCCCCCGTCCCGACCTCGAAGTCCATCAGCAGCGCTGCCGACTGCCGTAAGTTGCGACATCGCCCCCGAACGCACAAGACAATCAGACTTGGGCCGCGCAACTCGACCCGATCGACACAGACCGCGCTGCCGGGAAGGCCGATCCAGCCCCTACGCCCGGATCGAAGCGACCTGACTGCCCTGTCGTCCCTCGTTCCTGTCAGTCCAGGCGTGATTTCATTGGGCCAAACCGTTTACCATACCGAGGTTAGCGCTCAGGAGGGTTTGCGACGGCCCTTCAGACTGTCAGTTGTGGCAACAGGTCTCGACCAACCCGCCGTGCCGAACGATTCGTTCGCGGCGAGCCAATCATCGGGGCCGTTCGATCCAGTCCGGAATTTGGTTTCGCCGTCAGGGATTCGCGGAGTAACGCACTATGCCCGCACGCCTGACTCCCCTTTCCGGTGGCGCCCCCATTCTGCTCGACAAGCCCATCGTGCTGATCGGTCGCCATCCCGATTGCGACGTGGTCATCGGCAATAGCGCCAAGGTCTCCCGCCGACACTGCTGCGTCGCGCAAATCAACGACGCCTTCTTCGTCCGCGACCTGGGCAGCATGAACGGCGTCCGCGTCAACGGGACCCGCGTCACTCAGGCGATGCTCAATCCGAACGATCAGCTCGCGATCGGCGACGTGCCCTACATCTTCCAGAATGACGTCGTCGCCCGGCCGCCAGCAGCCACCCCGGCCGCCCCACCCGTCGCGACGAGGCCCGACCCCGCTCACGTTTCGATTCCGCTCGTCCCCGCTCCGGCCGCCGCGCCCAGCCTCGCCAGTCCGCCCAGCCTCGAGATTCCCGTCGCCTTTGGCCGCCCCATGGCAGCGGAACCCGCGCCACACATGGGCCAGGCAACCCACGACCTCGGCTCCCGCCAGCCCGAAGAGATTCAGCTCAAAGAGATCGACTAGCCACACGCCGGTTCGCGTTGGTTTCGATTCTCGTGGCGAGCCGACCCTGTCAGGGGTCCGTGGAAAAAAGCACGTCGTTGGAACAACGCACGATGTCTGCTCGACTAGGTGCGTAAGCGCCCGCGTCAACCGCCACCCACGCGACCTACCGGTAGACCCACTTCGCCCCGCCGTCGATCCGAATCTCCGATTCCTTCTGATCGAACTCATCCGCAGGACGCCAGAACGACTGCACGAGCGTCTTGCGCTGAATCAGCGATTCCCCATCCGGAGCTGCGACCACCTGGTAGCCGTTGGAAAATCCGCTGAAGAAGACCTTGAACCGGCGCGTCTTGGGGTCGACCCCGCGCCAGATCGCCAGCCCATCCAGCGACTGCTCCGTCTTCGAACCGGGCGGTGTCTGGGGGGGAATCGGGCCGACAATCTCCACGCTGTTCTTGTATGGGTGCCGTTCCCGCGCCAGGATCGCCCGCTGGGCAACTGGAATCACCCGGTCAAAATAGACCTTCTGCGAGTCGTCGCTCTCGGTCACCAGTGTCAGTTCCGGGACAAACAAAGGCCGCTGTTCGGCCGGCGTCTCGTCCACGGTCGCACCCAGCGTCAACCGGTTCACCGCCCGGTAGCAGAGGTACCAGACGAGGGTCTTCTGCGTCGCCCCTGTTCCACCTGGCACCGGCAGATCGACATACTCCATCCGCACGGGCTTGAAGTGGACTTCCAGCGCCCAGATATCAGACTGACGGGACCGTTCATCGCCGGAAATCAGCGCCGAGGCCGTCGATTCGACACCCGCCGGAAACGGACCGCCCCAGGCAGACCCAGTCCCCACGCCGACACCGATCGCACCCGTCCCGACCGCGCCCGCTGCCGTCCGCAGGAAATCTCGCCGCGAATACTCCGCCATGCCTCGACTCCCGCTCGTTCGCGCCCTGCCTCCCACGCTCGGTCGCCCGCAGCCATCGTTGACAGACGGCATCGCGCACCCCGACCGACTCTCTCACCATTTCTTATATCGCTCGTTCGATTCCGCAAGCAATTGGCAATTCCCCCGGTTCCCGCCTTCCCTCTCGATTCCAAGGCAGTCCTTGCCGACAATTCCCTTCACCCCACGCCTCGGCCAGTGGCCTCCGCACGCGATTCAATCGGTATACTCCGCACAGCCGCGCCGATCGCTTCGACTGAACTCCTCGTCCCCGTCCCGCGCACACCTCTCCCAACCCCTCTCGCCCGCATGCGTCCCGATCCAACCGGCCCCGCGGTTCCCGCGCTCAGCGCCTTCGACGACGCGCTGCAGGCCCTCCTCGCCGAACAGAACATCCCCGGCGCAGCGCTCGCCATTGGCTACCGCGGACGCCTCGTCTTCGCCCGCGGTTACGGCTGGGCCAACGTCGCCCCTCAAACGCCCGTCCAGCCCGACAGCCTCTTTCGCATCGCGAGCATTTCCAAGCCGATCACCGCGCATCTCGTTCTCAAACTCGCCAATCGCGGACTCGTCCGCCTCGACGACTTCGTCACCCAGCATCTCCCCGAACAGTTCGCCTTCTCCATTTCCGCGATCAACGACGAACGCTGGTACCTGGTCACCCTCCGCCAGCTCCTCCAGCACACCGCCGGCTGGGACCGCGACGCCACCGACTTCGACCCGATGTTCGAATCGACCCTCATCGCCGAGGCGTACGCTGTCCCGCCCCCGGCCGACACCACCTCGATCATCCGCTACATGCTTGATCGCCCGCTCGATTTCCAGCCGGGGACGAAATACGCCTACTCCAACTTTGGCTACTGCCTGCTGGGACGTGTGATCGAACAGGCCACCGGGCTGAGTTATCTCGACGCCGCCCGGTCCGAGCTCTGGGAGCCGCTCCAGCTCGTCGACGAATTCCATCTCGGAGCGTCCCTTCCCGCCGCCCGCCACCCGCGCGAGGTGACCTACTACCCCTCCGATGAGACGACCGAGCCGAGCGTCTTCGCCGAGTCGCTCGGCCAGCCGGTCCCCCCGCCCGATGGCGGCTCCTGCCTGGAAACCATGGATGCGCACGGCGGCTGGATCGCCTCCGCCCCCGCGCTCGCCCTCTGGTCGATGGCTCTCGATCCGCCCATCAAAGGCTGGCTCCGCTCGGAAACCTGGATCGATGCCCACCAGAGGCCTTCAGGTCCGCCCGGCCTCGAAGCCGACGGCAGCCCCAAATCCGTCTATTACGGCTTAGGCTGGCTGGTCCGCCCTGTCGACCAAGCCGGCGGATTTCACCGCTGGCACGCCGGCTCACTTCCCGGCACGTCCAGCCTCGTCATTCGCCGAGCCGACGACGTCACCTTTGCGGTGCTGTTCAACAAACGCCACGAAGACCGAGCCCAGACCCCCGCCAAACTGATCGAGCTCAAGCTCCACTCCCTCGCCGATTCCATCGACCGCTGGCCCGAACACGACCTCGCCCCCACCCTCTTCCCCAACCGCTAACCAGTTGCAAACCAGTCGTAGCGGAAGCCGTGAGGCTTCCCCCGCCAACTCCCCCCACCCAGCCGTAGAGGCTGTGATTTATTGGTAACCCGAAGCGTCAGCGAGGGACCCCGCGCTGCCCGCAAGTCACGAATTCCCCGGAATCCCCGCTGTGTCCATCGCCGACGCTTCGGGTTTCCATCGCGAACTCGCCGGTCGTCCGAAAAAATCACAGCGTCGTAGCGGAAGCCGTGAGGCTTCCCAACGCCCCCGCCGCCACCCTCCGCCCCCGCGCAAGGAGAGCCGGAAGCGTCAGCGACCGGAGCCCACCCGCAACGCCCGCCCTCACACAAACTGCGGGCCCTGCCGTCCCCCGGGGGGAATCGACGCCGGTTGCAGCGCCATCAGCACGCCCGCGCCGTCAAAAATCTCCCGGCACGACGCGATCCGGCCATCCCGAAACCGGAACTCATGAACCCAGCGCGTGTCGTACGGCAGGCCCGTCAGACGGTAGATGCCCGCCTCTTGGGCAATCACCACGAGCTTGTCGCCCTGAGCCACCACCGACTCCATCTGCACCGACTGCTGCTCCAGCAGCGCGAAGTTCCGCTGCGTCGCGGAGATCACACTCTCGAGTCCCGTCCAGGTTCCCACGAACGGCACCGCGGGAGTACCCACAATCTCCAGCCGCATGTCCGGCTGGCAAAGCGATCGCCAGACCGCCAGATCCCCGGCAAATATCGCCGCATACACCCGCTTGAGCACCGAGAGATTCGCCAGTTCGGTCGTTCTCGCCCCCGCCCCGGGATCCGCCTCGGCATACGCGGTATCCAGCGCCTGAAACCAGGCCTCAAGAACCACCTGGAGGTTGCCGGGTGGTACGATCACGTCAGGAACTGTCTCTGCGACGGACTGCACGATGGATCACTCGATAGCCAACGCGACGCTCGCGACGTCCCGGCCATCGATCGCAATACCGAGCACTCGGATGCGAAGACGTCGGACCCATCCCGTAACCCGAGTACAAGCTCGACTCGCCCCGAGCGCCGGGGGAAAGCCGAGACACATCGATTACTGCACAGAACAATTGCCTCAACCGATCACCCCACGTGGGAGACGGTGCCGCAGGGGCTGACAGCGACCATTCAACCCGGCCGCTCAACCTCATCTCTGCTTATCGGCCTGCACCATGACAGCTTCTTAAGGTTAGGCGAGTCTGTCCGTTTTCTTCACGGAACTCAATCTAGGGACTCCCTGTCATCCAGAGAATCGCGCTCCCCGATCGGTCGCCCGTCACAACGACGCGCCCCGTGCGATCCATCGCCACGGCCGTCACCCCCGGACGAACCTTGGAGGCGTCTCCCTCCATCGGTCGCGACAGCGTCATCAATTCCTTGCCAACCCGCGCCCCGGTCTCGCCATCGGTGGCCACATCCCACAGCTTCGAAGTCCCATCCAGGCTGGCCGTCAGGACTCGATAAATCAGCCGTTTCACAGGCTGCCCATCAGGCCCAGGCACCTCCACCTCACGCACTGGTGCAAACCGGACATCGGTCAGGTCGCCCCCATGACCTTGAATCGGTTCCGAAATCAGAGCCTTCCCGGTCGTCACATCCCACACCCACACACTCGCTTCGTCGGCCGTCACCGCCCACAACCCATCACTCGACAGGTCGCCCCCAATCACCGGGCCAGTATGCCCCTTGAACTCCACCAGGCTCTCGCCCGATTTCAGATCCCACACCCGGCAGGCGCCATCATCGGCCGTCGTCAGCAGTCGCGATCCATCCACCGAAAGCGTCGCCCGCGACAACCGCCCCACATGCCCCTTCAGCTCACGCTCCAGCTTCTGATCTCCCTCGGCCTTCAAATTCCAGACCCGCGCCACCGGATCATCGCCGGCCGAAACCAGCCGGTCGTTCGTCCCCGGCAGGAAGCCCACACTCCGCACGCCACGCGGATGCGCCCCCGTCAGCTTGGCAAGACTCCGTCCCGTCGCCGCATCCCAAATCTTGATCGACCCATCCAGGCTCCCCGTGGCGACGACCGTCCCATCATCTGACAGTGCCACCGCAGGCACGGCCTGATGCGCCGCAAGCGTCGTCTCCAGGGCCTTCTTCGACACATTCCAGACCCGAGCCTCTCCGCCCCGCAGAGTCACCACTCGCGCGTCGCCCAACCCCGATCCAAACTCGGGACGAGCCGTTTCCAGCGCCTCGAACGAGCGATCCGCCAGCCGTTCGCCCGTCGTCGCCGACCAGAACTGCGCCGCCCGATTCGTATTCGCCGCGACCGTAAACACCGCTCCGTCTTCCGTCCAACTCGCCGACCGCACCACGCCATCGGTCGCGCGCACCGCAAACCCGCGCAGCGCCTTCTCCGGCCGATTCACATCCCACACCTGCACCTGCGGTGACGCATCCTCCACGCTGTTCGTTTCCCGGACCGTCAGGAACTGCGTTCCATCCGCCGAGACAGCCAGCCCCCGCACTGCCCGCTCCAACTCAAACCGCGAGCCCACCGTCTCTTTTGTCGCCAGGCTCCACCGCAACACCGTCCCCGAAAACCCGGCCGACAACAGCTCTTTTCCGTCTTGAATGAACTGACAGGCCGTCACCTGGTCATCTTCCAGACCATGCGCCAACACGCCCACGCGTGACGTCGCCAACTTCCCGGCCTCAGGACCATCGGCAACCGCCGCAGCTGCCAGAGACCACAATTCAATCTCGCCCTGTGATGTCCCGACCGCCAGCATCGTTCCCTCCGGATGGAACCCGGCCGAAGTGACCGTCGCGGAATCCCCCTGCAGGTCCAGAAACGCGATCGGCTTCGACTGCGCCTTGGGCTTCGCCAGCAGATCCGCCAGATCCCACACCAGCACGTTGTTCGCGTCGTCGCCGGTGGCCAGCCACTTCTCATCAGCCGAAACTGCCAGCACGGCCGTCGTGCCGATTCCGCTCAACCGGGCCACCTCACTGCCCCGCGCCACATCCCACACCCGACCGGTCTGATCGAGTGCCGCCGTCACCAGCAGTTTCGCCTTGGGCAGCCACACCGAAGAGACCGCGCCAAACGCATGCCCTTCCTCCAGACGTGACACCACCCCGCCCGTCGCCGCATCCCACACCACCGCGGTCTGGTCGCGACTGGCCGTCACCACCCGCTTCCCCGTCCCATCAAACGCCACGGCCAGCACTTCGTCGTCATGCTGCTTCAGCACTTGCTCAGCCGAACCGGGCACCAGCACCTTGAACTCCGCATACGCGGCGAGATCCCAGCGAATCGCTTTTCCGTCATAACCCACGGTGTAGGCCAACCGGCCCGCCTCACCCGCCGGACTCAGCCGACCCGACTGCACCACGTTCCCATGCCCGCGCAGCGTGACCACGGGCCGCCCCTGCGCCACATCCCACACCTTCGCGGTATTGTCTCCGCTTGCCGTCAGCAGCAGCCCCGAACTGTCCGGCGCGAACGAGACCGAATGGATCGAGCGGGTATGTCCCTGCGCCGTCAGTTCCTTGCGGGCTCCCTCGCTGCCGGTCCCCAGGTCGGCCGGACGCCACACCCACACTCGCCCCAGTTCATCGCCGCTAGCGGCCCACATCCCGTCATTCGACAGCGCGACCGCGGTCACGCTTGCCTCATGCCCGAGGAACGCCGGGTCCTTCTTCAGGAACTTCCCTTCAGCGTTCCGCTTCCAGACGATCACCTGCCGGTCGTCACCCGCCGTCAGCAGCGTCGCGCCATCTGGCGACCACGCGCTCCCCCGCACATACCAGCTATGCCCGCGCAGCACCTGCTTCGCCGCGCCGCCTTTGACATCCCACACCCGCGCCGTCGTGTCGTACGAGGTCGACACGAGTTCATCTCCCTTGGCCGAGAACTCGACCGACAGGACATGGTCCTCATGCCCGGTCAGTTCTCCCACCAGCTCCCGCGTCGCCACATCCCACACCCGGATCGTCGTATTGTCGCCCGCCGTCGCCAGTCGTTTCCCCGCAGGATCGACCGCCACCGACGTCACCGCATGCCCGTGCACCACCTCGCCTACCACCTTCAAATCGGGCAGCGAGATCATCCGCACCTTGCCATCCCGACCGCCTACCACCCACAGGTTTCCCTGGCGCGAAATCGTCGACGCCGAAAGCTGCGGCCCGATCGCCACCACCGCCTGCGCCTGCTCGCACAGATACTTCAGCCGGTCGTACTCCCAACCCCGAAACGCCGCGAACTCCGCCGGTGCCAACTGGGCCAGAATCTCGCGGGCCGCATCAAACGCAGCCGCGTCCGTCTTCGAAGCCGCCAGACCGATCTGCGACACATACCCCTCATACAACGCGTCGTTCCTCGCAATTTCCGCCCGCGTGCGCTGCACCCGCTCCGCCGCCTGCGCCTTCACGGCCTGGTCCCGTCGCAACTCCGACTGGAATCCCTCCCACTCCGCCAAGAGCGCGTTCTCTTCGGCAATTTTCGCCTGCTTGATCGCCTCATCGGCGTTCGTCTTGGCAATTGCTTCCTGCTCTTTGGCAATCGCCTCCTGCCGCAACGCCTCTTCCGCGTTCTGTTTCGCCACCATCTCTTGCCGCTTCGCTTCCTGTTCACTCTGCTTCGCCAGCAGCTCCTGCTTCCGCGCCTCTTCAAAGTTCACCAGCGCGATCCCCTCCTGCCGCTTCGCTTCGGCTTCGTTTTTCTTGGCCGTTTCCTCATTCGTCTTCGCGATCTGGGCGTTCTCGTCCGCCCGCAACTTCTCGCGGTAGATCAGGTAGGACCCGGTCGACCCGCCCACGAAAATCGCAATCAGCAATCCCGCTGCGACCCGCCACAAACTCTTGATCAGGTTCGACCGCTGGCTCCGCTCCTTCTGGGCACTCGTCAGCCGTTGAATCGTCTCGGTATGCCGCGACTCACCCGCATCCAGCAGCGACAGCCCGAGGTCGTAGTCGCCCTTGCGCAGCGCGCTTTCGGCATAACCCAGTCGCGCCCCGACCAGCCCATCCCGCGCGTCGCTGTTCCCGCTCCACAGGTTGATTGCTTCCTCGTACGCGAACACCGCCCGCGCGTACTCGCGATAGTCGTCCGTCTTTCGGGCCGTCTCCAGCTCCCGGCTCGCCCGCTCCGACAGCCCCAGGCTTTCCAGATGCGACAGATACTCGCGGATCGCCGTCTGCAGCGCTTTCACGTCCGCGTAACGATCCTGCGGCCGCGAGGCCATCGCCTTCAGCGCGATCTCAACGAGTTCGCCACTCTTGTTCGTCGGCGCGATGATGTTTTCCCGCGCCGCCCGCAGGCACTCGCTCACCGACCGCCCCGCGTGCGGCGGCGTCCCCGTCACAATCTCATACAGCATCGCCCCCAGCAGATAGACATCGCTCCACGGGCGAATCTTGTCCAAAGGTCCCGTCGCCAGTTCCGGAGCCATGTACGCCGGCGAGCCACCCATGCTCGTCGTCTGCGTGATCATGTCCCCCTTGAGGAACTGCTTCGTCGTGATCGCCAGGCCCCAGTCCATCACCAGCACTTCACCGAAGTCCCCGAGCATCACGTTCTCGGGCTTCAGGTCGCGATGCACCACCCCCCGCGAATGCGCGAATGCCACGGCGTCGCAGCACTTCAGCAGAATGTCCAGGTTTTCGTGCAGAGGCTTCTTGCGGACCACCTTGTGCCAGGGCGTCCCCACCACCTTCTTCATCGCGTAGAACAGCGCGTTCTTCGAGTTCCGGCCCACATCGTAAATCGGCACGATGTTCGGGTGATCGAGGTCCCCCGTCACCACCGCCTCCGACAGGAAGCTCTCCCGCTGCCATTTATCAAACGCGAGTTGATCCTTCAGCAGCTTGAGCGCGACGGCCCGGTCGATCGACGTCTGCCGTGCTTCGTAGACAACCCCCATCCCCCCCTTGCCCAACTCCTTGATGATCTCGTAGTCCGGGCGGACGTTCGGGTCCTCGGGGTCGAGGTTGCCCCCCAGAAACGCCCGGGTGTGCAGCACCAGATTCGTCTCGGCTCCGCCGCCCTGAACCACGATCCGCTGCGAGCCTTTCCCCACCTGCGAATCACCCATCAGATCGGCGTCCATAATGGTCGCGCCGCCCGCGACCACCCCGAAGCTTTCGCCCATTCCGGGGTCGGAAATCGTCCGCAGCATCTCCGCCTGTTCGTCCGGCGGCAGGTCGGCCACATTGATCGTTCGACCAATGTTCTCGTCATCCAGCAGTTCCGACGCCGTGATCGTCCGGTCGCCTTCGTAGTCCCGCATCGGGACCGGCTCGTCGAACCCGCCCACGATCGTCCGGTCATTCTCGGCAACCGCGGGTGCTGCCCCGCCCGGAACAAGGTCCGCATCGACGATCGTGCGTCCCCCCGCATCCGGTTCATCCGCCGGTTCGAAGTACGTGGCACCCGCGTCCTGCGCCGGTTCCATGTACGTCTGGTTCGCATCATTCGCCGGGGCGGCAGGCCCCTCGACATGCGTCCCGCCATCGTCGTCTTCGATCCCTCCAACAATTGTCCCCGTGTTCGGATCGCTCTCCGTGCCAGCCTCTTTTCCCGTGCCACCCTCCATCGGCCCCGTGACCGTTCGCCCACCAGCAAACTCCTCGACCGACGAGGTTCCGCTCTCCGACCCGGCTGGCGGCGGGACCAGCGTCCCCGTGCCAATCGGCCGTCCAGACCCCGTGCCCACCCGATTGGACGAGCCACCACCCACCGGACCAGGCGTCGGCGTGCCCGCAGGACCCGCCTCATCTGGCTCCTCAAACGACCCCGGCACCAGCGTCCCGCGCCCCATCACGGGCTTTGCCACCGCGCTCAGGTTCGTCCCGCACTGGTCGCATACGTTCCGACGCAACTCGCCCGCGTCGAGCTTCTTCTGGCA
>JAIXZD010000343.1 GCA_027489895.1 Planctomycetaceae bacterium
CACTGCTGCCCCGCGAGATGCGGAGTTTCCGCCAAGCTGGTGAACCCGCTCTCGTACCGCAGCACATCCTGCGGGTTCCAGCCCGTCACATGGCAGGCGAGGCACTCGGCGTCGAACACACGGGAAATCCAAGTCGCCTCATACCCCTTGCGGCCTTTCTCCAGGCTGTCGAGGCCATGACTGTGTTTGGACTTCTTCCACGTGTCAAACGCTTTCGTGTGACACTCGCCGCAGACCTTCGCGCCCACGTACTTGTCGCCGGTCGGGTGGGGCACGGCCGGTTCGGTGCCCGCTAGATTCCGGTCTTTTAGCTGGTCCTGGTACAGCCGCATGAGGTCGTTCATTCGCTCGGCCCCGGGGAACCTGTCCTTGTCCAGGTCGACCAGCTCGAACTTGATTCGTTCGCTTGCCGAGGCCGATGGGTAGACACCGACAACACCGGCATGTTTGCCCTTCTGGCCCACACTGACCACCAGGGCGTCGCCAACTTTTTTCGGCCTCGGATCGGGGTCTTCCGGTCCGCCCGCGGTGACAACCAGATGAAACTGCGGAAACTGGCCCGAGAGCTCGGCCGCCTCTTCGGGCGTGCCGTGCGACAGCAGAATCAGCAGGTCACACTTCTCCGCTTCCAGGGCGGGCATCAGCGCGGAAACCGCTTCGGCCGCGGGGCCAATATCGATCTCGCCCCCGACCCGCTGATCGGCGGGAATCGGAACCTTGGGGGTGATCTCTTCCCGCAACTGATCACCAATCACCGCGGTGACGCCGATCTTGACGCCTCCGATCTCGAACACCCGCGATTTGAGTGGCAGATTCAGTTCCGGGGGATAAATCGAAGCGTTCGCACTGAGAAACGGCAATTCGTCGGGATTGTGATACGAGACAAGATCCAGCCCCAGGGACAGTTCTTGTCGACCGAGCGCCAGGGCCCCGTACTTCATCTCCTTCAGACCAGCCAGCGTTGTCTCAAACTTCAGCTTGGACTGCGCTCGGGTGGCCCGTTTGGCATTCAGCGTCCCTCCCAGGTCGAAACCCAACACAGGCCAACCCCGGTCAGCCAGGAGCTTGTGCAAATCCATCCGCCGGGACATGCCACCCAGTTGCACCAGCGAGCAGCCACACGGTTCGATTGAGCCGTTTTGTTCGCCCGAAAGCAGAATCGCGGCCGAGGGCGTTGCCCATTTCTCACAGGGAGGGGCCAGCGGCGAGGCCGGTGCCTGATTGGAAACGCCCGTATTGGCCAGCGAAACCGCTCCTGCTTTTGGTTCGCCCGCCCCTTCGCCCTTCAGCACCGCTTCGGGCTTCACAGCCGAGTCACCTGCGGGTTCACCGCCCTGGGGAGGAGCAGTTGCCGGTTCCTCTGGGGCTTTCGCGACCGGGGCTGGCACGGTTCCGAACAGGCCAAGCCCGACCGCTGCACCAACGCCCGCGCACAACAAGAGCAAGACGCCCACAAGCAGCACGATCCGATTCATGTTTCGAGTCCTTTCGAGACCGAACGCCTGTTCCTGTCGCAATGACTGGCGGCCGGGAGGGTTCATGCCAACAGATCGGCAACCGTAAGTTCGCCCGGCGCTACCGGCCAGAGAACACGATCCCGGAAATGTCAGAAGCCAGTCGCTGCAACGGCCCTCAAATCAATAGGCATTGAAAAAGACCTCGATTCGGAAATCCGGGGCGTCCGGGTGATTGGTTTTCGCTTCGATGACTCCGGGATTCTTCTCATCCTGTCGGTGATTGGCGCGGGGCGCACCCGCCGGGTATTCAACCGTAAGGAGATACCGTTTCGCCACCGTCGATGTCGAGCGTTCATCAGGGACAAACGTCACCTTGAGCGTCTCCGGGGTCACTTTGAGGTCGGTCAGTTTGAACCCCTCTTCCGGAGCCTTCTGAACGAACACGGAAAGCGTCGCCTTCTGCCCCTTCGTGGCGTCAAACGTACCCAGCCCCAACGCCATGAAATGCTCTTTGAAGGCAGGCCCAACAATCCGCAGCGGACCGGCGCGTTTGCCGGTCACATTCGCCGTAAACTCAAGCGGGACAGTTAGTTCGCCCTTGGCGTCTCGTCCCATCATGTTGGTCTTCAGCTTCACCGGAAAGGAGAACGACCCGACCGGAACTTTCGGTTCCACCTCGATCTTCAGGGCGTACCCTGTTTTGGCCTGATGCTCCGTCTTTTGCTCATCGGTGATGGGCGACTTCTCAATTTTGACCAGTGGCGACGAAGATTCGATTTCCACGATGTCGAACTCATCCACCACCGACGAGACGAGAAACGCCGTCAGCGTGCTGTTCTTGCCTTCCAACACGTCACTCACGGGCCAGTCGCCGAACGGCATCATCCGCAGCCGCTCCTGCATTTTCCCCAGAATCACCAGCGAAATCGCCGGCCGTTTCGGGTCATTGGTATAGATTTCGGCCGTTTGCCGGATCTCGTTCATGTCGGGAGCCGGCTTCCAGCTGAGCAACACCTTGGCTTCCCCGCCCGGGGGAATTGGCGTTTCGGCGACGTCACTCAACGTGCACTTGCAGGTCGTGGGGCCTTTCTTAAGAACCAGGTCGGCCTCGCCCTCGTTCCGCACAATGAACTCGTGCTTCCCCTCCTGATTGGCTTCGAGGATGCCGAAGTCGTACTCCGTCTCGGTGGTAACGACCTTGGGATACGGGCCTTTTTCAGCGATGACCGGGCGTGCCGGATCCTGGGGCTTTTTGGGAGCGTCCGGCGTCTCGGCGGTTGGCGCGGTCGACTCGGCAGAGCCGCCACAGCCAGCCAGGCTTGCCACCAGACTGAAACAGAGCACCAATCGAAACATCGCGATCATTCCTCTCGATCCCATCTCTGACCCATGTCCGTGTGGCTCAATCGGGCTGCGGCCGGGCGAGCAATTCGCCACGATCCACCCCCAACCGGACACAATCATCGAAACGAAAGTGTATCGCCCGCCGCCACCTCGATCAATCGGGGAGACGGGACGCAAAGTCTTGTCTGACAGCGGTTTTCAACGGCTTTTCTTAAGTCGCTGCTCACACCCGCAGGACAGGCCCGAACGAGGTCGCCCCGCCGGACGATACGCGGATTTTCGATGCAACGTGGGCGCGAGGTTGTTTCCGCCCGTCTTCCACCGATTGAACAGACCGATGGTAGGGGAACGCGTGAGCGTTCCCACGCGTTGCCCAGCAGAGTCACCCATCCGGGCGCTGACGTGTCCGTCTCTCGCTGCAGGCCATCGAAATTCAGTGATTTGCAACGGAATCGGGAGCTCGGCCTGGTCCGAAGACCCACTGGCAAACATTGATTTGTGGGTCTATAATGGCGGTCCCGCGAGTCGGCGAGTCCGGCGGGACTTTCCTGGCCCGTTTCGGGCCAGGTGTCCAGGCTTCCCGATACGTCGCCACCGAGAATTGGGCGACGTATTCGACGCGTGGTTTGTAACTTGTTTCTGACCTTTGAGAACTGTTGACATGTCGGCCACTCCGATTGCGTTTCCGAATGAAGAGCGTTCCAACCGCGTCCGTGCCGAAGTGGCCTCGGTCGAACCGCTCGCTCAGAGAACGTTCACGCCCAGCCAGGCGGTTCTGGCCAAGTCGGCGGGCGTCTACCACTGGACGCCCGAAGGTCGGAAGCTGTTCGACTACACGTCGGGCGTGCTCGTGGCCAACCTGGGCCATAACCCCGTTCGCTGGCAGCGACGGTTTGCTGGGTACATGGGCTGGACCGCCTCGGTCTGCGATCCCACGCTGGTCGATTCGACCGCTCCCGACGAGTTTTTCGAGGCACTGACCATGACGGCCTACAACGCCGTCACGCCACTGGAAGCCCAGGCGGTTTCCAGGCTGAAAAAGAGCGTGCAATCGGCTCGCGGCGGATCGCGGCTGGATACGGTAATCTGGGCGGCCTCTGGGTCGGAAGCGATCCAGAAGGCACTCTGGGCCTGCATGCACCGGACCCCCGGCCGCGACATGATTCTCGCCACCCGGTTCGGCTTCCACGGGAAAAAGGGGCTCGCTGGGGCCGTCACGGGAACGGAGCGCGATCACGAGCGCGATCCGCGCGTGCGATTTGTCAGCTTCCCGATGTGCGAGATCGACGATCTTTCCAAGAGTGATGGCGACGAATTCAATCCGGCGCTGTACCGCGAAGAGCTGGATCAGCTCTGGAAGCGCTACGGCCAGAAGATTTGCTGCCTGGTGACCGAGCCGTATTTGGGCGGGGGCGGCAGCTACCACCCCCCCGTGGCCTATCACAAACTGCTTCAAACGTTCTGCCGCGAGCACGACATCCTGCTGATTTTCGACGAAGTTCAAGCGAACTTTGGGCGAACGGGCGAGATGTACGCCTTCGAAAAGTACGAGGTCGAGCCCGATTTCGTCGTTCTCGGCAAGGGGTTGGGCAACGGGATGCCGGTGGCGGCGGTGGTCGGCCGGGGCGATGTGATTTCGTCGCTGAAGTATGGCGATGCCTCGGACACCTGGAGTGCGAACCCGCTCTCCTGCGCGGCCGTGCTGGCGACGCTCGATGAGTTTGAGCAGACGGATGTCATGGACAACACGCGAGCGATGACGCCGATCTTCCTGGCCGGGCTGCAGCGTCTGAAGGAGACGGGGCTGATTGCGAAAGTCCGGGGCGAGGGAATGGTGTTCGGCATCGAGGCGGCGGCCGTTGGCGACCTTTCTAGCCGCGACGTGGCGATTGAGATCGTCCGCGAAGCCTATCTGGGCGACGAGACGGGAACAGGCATCCATCTGCTGGGCCCGCTCGCTGGTCATGTGATTCGAGTCAGTCCGCCGATGGTGATCACGGAAGACGAGGCCCGTGCTTCGCTCGAACTGCTTTACGGAGTGGTGGAGCGTCTCGCGGAGCGATTGACGCCGGAGATGGCGAAGGTTTAGGTGACGGGATTGCGTGCAATCCTCCGGGCGCTCACGCTTCCGGCTCGCTGAGTGTCGTGGCTTGCTGGTTGCGTGCCTTCCGTGCTTGGCGGCGCTGGGGAAGCCTCACTGCTTCCGCTAAGATGTGCGGCGCTATGAAATGTACGGGGCGACGAGGTTCGGGATGCTGGATGACCATTCGCCACTACCGGAACTTGATCTGCTGGTGGTCGCGCCGCATCCCGACGATGCCGAGATCAGCGCGGGAGGGTTGATTCTCAAGGCCCGGTCAGAGGGCCTGCGCGTGGGTGTGCTCGACCTGACCAATGGCGAGCCGACGCCGCGTGGCAGTGTGGAACTGCGGGCGCGGGAATCGGCCGCGGCCGGGGCGATTCTGCAATTGGACTGGCGTGGCAATGCCGGGCTCCCCAATCGCAGTCTGGAAGAAACGCTCGATGCACGACGTGTGGTCGCCTCCGTGTTTCGCAGGACTCGGCCCACGGTGATTGCCGCGCCCTATTGGGAAGACGCTCATCCCGATCATGTCGCGGCGACGGCGATCATCGAAGCCGCGCGGTTCTGGGCGAAGCTTTCACGGAGCGACATTCCGGGGGAACCGTGGCATCCGGCCCAGGTGCTCTACTACTTCAGCATTCATCTGCGAATTCATCCCCAGCCCGCGTTTGTGCTGGATATCTCCGACCAGTTCGAGACGAAGCAGGCTTCGATCGGCTGTTACGCCAGCCAGTTCCCAGCCGGACCAGATGGGACTCCTCACGCGAGTCTGGGCGACATTCGCGACCGGGCGCGGTATTGGGGCTGGTCGATCGGTCGGAAGTACGGGGAACCGTACGCGACCCGCGAACCACTAGGCGTTACTGAGGTGCGGGGCCTGGACCTGTGGAAGGGACGGCCACTGCCTCAAAGTGCCGCCTCAAACAGCCCTCCGGGCACGCGCTGATCAGGAGCGGGGTTCTGATGAAGACCGCTCCGATAACGCTGCCTGACGACCTGGCCCCACGCGTGCGACTGGAGCTGTTTGGAATTCCCCGCGTTCGCGCGGGGGTCGCCTGTCTGACTGTCCGAGCGGCGACGCTGGGCGAGGCGCTGCAACGGGCTGTCGAGCAGGCCGCTGGGCTGGCCGAAATCTGTTCGGCCGAAGGGCTGCGGGCCGGTTACGCAGCGAACCTGGGCGGGCAACGTTTCGTCACCGACCCGAACACTCCACTGGCAGAGGGTGATTCGTTGCTGATTCTCTCCGCGGACCTGGGCGGCTAACCGCGAATCCAAGATGGTGGTAGCGGAACGCGTGAGCGTTCCCACGTGCTGCCGGGCAGAGCCACCCTCCGGGCGCTAACGCGTCCGGCTCCCTTGGGTTGCGTTCGCGGTGGTCGGTCTCCATCCCGGTTCACCAGCCGGGCTGTTATGATTCCGCGCGTCGGAAGAACTGTTCTCAGCGGGAGCCGAACGTGTCCAATCGTCAGAATGTTCCACGTGGGTCGTGGCTCGGAATCACCATCGGGACGGCTTTGTTCTGTGTGGTCGGGCTATCGAGCCCGGCGGCCCAGGGAGACGACTGGCCTCAGTGGATGGGGCCAGAGCGGGACGGCGTCTGGCGCGAGACTGGGATCGTAGCCAAGTTTCCTGAAGGCGGGCCGAAGATTCGCTGGCGCGTGCCAGTCGGCGGGGGGTATGCCGGGCCAGCCGTGGTGGGAGGCCGCGTTTATGTGACCGACAAGCAACTCGCCGACGGGGTGACCGATCCGTCCAATCCGTTCCAGCGCGGCGAGCAACCAGCTCGCGAGCGGGTGCTCTGTCTGGATGATGCCGATGGCAAGGTCCTGTGGAGCCATGTCTACGACTGCCCATACACCGTCAGCTACCCGGCGGGGCCACGCACGACTCCCGTGGTGGCGGGCGAGAAACTGTTCACGCTCGGTTCGGAAGGGCATCTGTTCTGTCTGAATGCGGAGACCGGGTCGGTGATCTGGTCGAAGAATTTTCGGACAGATTATGGTCGAGATCAGTCGCCTGTCTGGGGTTATGCCGCGAATCCGCTGCTCGATGGCGACCGGCTGATTTGCCTCGTGGGCGGCGAAGGAACGGCGGTCGTCGCGTTCGATCGCGACACGGGAAAAGAGGTCTGGCGGGCACTTGATTCCACCGGAGGCCATGGGCCTGGGTACGGCAATCCGATCATCGTCGAAGCGGCGGGCCGTCGTCAGTTGATCGTCTGGCATCCGCAGGCGGTGAGCAGTCTCGATCCCGTCACGGGCGCGGTGCTCTGGAATCATAAGTTTCCGATTCGCGAGGGGCTGACGGTTGCCCAGCCTCGCGTGCAGGGAGACCTGCTGTTCCTGACCGCGTTCTATGATGGTTCGCTGCTCCTCAAGTTGAAGCAGGATCAGCCGGGGGTGGACGTTGTCTGGCGGCGGCATGGGAAAAGCGAGCGGAACACCGATGCATTGCATGCGCTGATCACCACGCCGGTTCTCGACGGCGACCACATCTATGGGGCCTGCAGTTACGGCGAGTTCCGCTGCCTGACGCTGGCGAAAGGCGATCGCGTCTGGCAGACGTTTCAGCCGACGAGCGGCGAATCGCTCCGCTGGGGCACGGCGTTTATCGTTCGCCAGGCGGACCGGTACTTCCTGTTCAGCGAGAACGGCGATTTGATCATCGCCAACCTCTCGCCGAAGGGGTACGAGGAATTGAGCCGGGCCCATCTGCTCGAACCGACTGGCCCCGCCCAGAACCGCAAAGTCGTCTGGACGCACCCGGCGTTCGCCAACAAAAACATCTATGTCCGCAACGACAAGGAAATCGTCAGCGCCTCGCTCGCCGAGTAGCTTGCTTGGCGAGTCATAACCCTGCGTTCACACCCTTGTCCCCTCAATCATCGCATGGAGACCAGCTCTCAAATGGATCGCGCTACCCAGTGGACTCGTCGTTCGGTGCTGCAGTCGGCCGCGGCTTTCGCGGGGGTGGCTTGCGGGCTGCCTGGCCCGTGGAGTTCGGCGAGCCCGGCTTTTGCAGCCGAGGGGGAGACGCGGCTCAAGCTGGGGCTCGATAACTTCGCCGTGCGCGCGATGGGCTGGAAGGCGAAGCAACTGATTGATTATGCCGCCGAGCAGAAGTGCGACACGCTGTTCATCACCGACCTCGATGCGTTTGAATCACTCGACGCGGGGCCGCTCGCCGAGGTGAAGGCGCATGCGGCCGCGAAACAGGTGGAGCTGCTGCTGGGCACGTGGAGCATCTGCCCGACCTCGAAACGGTTTCGCGACAACCGCGGGACGGCGGAAGAGCATCTGCGGCTGGGGCTGAAAACGGCGCAGGCGCTGGGCTCGCCGGTCCTGCGCGTGGTCCTGGGGTCGTGGGAGGACCGCAAAACCGAGGGCGGCATCCGGGCACGCATCGCCGATAGCGTCAAGGTGCTTAAGGCCTGCCGCGAGGACGCGCTCGCGTCGGGCGTTAAAATCGCGATGGAAAATCATGCGGGCGACCTGCTGGCCCATGAGCTGGTCGACCTCGTGGAAGCAGCCGGCAAAGAGTATGTGGGCGTCAACTTCGACAGTGGCAACGCCGTCTGGACGTTCGAAGACCCGCTCTACTCGCTGAAACAGCTTGGGCCGTACACGCTGACCACCAGCCTCCGCGACTCGTGGGTCTGGGAATCGGAAAACGGCATCACGGTCCAGTGGACGTCCATGGGGAATGGCTACGTCAACTGGAAGGAATTCTTTGCGCTGTTCCAAAAGCTCTGTCCGCAGGTCGCTGTCAATATTGAAACGATCTCTGGTTTCAATCGGGAACTTCCGCTCTTCCAGCCGGACTTCGCCAGCGTGTACAAAGAGGCCTCGACGGCGGGACTTGCTCCGATCCTGAAGGCGGCAGAGAAGGGCGAGGCCCATCAGCCCTGGTCTCCCCCGGAAGGAGTCGAGCGGAGTGTGGCCGAGAAGCAGTACCAGAAGGACGAGCTCGAGCGGAGTCTGGCATACTGCCGGGAAACGCTCGGACTGGGCCGCAAGAGTTGACGGCAAGTTTGCTCTGAACGACGTGAGTCCCGTTTGAAACGCAGGTCTTTCGGAATGGCCACGTCGCTCCCTCATTTGTTCGCAGGGGATTGAGCAGCCCGTGGCTCCACCAAAACGACCACCGTCCTCCCACGATCGGCCCGATGAGCGGGACGAGTTCGATGACGACGTGTCCCGGGAGGACGAGTCGCGAGCGGTGCGGCGCGAAGCGTCTCGCGCGGAGTCCGGTCGGAGGGACGCTCGACCAGATACCGACGCGGAGCCAATTGACCTTGTCCGCGAACTGATTCGCGAAGAAATCGCCCGCGCTCCGGTGACCGAGTCGCCCAAAGTCTCCGCTGCCCGACGGGCACGCGACAAGGTTTCTGCCGGGGCCAGGGAGTTCTGGGCACGGGTGACGCGGAAAGCCCCGGCGAAGACCGTCTCCAAGGCGGGATCGGACGCGCGTGCACCAGCCGTACGCACTGCGACAGCGCGGCCCAGTTCGTCTCGGACGACCGCCACCAAGGCGACGGGATCGACCGGGGCTGCGGCGCGTCCACGACGAAGCGACCCGATTCCTCAAGCGGGCCTGATTCGCACGCTGTGCGATTTTGTCGTTGCGCTGGCGATCGCGGTCAGCATGTTTCGGGCGTTCATCGCGGAGGGGTATTGGATCGAGACAGGTTCGATGGCGACGAGCCTGTTGGGACACCACCTGCGGGCCACCTGTTACGCCTGTGGTCATGTGTTTCCCACGGAGATTTCGGGGTCGGTCGAATGGGCCCGCTGTCCGAACTGCCAGGCGGGCTCGATCAAGACGGAAGGCCTTCCCGTCTGTGATGGCGACCAGTTGCTCGTGTTTCGCCCGCTGTTCGACCACCGTCAGCCCGAGCGGTTCAGCGTGGTCGTGTTCCGCAACCCCACCGACCCGAAACAGGCCTTCGTGAAACGGGTCGTGGGGTTTCCCGGCGAGACGATCCGCATTGAGCGGGGCGATCTGTGGATCAACGAGGAACTCCAACAGAAGTCGCTCGCCCGACAGCGGTCGATGCGCGTGCTGGTGCACACCCAACAGGATCAGCCCGCACCGGACGACGCGACCTGGAAACCGCGCTGGTTGGCTGATCGAGCCGAGACTGGCTGGGCGCTGTCGGCGGGTGTCTGGCGTTATCGTCCGCAGGTTGCTGGTGCGCCGGCAGGTCCGTCCGCATCGGCCAGTGCTTCCACCCCACCGGCCTCAGCGTCCGCGCCCGGAACAGCCGAGCCGGACTGGTTGGGGTATCGACACTGGCTGCGTTCGGGAGGCCATCACGCGACGATGGTCGCCGTGAGCGGTTGGCCCAGCGGACTGGATCGCCCAACCGAGGGGTTCGGCCCGATCAGCTTCGATGACAAGGCGGGGCGGGTCGTCGTGCGAGGAGTGCTCCCGCCCGACCTGCAGACGCAACTGTCACACGCGAATCTCCCGGTGGAGTTTCGCGACACCATTCACCGCCTGGCGGAGGCGTCACACATCGCGCCGATCATGGATGACTCTGCCTACAACCGAAGAATCGACGGCGGCGGACGCTACGAAGTCCGCGACCTCATGGTGGCCGCCCGCGTGACACTCGTTGACGAAACATCCCGATTCGTCGTCAGTCTGACTGATGGTCGGGAACAGCTCGAATGCGTGTTCGATGCCTCCAAGCGGTTGGTTCGGCTGAACCGACCTGGCGTGGCCGAACCGATCGCCGAGGGACTCTGGCCTGCGTCGCTCGCGCTCGGGAAACCGGCGCTGCTGGAGGTCTCGCTGATGGATGGGCAGTGGCTCGCGGCGATCGACGGCCAACTCGTCCTACCGCTGTGGACCTATACGCCTCAGGCCAAAGGCCAGACGGCGTGGCGGCCGGTCCGGCTCGGGGCCTCTGGTGGCGGTGTCGACCTGGCCGACCTGATGCTCTACCGAGATGTCTTCTACACCGGGGGAAAGTCTGCCCGAGCGACGCAGACGCCGCTGGTCCTGGGCCCCACCGAGTATTTCATGCTGGGCGACAACAGCCCCGTGTCACGCGACAGTCGCAGTTGGACGGCCGACAAGCCCGTCACCGCCTCGCTGCTGCTGGGGAAGCCGTTCGTGGTCCATCTGCCCACGCGTCGGCAACCGGTCACGTTGGGACGCTGGACCATCAACATCCGCGTTCCCGAGTTCTCCCGAATGCGTTACATTCGATAAGCTCAATTCGTGTTGAGAGTTGCGTGCAATTCGAAGGATGAGATTCCGCTCGGGACAGCCACTGGACTCAAGGGTGGCCCACCGCGTGCGAATGACGACATGACGCACCGGTCCGGTACCTGGGTTCACCGGTGCACTGCGATTCAGATTCCGCCCTTGCCCCCGGGTGGCGACGCGCTTCGGCTCGACCACTTCCCGATTGACTCCCTGAACCATGCCCGAACCGATCACTCCCCAGGCCCTGGCATCGACTCCCGCATCCGGCGCGACGCCGCCTGGCGCGACCTCTGGTGCTGCGGCTGTCCCGACCGTCCCGGGCCCAACGGTCCCTCCGCAGGCGCGGCGGGGTGCCCCGGTCGACCAGACCCGGGATACGGCCGAGTCGATCGTCATTGCGTTCATCCTCGCCTTCCTGTTCCGGGCGTTCGAGGCGGAAGCGTTTGTCATTCCGACCGGGTCGATGGCGCCGACTCTGTACGGCGCCCACAAGGACATTGTCTGCACGCAGTGCCAGTTTCACTACACGGTGGGGGCCAGTGACGACCTTGGCTCCAACAGCGTGTTGATGTCGGGCAACCGCGTTCACACGTCGATCTGCCCGAACTGCCAGCACCCCGAAGACATCTTCACGAACCAGATCTTCAAGGGTGACCGCATCCTTGTGAACAAGTTCCCGTTCGAAGTCGGCGAGCCGACCCGGTGGGACGTGATCGTGTTCAAGTATCCCGAAGAAGCCAAGACCAACTACATCAAGCGGCTGGTTGGGCTGCCGGGTGAAGAGCTGATGATTTCTTCCGGGGATGTGTTTGTTCGCAAGACCGAAGCCGACCCGTTCCGCATTCCACGGAAGCCGCTGGAAAAGCAACTGCGAATCCTGCAGGCCGTGCATGACGATACGCAGGTTCCCAAGCGGCTTCTCGAGTCGGGCTGGCCCGAGCGCTGGCAGCCTTCCCCGGGCGCGAAGTGGAATCACGATGCCCAGGCTCGTTCGTTCCGGATCGACCCCGATCCGGCGACGGCCAGCCAGTGGCATGAACTCCGCTACCAGCACATCGTGCCGCGTCCGGTCGACTGGTCGCGTGCGCTGAAACCGGAGGCCGGCGCGGTCGAGCCGCCCGAACCGACGCTCATCACCGACTTTTACGGCTACAACGCCCGGATCAACGCCAGTTGGGATGGAGAGGCACCGCGTCTGAACGATCAGTCCGACCCAGATCGGCTGCCTGTTCATGGACTGCATTGGGTCGGCGACCTGTCATTGCGGCTCAATCTCGAAGTGATCGCGGCCCAGGGAACCTGGCGCTGCGAACTGGTGGAAGGCCGCCGCCGGTACGCGGCGGAAGTCGATCTGAAGACGGGGAATGTGGTCCTCAAGTACCACGACGACCTGTGGGGCGAATCGGCACCGGAACAGCCCCTGGGCGAAGCGACCCCGTCGCCTTTGTCGCGACCGGGAACTTACGCGATCCAGTTCATCAATCTCGACGATCGCGTCGCGTTGCTCGTTGATGGCGTGGTGGTGAAGGCTGTCGAGTTTGAACCGGGATCGAAGTTCCCGCCGCATGTCGAGGGGGGACTTGTGCTGCCGACTCAGGCCGACCTGTCGCCGGTAGGGATCGCCGCCCGAGGGGCCTCAGTGCGCGTCGAGAACCTGGTGATCGAACGCGATGTGTATTACACCTACACCAACCCCAGAGGGGGTCAGGAGTACGCGGAAGCGCCGAGCGCCGCCGAGCATTGGAGACTGCTCGCGCGTCCTGCGGAGTTCACCGAGCGGTACGAGAATTCGCGGCAGACCTGCCGCTTCACGCTGGTGGACCACGAGGACCCGGCGGAAGACGAGTTCTTCGCTCTGGGCGACAACAGCCCCCGCAGCAAGGACAGCCGCGCCTGGGACCATTCTCATGCGGTTCCGCGTCGACTGCTGGTGGGCAAGGCGTTCTACATCTATTGGCCGCACATGGTTCCCTTTGGCGGCCCCGATGGAAACGGCTTTCCCGTGGCCTTCTACAAAGAGTCGGGCCGTCATGGTCCGGAAGTATCCAATGTTCCGTGGTTGTCGCTCCCCTGCTATCCTCAGATCTCTCGGATGAAGCGGATTCGTTAGGGGTCCGCTGTCCGATCGAAGTGAAAACGCCGCGAGTGATCAGCGATCTCACGGTTTCGAGTTGCCCGAGACTTCACGGAGGAAGTCGACATGCCGCCTCGTCTGCAGTGCACTGGCCTCAAGAAAATCTACGGTCCCCGGACCGTCGTGAACGACGTCACCTTTGATGTCGAGCCGGGCGAGATCGTCGGGCTGCTGGGGCCCAACGGCGCCGGCAAAACGACCAGCTTCCGCATGACCTGTGGGATGGTCGAGCCAACCGCCGGCACGGTCATGCTCGATGGCGTCGACGTGACCGACTGGCCGATGTTCAAGCGGGCACAACAGGGAATGGGCTATCTCGCCCAGGAGTCGAGCGTGTTCGGCAAACTGACTGTCGAACAGAATATTCTCGCCATTTTGGAGATGCTGCATGTCGGCCGCCCCGAGCGCCGCCGCATGACCGATGACCTGCTCGATCAGTTCGGCCTGACCCGGCTGAGGCGTTCGTTCGCGGGCACGCTTTCCGGGGGAGAACGCCGCCGGTTGGAGATTGCCCGCTGTCTGGCAAGCGAGCCTACCCTCATTCTGCTTGACGAACCGTTCACCGGGATTGACCCGGTGACGATTCATAGCATTCAGGACATCATCCGCGGCCTGCGCGACGCCGGGATCGCCATCCTGCTGACCGACCACCGCGAAATGGAAACGCTGA
>JAIXZD010000364.1 GCA_027489895.1 Planctomycetaceae bacterium
CCGTCATCCCGACCTTGTACAATTGCAACAGTCGACCGTCGGTCGTCTGGACCATGTGTGTCTGATAGGCATCGGCGATTTTTCGATTCGGCCAGAACAGTGCCTCGACGATCTCTTCTGCCGTCCGCTCCTTACCCACGGTCGTCAGGGCGGGCCCCACACGCCCACCGATCTCCCCAATCTGATGACAGGCGAGACAGGCCGCCGTATGTGCGGCAAACAGCGACATGCCAACCTCCACGCGGCCTTGCCTGCGTGCGGCCTGGACGAGTGCGGCCACCCGTTCGGCCGAGAACGCTGGTTCCGCAATCGTGCCCGTTCCAGTGGCCGATACCACAGATAGCGGGGCACCAGTGGCGGTCCCCGTGGCAACAGGAGCCGCGGCAGCGAGGCGGGCCGCTTCTACTGCGGAATCGGCCTCCGCGTTGGCCAGCGCCTCGCGAGCGGCCTTCACCTCGGCCTCGGTTGCCTTCCAGAACAGCAGCGTGCTCTCGGCAGGCTGTTCGACCGTCTGCGGATCGAGCGGCGCTTCGAGGTGCCCCTTGGAAATCCGGACCCACTCGACCTGACCCGTGCAGCTCGCCGACCCCTCGGCAAGTCGACCAATCGCGAGCTGACCGGGCACTTCGGGTTTGTCACCAGCGACCGTTTCGATGCGGCCCGCCGACTGGCCATCAACGACCAGCTCCAGTCGCGAATCGTCCAGATGCAACCGAACCGTGTGCGGCTGCCCATCACAAATCGCGACCTGTGTCCGCAGATGATCGGGTTTCAATCCCGGCACATAGACCGACAGCGTTCCCGATTTCGGCTCGGTGAACAGCTCCCAATGCCGTCCCGACGCCTTCGTGTCGCTTGCCACCAGAATGTTGTACTGCTCGGCATGAAACAGCACGGCAGAAAGATCGACCGTGAGCGGCCGCTGCCTGAGACCCGCGGGTTGGTCAAGCGCGGCCGCCTTCATGGCCGCCGGCCCGCGCTTGTACGTCCGCCAGACGGGCTTAGGCCCCGGTGGCGTTTTCCCCTGATGCCCGAGCAACCAACTCAGCCCATCGAGATTGTCCGCGAGCCGGGCTTCGGCGTTTTCCTGGGTGTGGTTCAAGATTCCGATCGGCCCCGAATAGCCCGACTCGCGAATCGCCGCGAGCCAATCCAGATCGCGATCCCCTTCGCCAATCGGCAGAATCTTGAACCCCTTCGCCTCGCCGTCGGTCAGCATCCCATTCAGATTGAGGCAATCGAGATGCGGTTTCATCAGCGTCAGCAGTTGCGGGAACCGGTCGAGATGGGCATGGCCATGATGCAGGTTGTAGACAATCCCGACATTGTCGAGCCCCAGTTCCTTGATGATCGCCACCTGGTGTTCCGGCTCTCCAAACCAGCCCCCATGGTTGTAGAGCGAGACGCGGCAGCCCTGGTCCTTCGCGGCCAGGGCGATGGGACGAATCCGTTCCGCCTCCGCCTTGACCCGCGCCGCAAACTCTTCAGGAGTCTTCGTCGCCGCGCCACCCCCCGAGACCCACAGTTGCGTGCGGACGCCATGCCGCTTGAGCGTCGCCAGAATCAACCGGGCTTCGTCATTGAGCGCTCCGGGAAACCACCAGGCCGTGAGCTCAATCCCATGTCGCTTCAACGCCTCCAGTTCGGCATCGAACAGGGGGATGTGGTTCGCACGGTAGTCGTATGCCAGCCGGCCAATCCGCAGCCGATCGAGAGACCTGGCCCGTTCTTCCGGTGTGCGGTCGCGGTCATCGAACGGCACGATGCACCAGGCGACGAGATTTTCGCGGCGAAACACCGCGTCTGCCGCCTGGGGCTTGTCCGCCGGATCCGCGGCAATCGCCCGTGGGGAGACCGCTCCCGTGACACCCATCAACCCAACCAGCAACCAAAGACACGAGCGCATGTCGACATCCTCGGGGAATTTTGACCAATCCGGAAACGCAACCACCGGACACAACGACTCCGCCCAGAATACCCGCCACCAGTCCAAGAGGGGACCTAAGACGTCCGCCCGGCAACGCCATATCCGATTTCCAGAAGACGCAGAAAACCGGGGGTGGCCCGACCACCTGGTGGTCGGGTCGCGCAGCGACAGGAAGCCACAGCTTCCGCGAGCAACCGCCAGAAACAAATCCCCTAGCGGAGAAGTCGCTCGCTTTTAGCCCGACGCGTCAGCGAGGGGAACTGCCTTCCGACTCTGCACAGCACAGTTGATGCGGAACATTCCGCCCAGTTTGAACGCCCGACCGCAAGCTCCCGCGCTCACGCAGAACCAGACGTCGCCCCAACGATCGGCACTCCCCGTACCGGAGTCTGTCCCTCGCTCCCAACACCCGCCGCAGTCAGCGTGATGGTGAACGTCGCGCCGCGGCCGGGCAGCGAGTCGACCGTCAGCTCCCCGTCATGCGCATGCACGATCGCCTGGCAGATGCTCAGCCCCAGACCAGTTCCGCGGGGGCCATCCGTGCGCTTCCGCGATTTGTCGGCCCGGTAAAAGCGATCAAAAATATGGGGCAGGTCGACCGGTTCAATTCCCGCGCCGGTATCCGCGACGGACAGTCGAACCAGATTCGCGCCCGAGCAATCGAGCGTCACCGTGACGGTGCCGCCCTCCGGCGTGAACTTGATCGCGTTATCCACCAGATTGTTGATGACCTGTCGCAGCCGGGCCGCATCGCCGACGACACCGCACGAGGAACCCACGCGGCGTTTCAACAGGCGCACGCCGGCAACATCGGCAACCCCCTGAAACATTTGCAGCGACCGATCGACCAGAGGTTCCAGTTCGATCACCTGGCTGTTGGTGCGGGACAGCCCCGCATCGACCTCGGCCAGGGCCAGCAGTTGATTGACGAGCTTCGCCAACTCGGTGCATTCCTCCAGAACGTCGTCGAGCAAGGCGCGGTAGTCGTCGGTCGAGCGGTCGGAATCGAGAGCGACTTCCAGCGAACTCTGAATAGCCGCCAGTGGCGACCGCAGTTCGTGGGCCGCATTGGACGTGAACTCACGCATCTGGTTGAGGTACGCAGCGATGCGATCAAGCAGCCCGTTGATCGTGCCCGACAGCCGGTCCAGTTCGTCATCGGTGCCGCGGACGACGAGCCGCGCGTCGAGCGACTGGGGCTGCAGGCCCGCCGCGGTCGCGATGATCTGCGAGATCGGCCGTGTCGCGCGGGTCGCGAGAAAGAATCCGCCCAAGGGAGCCAGAAACATGGCAACCCCGCCGATCATGGCGATCTGGGCGGTGAGATCTCTCAGTTCGGCTTCGATCGGCGCGAACGACACGCCCACCTTGATGATCCAGTCGGGCAGATTCCGCCCCTCGAGCCGGTGGTGAATGACGCGATACTCGCCCGAGGCCACGATCTGGTCATGCCCGGTGAACAGGCTCACCGGGAGTGGAAGCGCCGGGGCGTTGGAACTGACCCAGAGAACCCGCCCTTCCGGAGAGAACACGCGGGTCCACCAGTCGCGATGGGAGTGGCTGACCGCTTTCCGTTCCAGCTCCTGATGCAGTTGCACTTCATCGGGCCAGGTCTGTTCGACCGTGAGGATCACTTCCTGCAGGTCTTCGAACAACTGTCGCTCGAACTCGGTCCGCAGCGAGTACCGAACCGATTCACGGAGCAGGGCCAGCGTGAACAGCAGACTGCCCAGCAGCACCACCGTGTTCCAGAACACCAGCCGGAACCGCAGCGTCCGCGAGAACTCCCTCGCCCGCGCTAGTGGCATGCTCCGCTCCGCTCCAAACCCGTTTCCGCGCCAGTTCGTGTCCCAAAGGGCGTAGGGTGAGCACTGCCCACCCTACAGCTCCGGCCAACAATCCATTCCAAACAAAAAAGCAGGTCAGGCTCGCCTGACACCATCACTTTTGACTTTTGACTTTTGACTTTTGCCTTGCTCCGTGAGTTCGCAGCCTCACGCCATTCGACGACCAGAGCCTCTAACTCGCCCGAATGGCGTATCCGCGTCCGCGCACCGTCTGAATCAACTGCTTGGCATTGACCTTGTCGAGCTTGCCCCGCAGGCGATTGATGTGCACTTCGATCACGTTCGTCGCGCCCTCCCAGTCGCTGTCCCACAGATGCTCGCACAGCATTTTGCGAGTCACCAGTTGGCCAGCATGGCGCATCAGGAATTCGAGCAGGCTGAACTCGGTCGGAGTCAGTTCAATATCCTGCCCGCCGAACGACACCTTGCGCGTCGCCAGGTCCAGATGGAGATCGCCCACCGCCAGCGACGGAGCCGGACGGTTGGACGACCGCCTGGCGATCGCGTCGATCCGCGCCTTGAGTTCCGAGAACGCGAACGGCTTGACCATGTAGTCGTCGGCCCCGGCATTCAATCCCGCGACACGCTCTTCAATCGACCCCAGCGCCGTCACCAGGATGACCGGCGTCCGGTTGCCTTCCCCACGAACCGTTTTGAGAACTTCCAGCCCGGGAAGCTCCGGCAGCATGATGTCCAGCACAATGACATCGAACTGCTGCGACCGGGCCATCTCCAGACCCCGCTTGCCATCCTTGACCCAGCAGCAGGAGAACTGCGCCTCTTCCAGACCTTGCTTCAGCGCTTTCCCGATAATCGGGTCGTCCTCGACCACCAACAGTTCCATGTTGCATCTCTCCTTGCCAAGGAAGTTCGGCCGGTCGGTCGCGAACCCTTCCAGGACCGGCTGATTATCTGCTTGTTCCGGCACGAGTAAAGCCCGCCTGCCGGAAAGATCGAGCGCAGTCATGGCCGTTGGTTCCCTTTAGTGAGCGGGATGGGTGTCTGCCGCCGGGTGCCCAGGGTGGCCCGGAGCTTCGATCAGAGGAAGCGGCATCCCCTGCTCACGAGCCGAGCGCTGCATCAGATCGATCGCCGCGCGGTACCGCGACGCCGTTGTCGTTCCAGGCAGCAACCCCGGCAGAATGACCAGGGCCATGACCGCCACCACCATGATTCGTTCGCGAGGACCAGGCGCCAGCGAGACCGTCGACCGGCACGGTGGCCCGGCAAACAGCAGGAAATAGGCCCTGACCACGGCAATCCCGTTCATCGCGGCGGCCACCACCAGGGCCACGCCGATGTACGGGTACATCGTCACCGCCCCATCCACCAGCAGTTCCGTCCCCACAAACCCCAGCGTTCCCGGAAACCCCACCGTCCCCAGGCCCGTCACCATGAAACAGGCGGCGAGTGGGCGCATGTGGTCGTACAGCCCCAGGTGGTCTCCCAGAACAATCCGGCCCTGCCGCGCCTCGACGGCGCGAAGCGTCAGCCCCAGTCCGCCCAGCGACACAATGACCGAGAGCCACACACACAGCGCACCGGAAAGACCAATCGCCGTTTTCATTTCCAGTCCCACCAGCACCATGGCCGAGTGACTCAGAAACAGATAGCAGTAGAACCGACGCGCCTCGCCCTGAACAAGCGCCAGACCCGAGGCATACACTGCCGTCATCAGCGACAGCAGTCCCATCCCGCGCAACACCCAGTCGGGAGCCACGGGAATGACCAGCCGCGCTGCCAGGCACGCACCGGTGATCGGTGTCGCAAACAACAGCGCCGTCCCAAACGTCGCATTCTCGAACAGGTCGGTCATCCAGCAATGCCACGGGGCGATCCCCGTGCGAATCAGAATCGCCCCCAGGAGCGGCACCACGGCCCAGAGCGTATGCACGCGCCCGCCGCCTTCCGCCTGGACCACCGCCCACCCCCACACCAGCATCACCACGAACGCCAGCATGTGCGCCGCATACGCCCCCGTCGGTCGACCGCGCTGCCGCAGTTCGAGGAACGGGGGAATTGTCGCCAGCGACGCCGCCGCGATGACCAGCCATTCGTCCCGCGCCGCCAGAGTCAGTAGCGCCAGTGACTCGCCCACCAGCGCCCAACCAAACGAGAACCGGCGGATCTTCGTGCGGAGCGTCGTCAGTGCTGTCAGGAACTGCAGCATCGCCACCGCGGGAAGCAGCGGCGCGTTGAGCGAGTCAACCGTCACCAGCAACCGACCCGCGACCAGTCGGCCGATCGAGAACGAGGACTCGGACAGCGCCGCCTGTTCGCCAAAACCCCACGCGAAAATCGTCCCCAGGAACGACAACCCGCTGATGACAATCGCCCAGCGCCGCGCATAGAACGCGTCGCTGAGTTGCGTCAGCAGCAACCCCCCGACGAGCGGCAGCAGGATCGCGATTTCCAGCCACAAGATTGCGGTCTGATTCACCGAAAGTCCTCCGGCCCGGTGGGCAGATCGGGACGGGGCGATTCAATCCTCCGTCCCGAAAGCAGCGCCGTCCACTGACGTTCCCAGCGTTCGCAGGTCCGGAACAGGCCCAGCATGGGACGGACGATGTAATCGGTCAGCAGTGCATCGAGATAGCCACGTTCCAGGCTGAACCGATACAGCCAGCGGGACAGCCCGGGACGTACACGGCTCGCGTCGAAGCTTCCCTGGGAGTTTCGAACGCGCTGCCCCATCGCATTCTCAATGAGCGAATAGTCATGAAGCAGGGTCGGTGCCCGCAGGAACTGCAGTGTCCGGTAACAGGCATGCCCCAGAATGTGGACCAGGGCGAAATACCGTAGACCAAGGCCGATCTCCGCGACAATCAGCCCGACCTGCGCCATCGAGGCAAAGCTCAACGCCGATTTGATATCCGTCTGAACCCGTCCCGCAAGAGACGCCAGCACGGTGGTCGCGACGCCGATCACCGTGGTCGTGATCGCCAGCCCAGGCGACACATCCAGCAGCGGTGAGAACCGCAACAGCAGGAATGCTCCCAGGTGAACCGAGAGCGCTCCATAGAACACAGCACTCGAGGGCGTGGGACCTTCCATCGCCCGCGGCAGCCACCCCGAGAAGGGAACCAGGGCCGATTTTCCCATCGCCGACAGCAACAGCAGCAGCCCCACGAGAAACGCCAGTTGAGGCGTGATGGCACTCGCGGCATGTCCATCGGGCCACGACCGGTTTTCGAGAATGTGACCGAAATCGCCACTCCCCACCACATGATGCAGCGCGATCGACGCCAGCAGCAGCGCCGCATCCGAAACACGGTAGACCGACCAGACCCGCAACCCGTTTCGCGCCGGACTGGGTCGCTCGTGGAAGAACGCCACCAGTAGCGCCGAAGACAGGCCAACCATCTCCCAGCCCGCGAACAGCGTCTCAATCGATCCCGCCAGCGTCGCGATGATCATCCCGAACACGAACAGCGCGTAGACACAGAAAAACCGCGCATACCCCGGTTCGCGATGCATGTACCGGTTGGCAAACGCGCCCACCGTTCCACACAGCGCGAACGTCAACAGCGCGAAGGGGATCGACAGACGGTCGAACTCAAACCGCAGCATGAAGTGGTACTCGGGGATATCGACCCAGTTCCCCAGCGACAGAATCTCCATCCGGGTCCCGAACGTCAGCATCAGCGCCAGCATTCCCAGCGACGCGCCCAGCCCGGTGAACATGCAGGTCTGCACCAGCCGGCCGATCACCCGCTCCGGCAGCGCCAGCCCGGCCAGGGCGCACCCGCCCAGAATCAGTACCTGCACCGTGGGGGCCGCGACCACGATCACGCCCAGCCATGTCACCAACAGATCATGCATCATGGCCTGGACACTGTTCCCGTTGCACCCGTCAGTTCACAAAACTCCAGATGCTCACGCACGCCCCGATACCACTCCCGTGAACTGGCGACCTGTGGCAGATGTTCGGCATGCAGACTGTAAGGCTCGAACTGCCCCTTCCGGTACAGCAGCAGCTCGTCACCCGTGGGCGACAGGAGCGCCAACTGCACCCAGCCATTCGAAATGATCTGCCGCACCTGCTCGTTCCGCCCCATGATCTTTTCGATCGCCTCGGGGACCGATTCAATGACGAACAACAGCCGCATCGGCTCGTGAATATCGACGCCCTGCCAAGGCAGCCCCATCCGCATGTCGCTCGCCGAACCGTCCATTACTCCCAGGAGCGATGTCACGTTGTGTGGGAGCTTGCTGCCACACCCCCACCCGGTCGAATCGACCCGCGAGAAGTAGTACTGCAGATTGATCCCCTCGCAGACCGGCACCACCGCGCCCAGCAGCCGCCCCAGCGTCGTGTATTCGGCGTCGTCCTGGGTCGGGTCGTACGAGATGAGAAACGACCGCCGGTCCAGATACAGGCCCCGCGTGCGTTCGCGGCGCCCGACGACCGCCAACGCGTTGGTCGAATTGCCGTACTCCGGGCGAGTCTGCGCCAGATCTTCCGACCGGCCATCGACATGCCGATGCGCCGCCTCAGGCGACAGATTCAACGCCGCCGAGTCAAACCGCCGGCAGCGTTCCTGCGCGTTGAGCTTCGCCGCCTTATCCATCGTCAGCCGCGCCGCCTCGAACGCATCGCGATGCGACTGGGGCAGCAGGTCGAGGTCATAGTAGGTGAACGTATCGTTGCAGGTGTTGTGCAACGCCCCCACGAAATGCGTCGTCGCCGGGATGTTGACGATCCCTTCCCGCGCAATCTTTTCCCGCACGCGGGGGTCGTTCAGCATCATCGCCAGCGTCCGCGCGTTGGCACCGCCCATGCTGCCCGAACAGGCGCCGCAGTCGTAAGCCGACTTATGAGGGTTGTTCAGGCAGAACGACCCATGCCCGAAGAACAGCACAATCCGGGCGAACGACGTCGTCAGTCCCATATCCCGCAGCGTGCGGGCCGACATCGTCGCCATCTCGTCGACGGTGAAGCCGATCTGGGACTGGGCCGGGCCGGGCTCGGTCGCGACCCGCTCGATCCGCAGTCGCGTCTGATTCGGCGCATTGACCCAGTTCGTCGCCCGCTTCCGGATTCGCGCGGTGAGCCGCGGGAACAGCACCCGGAACACCAGCGGGATCGACGCCAGGACGCCCACCCCCATCGTCAACAAAGCTGCTCCCGCCGCGCCCCGGCTACCCACGTGCAGCCGGTGCGTCGCCGTGCCGATCATCTGCCGCGTGCGGGCCCGCCGTTGATGCTGCTCTTCCAGCGTGTAGATCGGCTCTTCCGTCACCCAATGTTTCGGACGAATCACCACCGGGCAGAGCGTCGAGTAATTCGCTTCCGCGATCCCGCGAAAATAGATCGGGATTCCAAAAAAGCCGGCCACGCCCAGCGTTTCCGCCGTCGGACAGACCTCCTCGATGTACCGCCGCAACGACTCTTCCCGCGAATCGATACAGAACGCCGCCTGAAACGCCGGGGCCGTCAGCCCGCTCGGGTCGACCGCCGAGCAGGCTCCGGGCGACCGCGACCGGCCATGCAGCGCCACGGCATCCAGCGCCCGCGTCCGGAAATGCGCCTCATACGCATGATGCAGAATCTTCTGCCGATCGAGCGGACGGAACCCATCGACCTCGCGGACCAGCTGCTGCCATTCCTCGGTGGAGAGCTCAAACAGCTCCCCGGCCGACCAGCCAAACAACTGGGCCAACTGGTACAGCTCGAAGGCGCAAGGCTCGACATCGGCCTGCCGGCTGTCGCGATACCGGACCAGTAACCTCGCCCGCAAATCCGCCAGCGACCCGGAAAACCCCAGCCGACTTTTCGCCAGATTGAGGCACGCCACCCGTTCCAGCACCAGCCGCAGCGCCAGAAATTCGATCAGGCTGTCTTTGGGAACAGGTCGGGCCACACGGTCCGAACGGACATCCATCTGATGGATCAAGCCAGCCCAACCGCGCAGCGCGATCAGCTTCGCGGTGATCCGCTCCCGCCACTCCGACTCGGGAACCCCCAGCAGGTCGAGCGACTCGTGAATCGTTTCCAGAGGCGTCAGCCCCGCCGCGCGAACCCGCACCAGTTCGGCGCCCAGCCCCTGGAACAACAGATCGGGCGGGCCGAATCCCTGCCCGTAGGTCGCACAAAACGCCTGAAACATCCCCGCTTCCCGGTCGGGAAGCTCCCACCGCGCGAACCCCTGGTCGGTAAACGCCGCACAGAACCGCACGAGCGTCTCGTGGACAAACACGTCCACATCCTCCTGCGTCTCCCGTAGCAACAGGTCTCGCAACCGCGGCGGCAACCCCGTCTCGGGGTACGGCACCCCAATCGCTTCCACCCCCGCCCGGCACATGCGCCAAAGCGACTGCAGCGAAAACTTGACCCACGTCGCCTCCGTCCACTGCCCCATCCGTGTCCGGCCGAATCGTTCCGGCAATCCCGCAAACACCGTTTCCAGCCGCGCTTCCGTCTCCGCATCGAAACTCGCGGACGGACGCTCACCGGGCGGCGCGAACGCCGACAGCGCCCACCGCTTCGTTTCCGACAGAATCTCCTGAACCTTCGCGGCCGGTGCCTCCGCTCGAAACTCATTGAGGGCATTCGTCTCGGCCACGAACCACCGCAGTTCGGACGCACGCCCCACCCGCAAACGCGTGGTCAGCATCGCCAGCCGCAACTCGTACCGCGTCGTCCGTTGAATGACCCGCGTCGTTCCCGCGTCCCCCAGATCGTCGCGAAGCGCCTCCCGCAATCCGTCCGGGGAAATCCGCCCCCGTTTGATCTGCTCGCGATAAAAATCCTCATCGAGATACGGCTGACAGCCAAACAGCCGCGCCCCTTCTTCCACCCCCGCATCGAACGGCAGGTGCTCCAGCCCCTCCAGCGTGTTTAGAAACACAAACGCCGTGATCGGGCCCTGCGCCGGAAGCAGCCGCGAAATCTGCCGGATCATGCCGTCCAGGCGATCCAGTTGTTCCGGGGGATACGGCCTCGAACGGCCCAAGCCAGCCCCAGACAGACCAGCCCCAGATTGATCCGACTGGCTATCGCCCGTAGCCGGGCCACTTGGCCCCGAAGCCGGTTCCATCCCGGCAGAGTGTTCGATCGACATGAACGACGATCTTCTCGACAAAAGCTCTGGAAGACGCCCGCATCGCCACGCAATGCGACACCCATTCCGGTCGACCTCGAGCACGTTCTCGACCGGTCCCTCAACGACACGATTCGTTCTATGCCAGCCGACCACATTCGACAATCGCGACCCCGTTACGTCCACGTAAGGTGGTCAAGCTCACCTCCAGATCCCACCCAAATCGTTCATCTGCCAACAGTTTCGTAAGCGAGCACCCTGTTCTTGTGCCCCGCGCCCCTAGATCCCTCTTTAGGCGAGCCGACCCTGTCAAGAGTCGGTGGAAACCTCGCAACGTCAAATTCCACCGCCTCCAAAACACGAGCGACGGCCCTCCTTCTGGGAGCCGGAAGTGTTAGCGCCCGGAGGAAGATCGATTCCCGCCGGCAGCCCACCCCGGAACCCATCATCACCAACGACGCCTGAATCAACGGACGTTCATTCCCTGATGGCCTCTTCCCCCAAGTCCCCTCGCGCTGGCTCCCCTCGTCCCCTGTCCGTTCGCTACGATCCTCGCGTCACACACTCCATCACCCCGAACTCGCTCCGCACCATGCTCACCCGCCCCCTCGGCCGTACCGGCCTGAAGGTTCCCGTCCTCGGTTTCGGCGCCTCATCCCTGGGTCAGGAGTTCCGCCCAGTTTCCCTCGATGAAGCGCTGCGCAGCGTCCGCGTCGCTCTCGACGTCGGGCTCAATTTCATCGACACCTCGCCCTTCTACGGCCGAGGCATGAGCGAAGTCCTCCTCGGCATCGCCCTTCGCGATATCCCCCGAGACGACTATCTCCTCTGCACCAAGCTCGGCCGCTACGACCTGACCCATTTCGACTTCAGCGCCAAACGCGTGGCCGAAAGCGTCGATGTCAGTCTCCACCGGCTCGGGACCGACCACCTCGATATCTGTCTCTGCCACGACATCGAGTTCGTCCCCATGCAGCAGATTGTCGACGAAACGCTTCCCGCGCTCCGCAAACTCCAGCAGTCGGGCAAGGTGCGATTCGTCGGCATCTCGGGCTATCCGATGAAGCTGTTCCGCTTCGTCCTTGAGCAGACCGATCTCGATGTCGTCCTCAGCTACAACCAGTACACCCTGCAGAACACCCGCTTCGCCGACGAGTTGCTTCCCCTGCTGACCAGCCGTGGCGTCGGGGCGATGAATGCTGGCCCGTTCGCCGCCCGGCTGCTCACCAATGCCAAGCTGCCCGCCTGGCACAAAGAGCCCGAGGCCGTCAAATCTGCCTGCCGCGCCGCCGCGGAACTCTGCCAGTCGCGAGGCAGCGATCTTGCCAAGCTGGCGATCCAGTTCAGCGTCGCCAACCCCGCGATCCCGATCACGATCGCCGGCAGCGCCAACCCCGAGAACATCCGCAACTGGGCCACCTGGGCCGCCGAACCGATCGATCAGGTCCTGCTCGCCGAAGTTCAGGCCCTGCTCGCCCCGGTCAAAAACATCGGGCACATCGAAGGCCTCCCCGAGAACAACTGATTTTTCGAAGGCCAGCCTGCTACTCGTCGCGCGTCTTGAAGAACAGCGCCTTCTTCTGCCCCGGCAGCGTGTAGTCGAACCCGCACGACCGGAAAAAATCCTCCGACGCGGTGATCGCCATCACCTCCAGAATTTCTTCCGACCGGGCCGCGGCCAACACCGCTTCGACCAGCCGTTTCCCCAACCCCCGCCCCCGATACTCCGGCGAGACGACCAGGCTCCGCAGCTCCGCCAGCTTCGAAGAATAAATCTCCAGCGCTGCACAGCCGACGATCCGCCCGTGATCGTCGGCCACGAAGAAGTTTTCCAGCAACAGCGCCAGCTCATCAATCGTCCGCCGCAGCAGCACATGCTGTTCGATCTGCGGTTCGATCAACTGGGAAATCCCGCGCACATCCGCCCCTCGCGCCGGACGCACGACAATCCCATCTTCGTACAGCGTTCCCTCGGGCAACCCAGAGGAACCCGACGGCACAGAATCAGACATCAACGTGGTTTCCCAGACCGGGCCACACGACCAGCCGCCCCGAACCGCAACGAGACGCGAACGCTACCGAGACGAGATGGAGACGGCCCCCGCCTCCGTCCGTCCCAAAACCGCTCAGTCTTGCGAACCCTGCTCAGGAAAGAAAGCCGAAGACTCTGGTCCGCCGGGACTTCGCGTCGTTCAAGTCGGTGTGAAAGACGAGGGAACAAACAACTGTGCCATGCTTGCACCGTTTCGGGGCAAGCATGCCAACCCAGGGATCCGGAAGCGTGAGCGCCCGGAGGCACGCGCGACTCACGCTCGCTGCCTCCGGGCGCCCCCACCAAAGAACCTCACTTCCCAGCCGGAACCTCACCCCCAGGAACGATCCCCCCCAGCCGAGCCACCAGCCAGGCATGCAGCGACGCCGCGACCTGCCGATACCCCTCGGCATTCGGATGCACGCTGTTATTGTCGGGGTAGCCCGCCACAGGGTCGAGATTCAGCTCCATCGGCACCAGAAACAGCCGTTCCGACTCCCGCCCCCCAAACGTCTGCAACTCCCGTTCGACCAACCGGTGCTGAATCCGCTTCCAGCCCCACCGCGTGTAGCTCCCCTTGTAGTTGTCGAGGAAGCTCGATTCGCGAATGTTGCCCGGCGTCGTGATTCCCACCGCCAGATCGGCCTTCGGACAGGCTTCGCGAAATGCGGCCAGAAGCTTGTCCGCCTGACCAAACACGTAGTCAATCCGCTTGTCGGTCGCAGCGAGGTCATCCGCCTTGGCTCCGAAACAGTCGTTGATCCCCAGCAGGAAAAACACGACATCCGGCGCCTCGCCGCCACACGCCTCGCGGATGTACCGCGCCACATCCAGCTTGGGCTTGTCGTCCGTCAGAAACACAAACGGACTAGAGTGCTTGCGGGCTGCCAGATCGGGCGCCGGTTCGTAATGGGTGACGAATCGCTCCCACGTCCACCCCCCATACCCTTCGTGCGCCACCCCCTCGGCAGCCCCTCCCGGCTTGTGCGTGCCGAGCATCGTCCAGGTCGGCTGACCAGCGGCCGACAACCGTTTCGCCAGATCGTTGGGATAGAGGCTCGCATGCGTCAGGCTGTCGCCCACAATCAACAGACGCAGCCGCTTCCCACTCGCCGCATCGGCCGGAACGACAGTGAACGTCATCGCCTTCTCGCTCACCCTTTTGTCGCCCTCGAACACTTCGATCCGCCAGGCATGATCGCCCACGTCCTTTTCCGTCGGCGTCGTCACCCACTTCAAACCGTCCGCCGTCCCCAGATCGGAGTGGACCACAAACCGATACCGCGCCGGGTCCTGCGTGAGAACCACATTGTCGAAGTACACCCCCGTCTCACTCCCCGTCACCGCAAATGCCCGAGGCGGAAGCGTCAACCGCGAGGGATCCCCCGCAGGCTCGGCCGCCCACAATGGTGTGGCTGTCAGAATCGTCGCAGTCAGCAGCCAGGCAACCAGACAACGCATACAAAATCCCCGCTTCAACAAGGGCCCACCCGCCCGCCACCATCACCAGTGCCGGTCGAGAGTTCTAAGGAGCGCTTTTCCGGAGTCTGATCACAACCCACGTCAGCCGGAAGCGACAGCCCCCGAAGTTTCGACCGATTCTCGGCGTCTGGCCCCAAAGTGCGAGTGCCACTCACCACCATCACAGGGAGAGCTGGGAGCATCGAAGGAGAGCCGGAAGCGTTAGCGCCCGGAGGCGAACCATTCCCGCTCGCCACCCACCCCGGTAACTCTCAGAAACAACGACACCCTGTTCCCCGGCAAGAGTCTTTGAACCGGCCGTCAAGGAGCAATTCGATCGGCCACGCCTGTACCCGCAGTGGGCGGTGGCAAGGGACGGCCTTCCTCGACCGCCAACTCCAACCACTCTTCCACAATGCCGCACAGTGCCTGATAAACCGCGACTTCGTCGTCGCCATGGCAGCACGGACCAATCACACCCGGACACTGACCGACGAACGCTTCGTCTTCGTCAGACCATTCCACGATCTTCACATACTTCGCCGCGTTGGTCATTCTCGCGACTCCTGAATGGCTCGGGAACGCTCGCCGACGTCTGATCGAATGTCGCAATCGGGGGGGAGCCGGAAGCGTTTCATCGTATTGTAACCCGTGTCACCCCTCCCACCGAACTCTCTGCCAACACCGCTTCATTGCCCCCCACAGACCGCGGCCGATAGCATCGCGGGTCCGGAATGCTCCGTCTCCACAAGGGGTACCTCGTTTGACTCCCTCGACTCTCCCACTCGCCCCTCCCCAAGGCGCCTCCCCCGACGTCGCGCTGGGCGTCTCGCTGGGCCGCCTCCAGCTCAAAAACCCGATCCTCGTCGCCTCGGGGACATTTGGTTATGCGCGGGAAATGGCCGCGTTTGTCCC
>JAIXZD010000185.1 GCA_027489895.1 Planctomycetaceae bacterium
CGTCGAACGCCGCCTAAAAGCGCTCGCCGGCTTCAACGCGAAATTCGGGACGACCTATGGGTCAAACCTCGGGGCCGATTCCACCAAGCTGACCCAGCGTGCCAACGCCCTCCGCAAACACGAGGTGTTCAAGCCGTTCAACCTGCAGGAAGCCGAGCCGGAATCGTTTGAACGCTACGGCGGATCGACGAACGATGGCTACCTCGCCCGCGCCTGCCACCTCGCCCGTCGACTCGTCGAAAGCGGCGTCCGGTTCGTCGAGATCGAGTACTCCGGCTGGGACACCCACACCGACAACTTCGGTGCCGTCCAGGGCCTCTGCAGCTCACTCGACCCCGCCCTCGCCTCGCTCATCAGCGACCTGGCTGACCGCGGGCTGCTTCAGCGTACACTCGTCGCCTGTGTCGGCGAGTTCGGCCGCACGCCCGACATCAACGGCGACAACGGCCGCGACCATCACCCGGACGTCTTTTCCGCTCTGCTCGCAGGAGGCGGCATCGCGGGAGGCCAGGTCTACGGAGCCTCCGACGACGAGGGCGCCCAGGTGAAAGACCGCCCGGTCAGCGTGGCCGACTTCCACGCGACCATGTTCACCGCGCTCGGCTTAGACATCTCCAAAGACTACTTCGCCCCGGACGGCCGAACCCTGAAACTCACCAACGGCGGCACGCCGGTCAAAGAACTGCTCTAACCCCGGGCCAACCCCACAGAGGTAGCGAAACGCGTGAGCGTTCCCCCGCGCTGCCCCGTCGTCGACACCCAACGCCCTTGAATACGTTTCTTTCAGGGCCGAAGTGTCACAACCTGGTTCGAGACAAGATCCGATCCAGCGAACACGTGGTGAACCGACCGTAGGGTGGGCACTGCCCACCAATGCTCACCCGCGTGCAAACCCCGAGCACCATTTCGAAACGCGGGTTGGCGAAGAAGCGAGACCGCGACTTTTTTTTGGAAGACCGGCGAATTCTCGATGGTAACCCGAAGCGTAAGCGAGGGACCCAGCGTGGATACCGGGAAAATCGAAACCTGAGGGGAGCGGGGGGTCCCTCGCTCACGCTTCGGGTTTCCAACAACTGACGGCCTCAGCGCCCACTCCACCGCTTCCGCCCCCAAGTCCAACCCGGCGAGCCGACCCTGCCAGGGGTCGGTGACTCCCGCCACCCGCCCCCGCGATCTCTTCGCCTGAATCGCCCGGTGCCACGGTTGGCCTGGCCGGCCGTGGCACCCGACGTCCTACCACCGCTCCGGTCGAACATTTAGTTACCCGTCGCGTTTGGCAGTTCCGTAGGGCAGGCTCCCGCCTGCCTTCCTAGGCAAGGCCGTCGGTCGTGTCGATTTGTTGCGGCGTTTTCGCAATTCATTTCAGCGTACTGGCTGCTCTTGACCGGTCGCCGCCTCAAGAAAGCACCGCCGATTCGATTAACTTGGATGGGATGTGAACGCTCTGGCCACACCCCGCCCTACAAGGATGGCAGGCGGGAGCCGGCCCTACGGAACTAACAAATGCCATCAACACTATCGAGAAGGATGAACCGCGCCGAAGGCAAACATGTTCCCAAAGCCGCCGTCTGTATCGTCCGCAGTCACATTATCCGTACTGTGACTTGGGCGTATCGACAATTCACGGTCCAACAAGAACACGTGAGCACCAATAAGAACATCCGCCCGGTTAATGTCGCACTTAAACGTGATGCGCCCATCGCAATCCGTCATACACTCACCGATCTCATGTTGGTGGAACCGGTCACGTAACAAAACCGCCACGATATCGCCGACCTGTAAGCTTGCAGACCCTAACGGTTGTATCCCAATAACTTTCGGCTTTTCCCAAAATTTGTAGACATTGCCAAGCACCTTACTTGATGGTGGATCACACGCTTGCAATCCGGGTTGCATCAACGCGTCAATGATTCGCTGAACGGACCAACGGTATCTGATGGCTCCAAGAACCGCTTTTGCCAGACAAGCCGTCCTCACTACTGAAATCCCGCAAGAATGGGCGACCTGATCAACATTATCGTCCGGGATACTAACTCTCTGATGCCACTCACGATCCATCTGGTCGTTCACAACAAGGATGGCATGACCAATGTTCACGCCACTCTTTCGCCTATCGGCCAGAAACGCCTGTACTTGTTCAATATGAGCAACTCCGACTGAATCAGGTGTATCCAATACGAAGAAAAGAACCAGTTTCTCCTGAATCGTCATCCGAAACCTCTCTGGTATTGGAAACAGAGAGGTTTCAAATGGACTGTCCGCAAGTTCGCCTACGCCGAGTTCAAAAAATGCCATCTTCACAAAATGCTCGACGTCTTTGCCGTCACAACTCTGGCGACTGAGAGTCCGGTAGAGGATACTGTCGGAGTGAACGACTCGGCTTATGCTGGCAATAACGATGTCATCGCCTGACGCCGATGCCTCTCTATCTGCGGGGAAGAGCGGCCGCACCACAACTCGCCCTTCTTGCACGATGCAATCGAACGGAACTGCTTCCGTTCGCCAACCAAAAAACATCGCATGATTTCTGCTTCGGCGCTCCTCGAAGCTGTCGTTGCTAGCCAGCCAATCAAAAAGCCAACTTGTGGTTTCTGCGGCCCTCAACATTGGCTTAGAGAAGGCATGATCCAATCGATGCCCATGATGAACAATTCTGTGCCGAAGTCGCCTCGCGTGATCCAACTCATTCGCAAGCCTCAGGCCGTTAAGCCAAGGAATATAGTGCAGAACCGGACCGGGAATACGGCGCTTAGAAATCAGACAGTATTCGCCTAGCCTTTTGTCGAAGTTGTTTCGAGTATTGTCGATTCGAGTCCTAACGTGCTCTTCGGACATTCCCGATTCCGCTAGCAGTCGACGAACCTCCGCTTCGACGAGTACTTCAATCGCGGTAACGAATGAGCGAATGGAGTCTCCATATCGCCCTCGATGAAAGAGGCTCCACCCATCGAGCATTTCTATCTCGCCCGGAATATCTTTTCTTGAGATCTGCCTTAAAACGCAATCCTTTGATACGGCGAAAAACGGGTAAGCTTCATCGCTTTTGAAGTCTTTGCGAATAGTCGGATACCAGTCTTCAGCCAGATGTGCGTTCAGGCAGACGGATCCACTGTCTGGAGGCCGAAGCACGAACCACACTGGGACATCCCAAGCAGTGATCTCATTCGCGAAGGGGTCGATGGATGCCTTCCGATAGGCATTTATCACTTCATTTACAATGGAGAGGTGGCCAAGAGCAAGAGATGCAAAATATCGATACCCATCCTGATAGCGTGGACCATCCGGACCGAAGAATGCATCGAGTGCGTCAGCGATCGCATGAGTCTCGATATAAAGTAAAGTTCGTGTCGCTCGAAAGAGGCCACCTTCGGGTAAAGCGGTGACCGGGATAGATGAATTGCATGCGGCTTTACTGCCCCCAATGTACACCGTGTTTTTATGTGTCTTGGTAAACTGCCGACCTCGCTGAACCTCAATTCCGTCATTATCGATGCTAACAGTGGTCGAAATGCCTCCGACCGAGACATTAAACGACGATGAGGGCATTAGGAGCCAAAAAGGAAGTTCTACACAAAGTACGATACTCTCGAAGGCGGAGCTCCAGTCTAGGCGTGACCCTACACCATTGTGCGGTGGCGGCGGAACTTTATCAACATTTACCCCTTCTTGAACGTCGTCAGGCTCCTTCGACTGCATGGAAAGTTTCTCCCGCTCTAATAAACAATTCCCAAAGTGGATGGCCTGGCACACGATTGGAAAACATCGTTCAGCCCCGTAGCCCCGTAGGGCAGGCTCCCGCCTGCCTTCCTGCAACATCAATACGTTTCCCCGTAGTCATCCTCGGCCTCCGTGATGCTCGGCGGCGGATGCTCCCCACACGCCCACCCCGCCGGATAAACCCCTCGCGCGACCCAGCGATGGAAGCTCGTTGGTCCCCATTCACCGGGACATTTCACGAGTCCGTGTTTCACCGGGTTGTAGTGGATGTAGTCAAAATGGGTTTGAAAATCGTCTTCGTCCCGGATCGCATGTTCCCAAAACCGGCGTTGCCAAACACCTCGTCGGCCCTCACGTTCCTTCCCCGCCGAGATCTGATTGTCTTTCCCGCCGCTCGCGAGGAACCGGGTTGTGAAGTTCTTCTTGATCACACTCCAGCGACCAGAGTAGTCGCCATCACCAGAAGGCAGTGTCCAAAGGGCATGCAGATGGTCAGGCAACAAGACGATCGCATTTACCTCGAACGGCCAGTCGCGCTGGCAGTCGCGAATCACATCCCCCAGCAGCATTCGGTTCGCTTCGGAATCAAATAACCGACGGCGTCGATGAGTGACGACCGTGAAGAAGAACGTTCCGCTGGGGACATGCGCGCGTCGGTAGTTGGGCATGGTGGTCGTTCCGCAAACCAGGAAGGCAGGCGGGAGCCTGCCCTACGTGCTACTCCTCCACCACCCGGCACTCCGGCAGGCTCTCCAAAAACAGTTGGCCGTAGCGCTTCGTGCGGACTCGCGGGTCGAGCAGGACGACCATGCCGGTGTCGTCTTTCGTGCGGATCAGGCGGCCGAACCCCTGCTTCAGTTTGATGGCTGCCTCGGGCACCTGGTAGTCCATGAACGGGTTGCCCCCGGCTGCTTTGATTGCTTCCAGCCGCGCTTCGAGGAGCGGGTGGTCGGGCACGCTGAAGGGCAGCTTCGTGATGATCACGTTCTGCAGCGCCTCGCCCGGCACATCGACCCCCTGCCAGAAACTATCCGCTCCAAACAGCACGGCTTTCTCGTCCCGCTTGAACCGCTCGAGTAGCAGACTGCGGGGCGTACCATCCGCCTGGCTATATAAGGTATAGCCCCGTTGCAAGAACCACGGCCGCAATCGATCGGCCAGCGTGTTTAGCATCTTGTAACTGGTGAACAGCACAAACGCCCGGCCCTGCGTCCGCTCGACATACTCCTGAATCTTCTCCCCCACCGCCCGCTCGTAGGCGAACTGTTCCGAAGACGGGTCGGGCATCCCCTGCGGTAGAATCAACTGCATCTGCTTGCGGTAGTCGAAGGGGCTACCGACCTGCAGCTCGTGCGGTTGATCCAGCCCCAGGCGGTTCTTGATAAAGTCAAAATTCTGGCCGCCAATGGAGAGCGTCGCGCTGGTCAGAATCACCGATTTGACCTGGCCGAACAGTTCTTCGCGCAGCACCGCCCCAATCTCGACGGGCGACGAACAGAGCTTCACCCGTTCGCCGCGCTTCCCCGAAATCTCGACCCAGTAGACCGCCCCCGCCTGCTTCTGCTGATGCCAGACATCCAGCGCATTGGCGAGGGTGAGACAGCGGTCAGCGGCGGCCGACAGTTCGATCTTCTCTTCTTCCTTCTGGACGCCCGTCGCAAACTCGCGAATCGAATCGGACAGCCCCTTGAGCGGCGACACGACATCGAAGTGCAACCCCGTGGCCCGTCGCAACCGGCCATTGGGCGAGCCATGCTGCTGCTGCCAATGGACCACCGCATCGAAGTAATCTTGCAACAGATAGCGCAGCCGCTGAATCAGTTGCTGGCCTTCGATGAAGTTGTGATGGACTAATAGCCCCTTGTTGCCACGGTCGTTGTACAGCTTGGTGAGAAGGTACTCGATCTGCGCGTTGGAGACGCCCAGCCCCAGGTGGTCGGCCGCGACGCCTTCCAGCGTGTGCGCTTCGTCGAAGATCGCGATGTCGTAGTCGGGCAGAATCGCCGCCCCTTCCCGCCGCAGCGCGAGGTCCGAGAAAAACAGGGCATGATTGACGACCAGGATGTCGGCATTGCGAGCCCGGCGGCGGGCTTTGAAGTAGTGGCAGTCGTCGTAGGTGGGACAGGTCCGCCCCAGGCAGTTGCCATGCTCGCTCTGGACTTCATCCCAGACGCTGGGAGCGGGACGAAAGCCGAGCGAAGTCCGGCTGCCATCGGTCGTCTGCTTCGACCAGGAGATCACCTGTTCGAGGTCGAGATGCTCGGGCTCGGTGGCGAACATCGCGGGAGCCCGATCGGCCGCCCCCTTGAGCCGCCGGAGGCTGATGTAGTTGCCCCGCCCCTTCACCAGGACCGCGCTGAACTCGACCGGCAGCACCGCGTTGAGAAACGGGATGTCCTTGTCGATCAACTGTTCCTGGAGGGCGATCGTATGCGTCGAGATGACGACGCGGGTCCGTTTGCGGTCGCCCTCGTCGTCGTCATCGAGGTCCCGGCCGTACTTGCTGGTGCCGGCGGGTTTGGGGTCATGCTGCGACTGCGTGGCGGCGAGGATCGCGGGGACGAGGTATCCAAAACTCTTGCCCACGCCAGTCCCCGCCTCGGCCAGCAGGTGTCGCCCCTCGGAAATGGCCTTCGCGACGGCTTCGGCCAGTTCGAGCTGCTGGGGACGGTGCTCGTAGGCCTTGAGCCGCTGTGCGATCTTGCCCTGAGGCCCCAGAATTGAGCGAGACGTCAGCGGCTGGGCCATGATGAAGAACTGGTCAGGGAAACCCGGCGTCGCCCGAAGACGTTTGGGCCAAATTGGTTGAGTGGATTGAGTGCGATCGAATGGTAGCAGGTCGCGTCGGGGAGCGGAGCAAGACGGCGGATCGAATGTCTCGTCAACGACGTAACATTATTCAAAACAGACAGTTATGAAGACCCAACCCGACCACAAGGGGAGCCACCCCTGGGCTGAGGCGGGCCACAATCGACAGGTTGTGAGCCTCGGACGGCCTGCGCGGGGCGAGGAAGGAAAAAAATCTGGAAGAATGAACCGCATGCGGGGCTTTGGTTTAGGACGTGTGAAGACGCGTGGCGAGCTTGCGATGCGTTCAGTTTGCTTGACAGTTGGTCTGGCCCGAATACACTCCTGACCATCCGCGACACACAAGATGTTGGGGTTGCCGTCTACGGCAGCCCTATTTATTGTGTGTTTCTCTTTTGCCAATCGGTTGATTTGTACACTGATTTTTTGTACACTTCTCGATGAATGGGAACCGATGAATACCGGCAGGTCTGTCGGGTTGGTTTCTGTGGCGGTTATCGCATTGCCATGAGGTCTCGGTGGATGAGAGGCCCCGCGCCAGTTGTGTTGCGGAACACGGCTGGCCGGTCTGTCTTGGTCATTGGGTAGTTGCGGTCACCAGGATTCTTTCAGGAGTGCATGATGCACACACAGCATGGATCAGCGTTGAATGGCGCTTCGACGAACGGTGCTGGTTCCAACGGGGTGGGGTCACTTCCCCATCCGGTGGGTCATGCAGCGGGGGGAGCTGGAATGAAGGTGGCCGCGACGTTTTGTCCCGAGAGCATGGACCCGTTCAAAACCGTCGAGTGGGACTACCGTTCCGCTTCGATCAAGGATGAGAACGGCAAGATCCTGTTCGAGCAGAAGGACTGCGAAATTCCCGCCCAGTGGAGTGCTCTGGCCACGAACGTGGTCGTCAGCAAGTACTTCTACGGGGAAGCCGGCACCGACGAACGCGAGAAGAGCGTCCAGCAGGTGATTCACCGCGTCGCCCGGACCATCGCCGACTGGGGCACCCAGGACGGCTACTTCGCCAGCGCGAAGGATGGCGAGGCCTTTTACCGCGAACTCGCCTGGCTCTGCCTGCACCAGTACGGCAGCTTCAACTCGCCCGTGTGGTTCAACGTCGGCCTCTTCCACCAATACGGGGTGAAGGGTAGCCGCGGCAACTACCGCTGGGATACGAAGACCAAGGCGATTCAGCGTCCGGATACGTCGTACGAGTATCCCCAGGCCTCGGCCTGCTTCATCCAGTCGGTCGACGACAACATGGAAGACATCATGCGTCTCGCCACGAGCGAGGCCATGCTGTTCAAGTTCGGCTCGGGCACCGGGACCGACCTTTCCACCATCCGCAGCGCCAAGGAAAAGCTCTCCGGCGGCGGCACGCCCTCGGGGCCGCTGTCGTTCATGCGGGTGTACGACCAGATCGCCGCCGTGGTGAAGTCGGGCGGAAAAACCCGCCGCGCCGCCAAGATGCAAAGTCTCAAAGACTGGCATCCGGACATCATGGACTTCATCCAGTGCAAGGCGAAGGAAGAGCGGAAGGCCCGCACGCTGATCGACAGCGGCGAGTACGAAGCCAACTTCAACGGCGAAGCCTACAGCTCGATCATGTTCCAGAATGCGAACCTCTCGGTTCGCCTGAGCGACGAGTTCATGCAGGCTGCCGAGTCGGATGGCGACTGGCAGACCCGCTGGGTCACCAACCGCAGCCAGTTGGGTCCGAAGTACAAGGCCAAGGACATCATCCGTGAGATGGCCAAGGGAACCTGGTACTGCGGCGACCGGGGCGTCAAGTACGACACCACGATCAACCGCTGGCACACCTGTCCGAATTCGGGGCCGATCAATGCGTCGAACCCCTGCTCGGAATACATGTTCCTCGATGACACCGCCTGCAACCTCTCCAGCCTGAACCTCAAGAAGTTCATGCTGCCCGACGGTTCGTTCGATGTCTCGAAGTACCGGAAAGCCGCGGCGATCTTCATCACCGCCCAGGAAATCCTGGTTGACCACGCCAGCTACCCGACCCCGGCCATCGCCGAAAACAGCCATCGGTTCCGTCCGCTGGGTCTCGGCTTTGCCAACCTGGGCAGCCTGCTGATGTCGATGGGCATTCCCTACGACAGCGACCAGGGCCGCGGCATCGCCGGGGCGCTCACCGCGCTGCTCACCGGCCAGGCGTTCCTGTCGTCGAGCGAGCATGCGGCCAACGTCGGCCCGTTCGAAGGCTACCGCGAGAACGAAAAGCCGATGCTGGGCGTGATGCAGATGCATCGCGATGCCTGCGAGAAGATCGACCCGACCTGCCCCACCTATCTGAAGGATGCGGCCCGGCAGGTCTGGAACGATGTGCTCGTCTCGGGCCGCAAGCATGGCTTCCGCAACTCGCAGGCCACCGTGCTCGCCCCGACCGGCACCATCGCCTTCATGATGGACTGCGATACGACCGGCATCGAACCGGATATTGCGCTGGTCAAGTACAAGCAGCTCGCTGGCGGCGGGATGATGAAGATCGTCAACCGGACCGTGCCGCAGTCGCTGAAGAAGCTCGGCTACGAACCGGCCGAGATCGAAGCGATGATCCAGTACATCGAGAAGTACGACACGATCGAAGGTGCCCCGGCCCTCAAAGCCGAGCATCTGCCGGTGTTCGACTGTGCGTTCAAGGCGGTCAACGGGAAGCGGTCGATCCACTGGAAAGCCCACGTCACGATGATGGCCGCGGCCCAGCCGTTCCTCTCGGGAGCCATCTCGAAGACGGTCAACATGCCGGAAGAATCGACCGTCGAAGATATCGAAGCGGCTTACTTCGAAGGCTGGCGGCTGGGTCTCAAGGCCCTCGCCATCTATCGCGACAACTCGAAGGGCAGCCAGCCCTTGTCGACGACGAAGGAAGGCGACCGGAAGAAGAAGGGCGAAGAGAAGGCTCCGGAACAGATCGTCAAGATCGTCAACATCCCGCAGCGGCGGCATCTGCCGTCGACGCGGCGGTCGCTGACGCACAAGTTCTCGGTCGGTGGCCACGAGGGCTACGTCACCGTGGGCCTCTACGACGACGGCAAGCCGGGTGAACTGTTCATCACGATGGCCAAGGAAGGCAGCACGATCGGCGGGCTGATGGATGTCATCGGCACGCAGACCTCGATGGGCCTGCAATACGGCGTGCCGATCGACGTGTTCGTCAAGAAGTTTTCCCACACGCGGTTCGAACCGTCGGGGTGGACGGGCAACCCGGACATCCCCAACGCCAAGAGCGTGGTCGACTATATTTTCCGGTTCCTCGGGATGGAGTTCATCCCCGGCTATCGCGACGAAAACTCGCCGCGACGGGCCGCTGGCAAAGATGCCGGGAAAGACGCTGGCAAAGACGCAGCGGCTGAGTCGGTCGCGAAGACCGAGATCGGCAAAGCGGTGATTGAAGAGCCGGTGAGCGAAGGGCGTGTGGCCGGGGATGTTGAGGGCGGTTCGGGGCCGAAGGCCCAGGCGGCCCTCTCGGCGACATCGCGAGCGGCGCTGGCGGCTTCGCTGTCGGGCAAGACGCTGGGCGAAACGGAACTGGCCGAGCAGGTTCGGGCGGCGACGGCGATTCTGGAAGAACATGGCGTGCTGGCTCAGGACAGTCCGCATGTGCGGAGCCTGCAGTTCGCCACGTTCCAGGCCGATGCCCCGGCGTGCGACAGTTGCGGAGCGATCACCGTCCGCAATGGAAATTGTTACTTGTGCCACAACTGTGGAAACAGCATGGGCTGTAGCTGACGGAGGCGGCATGACGCCGGAGGGAGTCGACCGCTAGGCGAGGGTTTGGAATCGAGACGCCGCTGATAAGCGGCCAGCCGTCCGCAACGTTGCGGAACGTGGCCGCCGTCAGTTAATGGGTTCCAGACCAGCGCCGGTTGGCTTCAAGGGGACGCAGTCCATGGCTGCACACATCGGAGACAAGGAGTAGCGCACAAGGACGTACCTTTGTTGTGCAGGCGCCCCGGCGAGCGAAAGCCCGCCGGGGCGTTTCTGTTCTTTGGTTCCCCCCTGCCCTCCGCACCGCCATCCCCTCCCTCGTAGTGGAAGCCGTGAGGCTTCCCAACGCCCCCTGTCGCCACATAAAAATCCGCTTCCGACTTCAGATCCACTCATCAAGCCGAGTGCAATTCGACGCGGCCCCCGACCAAACCGTTTTTTGCGGGAGTCACCACCCCCATGCACGCCTCGCTTACCACCGGCGCCGCCGTTCGCCAGGCCTGTCGATCGGGTGCCTGGCGCACGCAGACGAGTGGCCTCGCGGCGGGCTATGCCCAGGCCAACCTGGTCATTCTCCCCGCTGCGGACGCGGCTGACTTTCTCCTCTTCTGCGAGCGGAACCCCAAGCCCTGCCCGCTGCTCGATGTGACCGCCCCGGGCGACCCCACGCCGAGAATCGCCGCACCTGACGCCGACCTCCGCACCGATCTCCCCGGCTATCGCGTCTGGAGACGGGGCGAACTGGTGGCCGAGGTGTCTGAGATTCGCGACCTCTGGCGCGACGACCTCGTCGCCTTCCTGATCGGTTGCTCGTTCACGTTCGAGGCCGCCCTGCTGCGCGAAGGTGTTCCCGTGCGACATGTCGAACTCGGCCGCAACGTCCCCATGTACCGGACGAACATCCCCTGCACACCTGCGGGCAGGTTCCACGGGCCGCTCGTTGTCTCGATGCGCCCCATGAAACCGGCCGAGGCGATTCGCGCCGTCGAGATCACCTCGCGCTTCCCGGCCGTCCATGGGGCACCAGTTCACTGGGGCGACCCGCTTGCCCTCGGCATCACTGCACTCGACCAGCCCGATTTCGGCGAAGCCGTGCCGATTTATCCGGGCGAGCAACCGGTCTTCTGGGCCTGCGGCGTCACCCCCCAGGCCGCCGTCATGGCCGCCAAACCCGAGTTCTGCATCACCCACCAGCCGGGCATGATGCTGGTGACCGACCTCCGCGACGCCGACCTCGCCACCTGATCGGGCGTTTTCTTGCACCACCAAAACCCCGCGTTTTATGAGTGACCTGGAGTTGCGCAAAAGTTGCTCTGGACCTGTTTTTCCCGTCGCGATACGGTCCGCCTCTCTCAACGAATCCCCCCCCTACTCATCTGCCCTCCATCGGCGAATCGATCGCTCTGGTCGCTCGTGCGGTTCCGTCTGGACCCGTCCGCGCCTGGCCTTCGGTCCGCCCTGGGGTTCACTCCGGCTGGACGAAGGATGTCCGTCATGCTCCACCGCACGTTTGTGATCGCCTGTGTCGCAATTTTGGCCCTGCTCGTGTCGGCCCAGCCGAGCGAAGCGGCGAAAATCGAGGCGATCAAGGGCAAGCGCTATTCGCTCTCCAAACAGCATGGCCCCTGGATGATCATGGTCACGACCATGTCGGGCGCCACCCGCGAGCAGCACGAACGGGCTCAGAAAGCGGCCGATGAACTCGTCTACGAACTGCGGCAACTGGGCATCCCGGCCTACGTCTACGCCCTGGAATCGAAGATCGAACGCGTCAGCACGCTCAATCGGATGGGGCAGGAAGACCGCCGCATCTACGCCGCCCAGCGGAGCGATATCGGCGTCCTCGCTGGCAACTACGATGACATCGAGAACGCCACCGCCCAGAAAACGCTGAAGTACCTCAAGGATTACCGCCCCAAAACGTTGCAGGCGGCCGGTCTGAAAAAGGGACAACCCTCAGGCCCGGGCCCGCTCAACAAGGCCTTTCTCACCACCAACCCCATGCTCTCGCCCGAAGAACTGGCGCGGATGACGCAGTCGAAAGACCCGCTCCTGGCCCGCCTCAACTCGGGTGTCGAGTTCTCGCTGGCCAGCAACCCCGGCAAGTACAGCCTGATCGTCGCCTCGTTCTACGGCAGCTCGCAGATCAAGCCAACCCGCTTCGCCGAGTTCGACAAGAAGCTGGCGGCCAACAACGTCAGCCTCGACAACGCCGGGCACGATGCCTGGCAACTGGCCCGCGCCATGCGTCAGCAGGGAATCGAAGCCTACCTCTACCACGACCGGTATCGGTCCATCGTGACGGTGGGGGCGTTTGCCTCCCCCAAAGACCCGGCCCTCGAGAAACAACGCCAGGCCTTCAGTGCCAAGTACAAGAAGAATCCCGAGACCGGGAAGGATGTGCTGGTCGCTGAATCGATCCAGATTGGCGGCGGAAACGGCAGAGCCCCGATCAAGAGCTGGGTGATGGATCCCCATCCCCAACCGATCGAAGTGCCGCGATTCGTCAAGAAATAGACGGACTTAGACACGCTGTCACTGGTCCGAGAGGATTCCGTGAACTCGGAGAAAATCCTCGCTCTTCATCGGTTCTTCAAAGTTCTCGGAGGTGGATTTCGTAAGCTGTGCACTGGAGCGGAGGGGTGGTCGAAGCGCGGCTGTTCGCGCGGAAACAGGTCCCGTACTCACGGTTGGTGCATGTCCCAGCAATCGATTCTCATCATTGAAGACGAACGTCCGCTCGCGGATGTCCTCTCCTACAATTTGAAGCGGGAGGGGTTTGAGGTTCTGACAGCGGGAGATGGTCAGGAAGGGCTCCGTCGGGCCATGACCTCCCTGCCCGACCTCGTCGTCCTCGACCTGATGCTGCCCGTGATCGAGGGGTTGGAAGTCTGCCGCCAATTGCGCAGTGGCCCCCGCACCAAAGACGTGCCGATTCTGATGCTCACCGCCCGCAGTGAAGAGGTGGATGAGATCGTCGGTTTTCAGATGGGCGCGACGGATTACGTCACCAAGCCGTTCAAAATGAAGGCCTTGGTCCAGCGGATCAAAGCACTTCTCAAGCGGACCAGTTCCCCGGAACCAACGGGCGATATTCTCGTCTCCGGCAACCTCGAGATGAATCGCACGCAACACCGGGCGGCCCTCGCCGGGGAAGAGCTGAAGCTGACTCCCACCGAGTTTCGTCTGCTTTGGGCGCTCATGCGTCAACCGGGCCGGGCGTTCAACCGCCAGGAACTGATGGAAGCCAGCATGGGCGACAACGCCCTTGTCCTGGAACGGACGATCGACGTCCACGTGAAGTCGCTCCGCCAGAAGCTCGGCCCCCGCGGCGACGACATCGAAACCGTCCGCGGCATCGGCTACCGCTTCCGCGAATCGGAATAAGCCGTTCCCGCGCGTGGGGAAGCGTCACCGCTTCCGCCACCCACCATCCGTCGTAGCGGAAGCGGTGACGCTTCCCAAGACGACCAATCTTCTGGACGTAACAACCCGCTGCCGTACCCTCAAAGTAGCGGCCTCACAACCGCAGCGGTTTCGAAAAAAAGTCGCTCTCCCGCAGCCTGGAGCACAGCGACCAGATTCGCCCCCACGCTCCAGGCTCAAACCAGTCGACCTCCGGATAACCCGGAATCACGCTCCCCGTGAAGGGATAAGACGCGTACCCGTCCGCCGGAACGAGTCCCCTTCGTTCCGGGTTCCGCGCGATGTACTCCATGAGGGCCACCAGGGCCGATTCCAGGCGTTCGTCGTCGCGCAGGACATGGTCGTGGCCCTGCTTCTGCAGCGAAAAACCAGCCTCGACCAGCCCGCGATTGAGCTGCCTTCGAAACCACGACATCGCCAGCCGCTGGTCGGACAAATGTCGCAGTCCCCACCAGAGCAGGTGAACGTGATCGGGCATCGCGCAGTAGATCGGACAAACCAGCCCCGCTCGCAACAGCGCATGCACCAGCAACTCTCTCAGGCGGGCATGAAACGTCGGCGTCAACCATCCCGTCCGTCGCCCTTCAATCGCCAACGTCCAGTGGACGAACGCTTCCCCGCGATAGAATTCGGGCGGCAGGCGGCGCAGCCAGTCGGGATACGGCCCAGGCATTTTCGCACCCACTCAGTCCGAGGGAAGGAGGCACCTGCCGATATCCACGCGAAACGGACTCAACCAGTTCCTGTAGCGGAAGCCGTGAGGCTTCCCAAGACGACAAATACTACATTAGTTGTCAACAACTATTCAATGAACTTGAGCAATAAACCACGCGCGTCGACGAAGTCGGCGTGAATCCTGCCCAAGTCGCTTGTCCAAGACCAAGCGCACGACGTGGGAAGCGTCACCGCTTCCGCTACCCTTCCCTCTGTAGCGGAAGCGGTGACGCTTCCTAACGCGCTCGACAATCACCACGCGCCCAAACTCAACGCCAGGACAACGCATCATGGAGACCGGTCTGCGGGTCGGCGCGCTCATTCTCTGCGGCGGGAAAAGTACGCGCATGGGGCAGTCCAAAGCCTGGCTTCCCTTCGGAAGCGAACTGCTGCTGCCCCGCGTCCTCCGTATTCTTCGGACTGTCACCCTCCCGCCCACAGAGATCCCACCACCGACAACCGGCGTTCCCTCCCCATCCCCCACCGGCTTGTCCCCCCTCATTGTCGTCGCCGCTGTTGGACAGGAGTTGCCCCCCCTCCCCGCCGATGTCGAGGTCCTTCGCGACGAGTTTGACGCGCTCGGTCCACTGGCCGGGTTGGCGACGGGGCTGACTGCGCTCGCCGGGCGGTGCGATGCCGTCTACGCCACCGCGACCGACGTCCCCCTGCTCCGTCCGGAGTTTGTCCAAGCGATCGTCGCGCCGCTCATGGCCGATCCGGAGATCGAAATCGCCATCCCCAAAGAGGGCCGGTTCCATCATCCGCTCGCCGCCTGCTACCGCGTGCGCCTCGCCCCGATCGTGCGAGACCTCGTCACGGCGGGACGGCTGCGACCGGTCTTCCTGCTGGAACTCGCCCGGACGCTCGAAATTCCCGTGGACGTTCTCCGCTCGGTCGATCCGCAGCTCGATTCACTTCGGAACTGCAATACGCCCGAAGATTACGCGGCCGCACTCGCCGCGGCCGGGATCCCACCCGCCCCGCCCTCTTCGATCTCTCCGTGAAATCAGGATGAGTTTACCGGTCGGGTTGGCTGCGCCGATTGCATGACCTGGAGCGGCCCCCTAGACTGCCTTTGCCAGGTTGGGGTGTACCCGGCCTGGGGGCGGGCGTTCGTGCGCGGGTCGTGGAACGGAATTCCATGGTCCCGCAGGTGGGGACGTGCCGGTTGGTGAACTAAACGGAGTTGATCCGCGCGGGGAGAAGAGGCAAGGCTCGATTCGTCGATAAACTCGGTGGCGCACCGCGCCGCACGATTTGTCGAACCGGTCGAGGCCGAACGCCGTCAACCCGCAGTCGGGGCTGAACAACGGTTTTCGGTCGCCTAAGCAGGCCGGATCGGAAGTCGATTCTCAGGAAACGGAGTGAATATGAGCCAGGATGTGGCGCGGAAGTCGGTGTCGGTGCGTGGTCAGTCGAAACTCTGGCTGTGGCGGGGTGCTGCGGCCGCCCTCCTGGCCAGTGTGGTCGGAATCGGGATGGTCGGGGTGAGTGGCGTGGCTCAGGAAGCCGCTGCTCCCGTGGGACTGGCCGGTGTTCTTCCGGCGGAAACGCCCGCGGAACTGACCGACCTCGCCGGGGCACTCCCCGAGACCTGGCAGACCTGGGCGGGCGAACTAACCGCCGAACTCGGGAAGCTCTACGCCACGCCCGGCACTATCGACGAGCAGCGGCAGACGCTCGCCGCGCTCAAGCAGCGCGTCGGCACGCTGGAAGTCGCCATCCTCGACTACCGTTATCAGGCGGCCAAAGCCAAGTTCTCCGATCTTCGGGGCGAACTGCTCCGTCGCGTCTCGCTCGCCGAAGCGGCCCTCGCTGCCATTGAGAAAGCACCCGCTTCCAAAGAGGCGGTGACCGAACTTGTCGCCGCGGTCGAAACCTACGAATCGACCGGCCTCAAGACCGACGGCAAAGCCGCCGCCGAGGCGCTCACCAAGGCCCAGGCCGCTGCGGGCGACGCGGGAACGGGCCTCGCGGTCGCCTTCCGTGATGGTTACCACAACTACAACCTCCGCGTCCTCGTCTCCGAAGGCTTCCTGAACAAGGTCGTCGCCGAACGCCGGGCCGAGAACGGCATCGTCGACGACTGCATCCTTGGTGCCAAAGTCGACGGCTGCCAGACCACCTGGACCAACGTCGGCGTCGATATCATGCCCAGCACGGGCGTCGCGAAGCTCTGCCTCTACGCCCACGGGACGATCAGTTCCAACACCCAGGGCGTGACCGAGCAGGCCACGATCCACACCATCGGCAACCACTCGTTCCGGGCGGAAAAGCCGATCCTGTTCGATGGCGACAAATTCTCGACCCAGGGCGCGGGTGTCGGCGTCAACGCCAACAACACCACCGTCGGGGCCACGACGATTTACGACTGGATCCCCCTGCTGGGCCGGTTTGCCAATCAGAAGGCCATCCAGGTCGCCACGGAGAAAAAGCCCGAATCGGAAGCGATCGCGCGGGGCAAGATCACCGAGCAACTGCTCCCCCGGTTCAATTCCGAAGTCGACCGCAAGTTCGGCACCGGGGGCGAGCTGAACGGTCAGTTGGCACCCGCGATGGAACGGCTGCACAACGCGAATCTTTACCCGCAGACGAAGTCGTACTACACGACCGATTCGTGGCTTGTGGGCGATGCCCGCGTGGCCGAAGCCGGTGAACTCGGTGGCAACACCCCCGTGGGCGGCCTTGCCACCGATGGCTGCTACGTCCAGATCCACGAGAGCTTCCTCAACAACGCCATGGACCGCGCTTTGCTGGCCGGTCGGACGTTCACCGAGCAGGAACTTGTCAACGAGATGACGCGGCAGATTTCGCTCGTCGTCGGCAAAGAGTTGACGCCTCCCGCCGTCCCGAAGAAAGAAGGCGGCGAAGACAAGTCGCTGACGATCATGTTCGACGCCAACGACCCCGTCCGCTTCAAAGCGCTCGATGGTCAACTCGTCGTCACCGTCCGGGCCGCGTTCAAGCAGGCAGGCAAGGACGAAACGATCCCCCCGCAGGCGATCTCGATCCCGCTGAACCTGGTGATTGAAGGCGAAAAGCTGAAGACCACTGCCGGTGACATCAGCGTGCGGGCCGTCGAAAAGCCCGCCAACGTTGCCGAACAGGTCGCCCGCGCGGGTGTCATCAAGGGCCGCTTCCAGGAAGCCCTCATCCCCCGCGAGGAAGACCGGGCCTTCTTCGTCGATAAAGACGGCGTCAAGCTGCAACTGAAGGTCGAAGAAATCGTCTCGGCCGACGGTTGGCTCACGGTCCGCATCCGCTAGTTCCCCGCGGATACGAGAACGACAACACGCCCCAATCCCCCGCCGATCCCAGTCGGCGGGGGATTGTGCTTTTGTCCCCCCACACTCGTTAAACTCGCAACTCCACAAGGTAGCGGAAGCGGTGACGCTTCCCCGACGCCCACCCCGCGCGAAGCCCCCCCCACCCTCCAACCCCACCACCCAACCTCAACCGCGGAACCCACCCCATGTCGGGCCTCACCCATTTTGACGACTCGGGCGCCAGCCGCATGGTCGATGTCGGTGCCAAACCCGTCACCCGCCGAGTCGCCCTCGCTTCAGGCCAGGTCCGCATGGCCCCCGCCACGCTCACCACAATCCGCGATCGAAAAATCAGCAAGGGCGATGTGCTGGAAGTCGCCCGGCTTGCAGGCATCATGGCCGCCAAGCGGACCCATGAACTGATCCCGCTCTGTCACGTCCTCCCGCTCGATTCCGTCGCGCTCACCTATACGTTCGTCGACGCCTCCACGCTGCGGCTCGAGGCCACGGTCGTCACCCATGCAAAAACGGGCGTCGAGATGGAAGCCCTCACCGCCGTCTCGATCGCCGCCCTCACCGTCTACGACATGTGCAAGGCGATTGATCGCGGCATGGTCCTGGGGCCGATTCAATTGGAAGAAAAGTCCGGCGGTGCCAGCGGAACTTACCACCGCGACGCCACGATCTGAGCCGGGCCTGTTGCATCAGCTTGGGATTTGACGGTTTCATTGACGGTGGGCACGCCGATCGTCAAGGTGGTATGCCAGTTGCATCGGCAAAGGGGCGTTTGATGAGGCCCCGCCGCCCCGCGTAGCCTCCCGCCCCGTAGTGAGCGGGCCACCCACGCAACCAGAGCGCCGTCAACGGAAGCGACGCGGTTGAAGCGACGCCGATGAAGGACAGTGACCAGACGGACGTCCGGATGCGATTCGGCCGGTCCGCGCGAGAGATAACATGGCCGAAGAGACCACCCGCCCCATCCCCTCCCAGCCACTCCTGGTGCGCGTCCAACAGTTGTTGGGAACGCACCTGCGAGAGATGGAGGCGGCCTACGACCGAGAGCTCGAAGCCCGTCACCGCTACGTCGCCGAGGTGCTCGAGCATCTCACCTTCTATCGCGGCAAGCGGCTCCGGCCCATCCTCCTCCTCCTCGCCGCCCAGGCCTGCGGCCGGATCGACCCCGGCCACCACACCCTCGCCGCCGTCGTCGAGATGATCCACACCGCGACCCTCGTCCACGACGATGTGCTCGACGATGCCACCACCCGCCGACATGTCGCCACCGTCAACGCCCGCTGGAGCAACGAGACCAGCGTCCTGTTGGGCGCCTACCTCTTCACCCACGCCTTCCACCTGACCAGCAGCCTGGGCGACGTGCAGGCCTGCCGCATGATCGGGCGGGCCACCAACCTCGTCTGCGCCGGCGAGATGATGCAGGTCGGTGAAAAAGGCAATCTCGATCTGACCGAAGACCAGTACCTCGACATCATTGAAGGCAAGACCGCCGAACTGACGGCCGTCTCCTGCGAACTCGGCGCTCTCTTCGCTGGTTCCACCCCCGCCGTCTGCGAAGCGATGGACCGCTATGGCCGTTCCATCGGCATGGCCTTCCAGATCGCCGACGACCTGCTCGATGTCCTCGGCAACGAAGACCAGACCGGCAAAACCCTCGGCTCCGACCTCCGCAAGCAAAAGCTCACGCTGCCGATCATCCACCTGCTGGCGAACTGTCCACCCGAAGACGCGCAGACCCTGCGTGCCAAGCTCGCCCAGCCCGACGACACCACCGTCGCCTTCATCCGCCCCCTGCTCGCCCGCTGCGGCTCCGTCGAGTACGCCCGGACCCGCGCCGTCGAGTACGTCGTCGCCGCCCGCCAGCAACTCTCCCTGCTGCCCGAATCGCCCGCCCGCAGCCTGCTCGAAGACATCGCCGACTTCACGATGAAGCGCTCCGCCTAGCGGCATCCCGGCGAGCCGACCCTGTCAGGGGTCGGTGGAATCACGGCGGGGTATTCGTGCGCTGTCACTGCAGTGCGCTGCCCTCGTGGGCTCGCCCCACGAACGACCCGACCCCCGGGCACTCTCACTGCCCGCTCTCCCTGCGCATCATCCGGTCCATTAGACTCCGGAGATGCTTCTCAAGGGAAACCAACCCTCATGACCACCTGGGCCATCGGCGATATTCACGGCTGCCAGCGCGCGCTCGAAACGCTGCTCGCCGCCATCCGCCCCACCCCCGAAGACACAATCGTCGTCCTCGGTGACGTCGTCGATCGCGGCCCCAACACCCGGGGCGTCATCGAGACCCTTCTGCAACTCGCCACGCAGACTCGGCTCGTCACGCTCAAAGGCAATCACGAGGAAATGCTCCTCGACGCACTCTCGGGCGGCCCCTGGCTCGAAAGCTGGCTCCGGTACGGCGGCCAAAGTGTCCTCGATTCCTACGGCGGCGACCCGACCGCGATCCCTGAATCACACTTCGCGTTTCTTCGCGACAGTCTCGACCTCTGGTACACCGAAACCACGATCTTCGTGCATGCCAACATCGAGCCAGGCGTTGCGCTGGACGTCCAAACCCCCGAATGGCTCCGCTGGAGGAAACTCACCGGGAGCGAACCGGTCTACGCCGACGGCTATCTCGTCGTCTGCGGGCACACCCCCCAACCCAATGGCCTGCCCTCCGCCTGGCCCGGCTGGCGCGCAATCGACACCCAGGCCTACGCCGGGGGTTGGCTGACGGCCCTCGACGCCGACTCTGGCCGCACCCTCCAATCCAACGAAGCCGGCCAGGCCCGCGAAGGCCGCCTCGCCTGACCGCCTGCTTCCCGTCGCCAGCCCCATTCCAACCTGGCGAGCCGACCCTGTCAGGGGTCGGTGGTAACTACTCACACCCCTGCTCCAGCAGCCCGTCCCCCTCTCCCGAATCGAACCTCCCCATGCCGCACTGGGTTCTCCTCGCCATCCTCTCCGCGGTGTTCGCCGGGTTCACCTCGGTCATCGCCAAACGCGGCCTCGAGGGCATCTCGGGTGAACTGGGCCTCGTCGTCCGCACCGTCTTCGTCTGCATTTTCGTCGGCCTGTTCGCCCTCGTCTCCCTGCCCCGCGACAGCCTCCCCCTTCTCACGCGGCACAACACCTGGTGGCTCGGGCTCTCCGGCGTCACCACCGCCGCCTCCTGGATCTGTTACTACCGCGCCCTCAAACTGGGTGACGTGGCCACCATCGCCCTCATCGACAAAGGCAGCTTCCTCGTCGCCGTCCTCATGGCCTGGTGGCTGTTGGGAGAAACCCCCACCGCCCGCATTCTTGTCGGATCGCTCCTCATCCTCTCCGGCCTCCTCGTCGTCTCCTGGAAGCCCGCGGGGTGAGCGCCCGGATCGAGCCGCGCGATCCAGCCAGGCGAGCCGACCCTGTCCTGTGTCTGAGCGAAGTCGCCGGGATCGACTACAATGAGACCACCCCAGGCCATCCCAGCACCTGCCACACCTCCAAATCTCTCCACCCACATGCCGCCCGAAAATCCCCCGCCCTCACTTCCCACCGTGATCGTCGGCGGGGGCCTCGCCGGTCTCGCCACCGCCGTCGGCCTCAAACAGGCCCAATCATCCCCCGCGCCAAAAATCATCCTGCTCGAATCCCGCCCGCGCTGGGGTGGCCGCGCCACCTCGATCGTCGACCAGACCACCGGCGAAACGATCGACAACTGCCAGCACGTCGGCATGGGCTGCTGCACCAACTTCATCCACTTCTGCGAAACCGTCGGCGTCGCGCACCACTTCCGCCGCGAACGCGCCCTCACCTTCATTGGCCCCAAGCAGGAGTCCAGCCGCTTTGCCGCCGGCCCCTGGCCTGCCCCTCTGCACCTCGCCGGGGCCTTCGCCGGCCTCAAACACCTCTCGTGGAAAGACCGCTGGAGCCTCGCCTGGGGTCTGAAACGCCTGGCAAAGTCCCGCCCGCGTGACGAGGACCCCACGACGTTCGCCGACTGGCTCACCCAGAATGGCCAATCCCCTCGCGTGCAGGAGCGGTTCTGGAACGTCGTCCTCGTGAGTGCCTTAAGCGAGACCCTCGACCGCATCAACCTCGCCGCCGCCCGCAAGGTCTTCGTCGATGGCTTCCTCGCCCACCGCGCCGCCTGGGAAGTTCACATCCCTACCGCCCCCCTGGGGGACCTTTACGGCTCCAGCGTCCAGACCTGGCTCACATCCCACGGCGTCGACACCCGCCTTTCCACCGGAGTCCAACAGATCGAACTGACCGAAGGCCGCGTCTCCGGAGTCCTCTTGCGATCGGGCGAGCACCTCCCCGCGACGCGCGTCGTTCTGGCCGTCCCCGCGCAGCGCGTGGCCGACCTGTTACCAGAGGCCGCACGCTCGCTCCCCGAGTTCGCACAGCTCAACCGGCTCGAATGGGCCCCCATCTCCAGCGCTCACTTCTGGTTCGACCGCGAGGCGATCCCCCTGCCCCACGCCGCCCTCGTCGGCTACCGCTCTCAATGGCTCTTCAACCGGACCGCACTCCACGCCCCCGCCTCAACCCCCGGAGCTCCCGCGCCGGACTCTGGCTGGAGCTATCAGGTCGTCATCAGCGCCTCGCGCGACCTCGCTGGCGAAGACCGCGACTCCGTCCTCGACGAGATCCTCGCCGAGCTGACCCGCATCTGGCCCGCCGTCGCCCAGGCCAAACTGCTCCATCGCCGCCTGATCACCGAGCACGCTGCCGCCCTCTCGATGCTCCCGGGCGTCGAAGCGATTCGACCTCCCCAGCGCACCAGCGTCCCAGGCCTCTACCTCGCTGGTGACTACACCCGCACCGGCTGGCCCAGCACCATGGAGGGCGCCGTCCGCAGCGGCTACCTCGCCGCCCAAGCCCTCCAGCAAGACACCCACCCCAACAGCAGCGTCCAACTCCTCCAGCCCGACCTCCCCACCAGCCTCTGGGCCCGCCTCCTCCTCGGCCTCTAACCCCCCTCCAGTAGCGTAGTAGCGGAAGCCGTGAGGCTTCCCCC
>JAIXZD010000031.1 GCA_027489895.1 Planctomycetaceae bacterium
CTCGTCGCCAGAATGCTGTCGCGCACGACCTCCGCCTCGGCCCGCCGCGGACGGAACCGCCAGTAGAGCTGATTGTCGGGATCCGACTTGAGAGCGGGGTTGTCGGCGGGGGCGGAATGCAGCCGGTAGGTGCGACTGGTCACGATCAAGCGGTGCAGCGGCTTCATTTTGAAGCCCGACTCGGCGAACTCTGCCGCGAGCCAGTCAAGCAGTTCGGGATGCGTCGGCTTCTGACCATTGACTCCCAGGTCGAACACGCTGGCGACCAGCGGATCACCGAAGTGCCGCATCCACAGGTGATTGACGGCAACGCGGGCAAACAGCGGATTGTCTTTGGCCGTGATCATCGCGGCCAGCGCGGCCCGCCGCCCGGTGGATTTCGCGGGGTAAACAGGAGTGAACGTTTCGTAGTCGGTCTTGCCGTCGCTGTTGCCCATCAGTTCGACGGCCGCAACCAGCGCGGTCTCTTTGGCGGCGAGTTGCCCGGCGAGTTCGTCGACCTTCGCTTTGGCAGCCTTGAGCGCATCGACCGCCTGACCTTCGACTAGCAGTTTTTCACGCGCGTCGCGGAGCAGTTCCCGGGCATCGTGAACTGCGACTCGGGCGGCGGCGGATGCAGTCGTCCGCTGAGCCACCAGTGCCAGCCTCGCCAGGTCGGTCGCGTTCGCCGCAGGTGGCTCTGTGAACCGGGCCAGGTCCGCGGCGCGGGCCACTGGCAGCGCCGCGTGCGTGTGACGCGTCTGTGCCGCGACCAACTCGGCTCGTTCGACCGCAGCGCTCGCCTTTGTGACTCGCTTCCGCACGAGCGTTTCCCGCTCGGCCGGTGTTTGAGACGGCACCGCGGCCGGCGGCTTCTGGACAGAGTCTGTAAGGGCCGCATCCGTGGGCAGAGATTTCAATCGAAACTCGTCGAACGACGCGACGGCCGAGTACGTGAACAGACCCACGCGCCGCCCCTCAGGCCGCGGGCTGGGCAGCGTGAAGACAATCGCCAACTGGTCGTCGACCCAGACATTGACCAATTGATCGCGGACCAGCACGGCCAGGCGATAGTCGGTCCCAAGAGCCACCGAGCGCGCCTGCATCGGCCCCATGGGGTACACATCCTTGCCGTTTTCCCGCAGATAAAGCTGGACCTTCCCGCCACTCACGCTCAGGAACAGCCGTGCCCCGGTGTTGCCCGCTCCGTCATCGTCGAAGGCGACCCCGGCCGATTGCCACATCGGTCCCCCGTCGATCTTCACCCGCACCGACAGTTCAAAGTCAGTGGGCGTGTCCTGGTTTAGCGCGATCAAAGCCGGTTCCGCTTCGCCCTGGGATTGCGACAGACGACCATTCGCGGCTTGCCATACTCCGGAAACAGCGGTCCAGCGTGCGGCATCCAACTGGTCGAACGCCTCGGTCAGCTCCACCGAAGGGACTTGCGGTTCCGGACTGTTTGTCGCGAGCGCGACAGCGGCCTGCCCCGCCGCGATCCATTCCGCACGAGCTTTGGCGACCGCCTCATCGGCCGTCGCCACCTGAACCTGGGCATCCGCCAACAGCCGTTCATAGAAGGCGCTGTCGAGACCGGGGTAATACGCCGCCGGAGGAAGCGGCGTATCGACCGGAGTCGTGGCCAGGGCCGACAGCAGCTTGGGTGCGACCGCGGCCAGCGGTTTGTCGTTCTCCGGCCGGGCTTCGTCGCCGCGGGTGAACAGGACGGTTTTCGCATCGAGCGTCTTGTCGTACGACCGGACCAGCCCCGCCAGTTTCGGATCGCGTTCGCCCTGCCAGGGATCGGTCCGAATGTCGTACGGTTCGAAGAACGCGCGGAGCTGGAAATACTCCGGCTGCGTGATCGGGTCGTAGAAATGGTCGTGACATTTCGAGCAGTTGAACGTCAGCCCCAGAAATGCCTTGCCGGTATGCTCGACCGCGTTGTCGAGCCAGACGTTGCGGTTGAACTTGAACCAGTGCCGCACCAGGAACCCGGTCGCCCGCAGCGCATCGGGATCGGTGGGGGCGAGTTCATCCGCCGCGAGCATCTCGCGAACCATCTGGTCGTAGGGTTTGTCGGCGGCGAGGGAATCGACGATCCAGTCGCGCCAGCGCCAGATATTCGGCTGGCTCTCACGGACTTCGTCGGCGTAGCCATCCCAGTCGCTGTACCGCCAGACATCCATCCAGTGCCGGGCCCAGCGCTGGGCGTACTCGGGCCGGGCGAGCAGTTGGTCGACCACCCGCTCGTACGCGGCGGGCGAGTCATCGGCCAGAAACGCATCGAGTTCAGCGCGGGTCGGCGGCAGGCCCAGCAGGTCGAGCGTCACCCGCCGCAACAGCACCTCTTTGGGGGCCAGTCCGACCGCCGTCACCCCGGCAGTTTGTTGACGGGCGCGTACGAACGCATCGATCGCGTGAGCACCCCACTCGGGGGCATCGACTTGCGGCAACTCAGGCCGGCGCACCGGCTGGAACGACCAGTGTTTGTTCGGGTCTTCAGGTATCGGCTCGTCGGCCCCTGGTGCGCCGGCGGCAATCCACTGCTTGATGAGGGCGATCTCGTCGGGCTTGAGCGGCCCACCCTCGGGCGGCATCAGGGGGACACCGTTGCGGCCCTCAATCGCCTCAACGAGCAGACTCTCCTCGACATTGCCCGCCACAACTCCCGGTCCGCCGGAACCGCCCTGGCGAACCAACTGGACGGCATCCAGACGCAGGTCGTTCTTTTGCTTGAGCGCCCCGTGACAACTGACGCAGCGGCGTTCAAAGATCGGGTGAATCTGCTTGGAAAAGCTGACTTCGTCTGCGGCGCGTGCGGCGACGGGCCAGGCGGCCAGCCCGCCCGCAAACGCCATCAACAGCGCGCAGACCATCCGCCGACCGACCCGCTCGGCCCAATCAAACGCCATCGCACCCCGCATATCGAATCTCCCGACAAATCCAAACAACCTGATGCATCATACCACGCCGCCCGGAGGCAACGCGAGGAGTGTGCAACACGGTTTCCATGGGGGAGTTTTTGTTCACCACCAAGGTACAAAGGCACCAAGGCAAGGCAGGTCCAGCAGTGCGCGAGCGACGCGATTGAGATTCATTGACGGAAGATTCCAGGGGCGAGATTTGGAGTGTGCGTGGCGATTACGAGGGAGAGTTGAGCAGGCGAGCCGACCCTGTGAGGGGTCGGTGGCAACGGACTGCGTCAGAGATGACGACGATTGGGCAGGGGGACATTGCCTGCGATGGGGTCGGCAGGCAATCACTTCCCTTCGCTCGATCTGATCGAACTCGTTTTGCTGGCAACGTCTGGTAGGCAACGCTTCCACCGACCCCTCACAGGGTCGGCTCGCCTCGTCATTTCAGCTTGGCGCTTCCCGAGCGTTCGGTGATGACTTGCGCGTAAATCTCGCGCAGGCGGCGGGTCATGGTTTCGTGGCGGAACTGCTCGGTGAACCGGGCTCGTCCCGTCGCGCCCAGACGAGCTCGCAGGGCAGGGTCGTCGACGAGATCACTCACAGCGCTCGTCAACTGGTCGAGGTCGCGCGGCGGGACGAGCACGCCCGTCTCGCCGGTCACGCAGACTTCGCGTGCTCCGTCGATGTCGTAGCTGATGACCGGCTTGCCGCAGATCAACCCCTGGGGCAGTACTCGGGCCAGCCCCTCTCGCAAGCTGGTATGCACGACGAGGTCCGAAGCGTGAATCAGTTCGGGCACTTTGTCGGGCGGGACCAGCCCCGTGAACGTGAATCGATCCGACAGGCCCAAATCGGAAATGCGCTGGGTCAGCGCCTCGCGCAGCAGGCCATCGCCCACGAACAGGAACCGCAGGTTGGGCCGGGTCGGGCAGAGCCTGCGGGCCACTTCGATCACGTCGTCGTGTCCTTTCAGCTCGAACAGCCGGGCCACCTTGCAGACGACCACCGCCGACTCGGGCAGGCTATAGCGCGTTCGCACGTCGTCGCGGGGAACGGGCGGGTTCAGAAACGGCTCGACATCCATTCCGCTGGAAACCGTCACATACTGTTCAGGTCGGCCGATTCCGGCCGCGAGGTACTGCCTGGTCATCGCATCGGCCACGCTGATCAATCGATCGCAGCGCCGCGCCGCCCAGCGTTCCGCCCACACATAAGCCCAGTACGCGGTCCGCGACTGATAGGCATGAAACGGCGACCCATGAATCGTATGGACGCAAGGAAGCTTTAACGCCGCAGCGGCCGCCCGCCCCAGAATGCCCGCCTTCGAGCTGTGGGTATGGACGAGGTCGGGCTTCAGGTCACGCAAGAGAGCAATCAGTTGGCGGTAGCTGGAGTAATCGCGCAGGGGGTGAATCGCCCGCCGCAACTCGGGCACGATCCGCACATCGATCGAGCGGGCGGCCGCACGCTCGAGCAGGCTCCCTTCCGGCCCCAGGGGCGGCCCCGTGATCAGTTCGACCCGGTCCCCGTAGAGGTGCTGCTGGTCTTCGACCGTCAGCAGCGTGTTCTCCTGCGCCCCGCCCAGAATCATCCGCGTAATGAGATGAACAACATGCATCAGCCGCCGGACCCGTCCAAAAGCAAACGATCACACCAACCCAAACGGCATCTCAACCAGGCCACGCCAGCCAGACGTAGCGGAACTCGTGAGAGTTCCCCGACCCGCGCCAACACAACCAGCCCCACCTCACAGCGATGGCGACTTGCCCGCAGGAGTTTCGGCAGGCTTCTCGGGTGCCGTCTCCGCAGGCTTCTCAGATTGGACCGGCCCCGCCGCTGGTGCCGGTGCCGTCTCCGCCGGAGCGGTTTCCGCAGGCGCGGACGCCGGGGCCACCGCCTCGGGGACTTTGCCCGAACTGCCCGCCGCGTCGATCGCCTGATTGATGCGGGCCTCGACATTGGCATCGAACGTCGCTTTTCCCATCCAGAAGAGCGACTCCTCCAGTAACTGCTGAGGAGGCGACTTCATCTGCCGGAGCGATTTGACCACGCTCGCCAGGGCCTTGGCCGATTCCACATACCGCTTCTGCAGAAAGCGGATCCGGCCCTCGTAGTACATCGTGAGGGCGGGCTGGTTGATGGCGACGCGGTGCAGCGTCAACTGCGCTTCTGCCAGCGCCGCATCCCCCGCCTCCAGCGGCAGCCCCACGAGCACCGGCAGTAGCGCGCCCCGCTGTTCGACCGGCAACTTCGGCAACAACTGATTGAGCAGCGTGATCGCCTTGGGCAACTGGCCCCGCCGCGCCAATGTATGGCCGTAGAGAATCGTGAGCGGGACATGGGTCGAATGCCGGGAGACCAGGTCGGCGAATTCCTGTTCGCGCTCGGGAGTGGCCGGGGCGGCCTGCAGAACCTGGGCCAGCAGCATCGCCAGGTCGATCGACTGCTCGTTGCGGGTGTACAACTCCTGAGCGATCTGCAGCGCGTCGTCGTGTCGCCCCAGCCCCGAGAGCACCAGCACTCGCTGCCTGCGGACAAACATTTCGTCGGGATCGACCTCGGACATCTTGTTGAGCAGCGACTCGGCCGTCTTCAGGTCTTGCATCGAGATCGCCATGTTGAGCATCTCGGGCCAGAACTCGGGAATCTGGTCCGCAAGCGAGACGGCGGTCCGGTAACTCTCCATCGCCTCGTTGCCCAGCCGCTGTGCTCCATAACCGGTCGCCGCCATGAGGGCCACGGCCGCGTCCGACATGCGGGGTCGACAGACTTCCACCAGGGCTTTGGCATTCGCCTCGACTTCGGGCACTTTGTTCAACACCTTCATCCGCAGTTCAAAGGCCGGGTAGCGGGCATTGCCGGAATCGCTCGACATAGCGAGGGCAATCTGTTCGGCCGCGGCGCTCTCCAGGCCCTGGCGGGTCATCGCGATCGCGCGGAGATACGACGCATCGGCACCGGGCACGCCGTTCAGCTTTTCGATCGCGACTTGATTCCGGTCGAGGGCCAGTTCGTTGCGAACCAGGGCGAGCGTTTCGGGGTTCGCTTTCGGGCGACAACCCGAGGCCGATAGCCCGAGGCACGCCATCACCCCCACAGCCAGCCACCGTGTGACGCGCCCCGTGTGCCACTGGCTCTGCCAGAGCGAGTTCTCTGGCGTCAGACGAACACGGGCCCAGCCAGTGGCACCCGCGGAACCGGTCGATGCGTCGTTCTTCAACAGGCTGCCCGCCATGCTCCAACCCGCCATTCAGGACCCGCCAATCAATAAGTGAGCAGAAAATCGATCGCGTCGCCGCCTGCGGCAATGGTCCGCTCGAACACGACCCGCTTGAACGGCCGGGTCGCGTCGTCCATCGACTGCGGTTCGCCTTCCTCCGCGAACGGAAACACAGTCACCGTCACCCGATTCGGACCAGGGACGACACCCGCCCGATCCGCGGCGAACATCGCCTGGTACCGCCCCGTCGCATCGGATCGCCCAATCGAAGGACGCCCGGCCGGAGCCCCCCCCACCTTGATCGGCTGAAACAGCACCTCAGCCACCACCGGACGACCATAAAACGAGACGCGCCCCGCCACCGGCTCCAGCGCGGGGCCCGTCGTCGAGCCACCGCACCCCGCAACCAAAAGCAGCCCCGCCCAAGCCCCTCCACGACAGGCACAGACCTGTCCAAACGAAACTTTTGACTTGCTTCGTACAGCCGCCCCCTGACACGGATCGACGGCTGGAGCGCTAGTAGTCGCCATCGCTGATGGGGTCCTTTCCGGCAATCGTCGACAAGGCCGCCAGCACTCCCTGGTTGATCGCCTGGTTCAGGAACTTGACTCGTCCATCGCCAAACAGGAACTGCGCGCCCCCGAGATGCGGCGATTGAAACGAGTAGAACGGCCGCTCATCCGAGGTGGGCGGGACCAGTCGCGGAAACGGGTTGATCGGATACGGAACGGCCGCGGTGAGCGGTGAATCCGGGCAGGCAGGCAACTTGAGATCCATCGTGACGGCATACGGACCGGCGACCCAATACGCTCCGGCGTCACCTTCGTTCCCTGTGGGGGCGAGATACTCGACCGCCGCCATCGCCCACGGGTATTCGACGGGGAGACTCGGGAACGTCGAGTTCCAGCCGCCGTAGACCAGCAGCCCACCCGCCTTCTCGCCCAGAAAGATGGTATTCGTCAGGCCATCCTGGACATTCACCGGTCGGCAGTCGCTGCTGTAGCCGAAGGGGCCGCGGGTGGTCTTGGGGTAGTTCGTCCAGAACCCGATTCGTCCGCCCGGACAGCCCGGCACGTCGTCACTCGGCAAGTCGCGATGGGCATCGGCCCCATGGGAAAAGGCGTAATCCGTGGGAGACCCCGCCATCCAGTGTGGCGGCGTCGCTCCAGTATCGCCTCCGATCGCCCCGCCGTGCGGCGCACTCGGGCAGGTCAACACCGGCAGCCGGGTCTGGTTCAGCGGCCAACTGCGATGGTCGGCCGGGTCCGATAGCGGCGACAGCCACGTGCCGCTGAAGTCGTATTTCTCGAACAGGTTCTTCTGGTCGATAAACGGCAGCAGTTGGTGATAGCCGGTCCAATGCCCGCGATAACGCAGTTCTCCAAAGGGAATGTTCGGCGCGGGCGGATCCCCATCCTTCTGCCGCACGAACGACGGCGGATAGACCCGATGGGTCGTCTCGTAGCTGGCGATCGCGATCCCCAGTTGTTTGAGATGATTGAGGCATTGCGCCGCACGCGCCCGTTCGCGGGCGTATTGAACCGCCGGCAGAAGCAGCGCGATCAGAATCCCGATGATCGCAATCGCCACGAGCAGTTCGAGCAGCGTGAAACCCCGGCTGCCAGCACGCGGAGCGCCGGCTGGGCGGCCTGGCGGGCCAGCGCTGGCAAGTAGATGGCACTGGCGTGCGAACGGTGTGGACATCGCACAACTCGTGAAAGAGGAACCGTTTATGAACTTCCAGTAGTTTACCCTCACCCCCCGGATCGCGAGAAGGTGAACTCGGTGAATGCCTCGATATTCGGGTCGTTCGTTCTCAATCGTGACGATCCGTTAACTTGTCGCGTGGGAAACGGTTTTCAGCGGATCAGGCGGGGCGAGAATGTCGAACGATTCTGGCCCCCTCTCGATTTCGGGTTGAAACGAATGTGCCTTCGGCGCGATGGTTTGGGACTTCCGACTCTACAGTGTCTATTCGTTGGGAAGAGGGTTGTCGGTCATGGCCTCGACTGTTCCATTCGCCGCTCCGGTCGCTAAACCGGTTGATCATGCCGCCCAGATCCACATTGGACGCCATCCGGAGCGAAAAGGTGCCTACCTCCTGGAAACAACCCAATGGTTTCCGCGACCGCGGCCCGTAGTCTTCGATTTCTTCGCAGACGCGTCCAACCTCGAATCGATCACGCCCCCCTTCCTCCACTTCCAGATCGTAACCCCCCGGCCGATCGCGATGGCCGCTGGTGCCCTGATCGACTACCGACTCTCGCTCCATGGCGTTCCTATCAAATGGCGGACGGAAATCGCTTCGTGGGAGCCTTCGCACCGGTTTGTCGACCAGCAGTTGAAGGGGCCATACCACTTCTGGATTCATGAACATACATTCACGGATCAGCACGGCGGGACGCTCGTGAAAGACGCCGTGACCTACAGCGTGCCGGGAGGGGCGGTGGTTCATGCCCTGATCGTCAAACGCGATCTGACCACGATTTTTGCCTATCGACGAAAAATCATGGAGCAGACATTCGGCACCTAATCGGGGCGAGCACGTCGCTGCTCCGGCCGTGCTGCGGGATTCGAGGTTGGGTTGCGTGGTTGCCGTCCTGTTTTGCGGCAGACAATAATGACGGCGAGAGTCTGCGGTGCTCGCGAAACGGGCCGATGGTGCAGGCGAATTCGTCCGTCAGGAGCCCCCCGTGCCGTTGCCCGCCGATCCGTCCTTCCCAGTCCCTTCCCCGTCGGATTCTGAGTCGATTCTCGCCTCGCGAAGGGCCTGGCTGGCCGCCGCGTCGGCGATGCCCGCACTGGCGTTTGGAGCCTCTGGCTTCGCGGACGAACCTTCCCCGGCCGAGATCGATCTGTCGAAACTCTCCCCGAAGGAATGCCTCGCCGCCCTCTACGCCGGCAACCAGCGGTTTGTGAGCAACCGCCTGCTCGAAACGCACCGGAGAATGGATCGGCTTCGCGCGGTGGCCCCCCGTCAGACGCCCTTCGCGGCGTTCCTCGGCTGTGCCGATTCCCGCGTGCCGATTGAAATCGTCTTCGACCAGGGCTTCGGGGACCTGTTCGTCACGCGCATTGCCGGGAACATCGCCAGCTCGGAAAACATCGGCAGTCTCGAGTTCGGCACCCTCGTGCTGGGCTGCAAGGTGCTGTATGTGCTGGGGCATACCTCGTGCGGCGCGGTGATCGCCGCCGCCAAGCGCGACGCGGTCCCAGGTCAGATCAGCGGTCTGTTCCAGCACATTCGCCCGGCCGTCCGTGCCGCCAAAGGGGACGTCGCCCAGGCGGTGATCGAGAACGTTCGGAATCAGGCCGTGATCCTCGCGGAAGCGTCGCCCGTGATCGCCGAACTGGTGAGAACCGGCAAGCTGGTTGTGGCCGGAGGCGTCTACGACCTCGCGACGGGCGTCGTCAACCCGGTCGAAATCCCGGACGTCACCTGATTCTCCTCGCCAGTCGCTACCCACTTCGGAAATCGTAGCGGAAGCCGTGAGGCTTCCCCCAACGCGCAACAACCAGGTCCCCCCCGCCCCCTCATCGCAACCCCTCCGGGAGCCGGAAGCGTCAGGGCCCGGAGGCGATCGAGCAGTCGTTCCCCCGACAGGATCCCTTCCCCATGCCGACTGCCCATCCCTCCCCATCAATACCCTCCCGTTGGCGCGGCCTGCTAACGCTCGTCCTCGTCGGTGCCGCCGCATACTACGGTTTGCGAGTTTCCGCCCGCGAAGCTCCCGATGAGGGCGCCCCGCCCCGCGCTGCCGACCCCGCCCATATCTACCTCGCCA
>JAIXZD010000285.1 GCA_027489895.1 Planctomycetaceae bacterium
GAGACGGGGACGGTCTCGTCCGATTCACTCGCCACGGCAGGGGAAGACGCGCTGGGTGCGGCTCGTCGTTTGGCGACACCGGGGGCCGGTGGCGTCACGGTGAGCGGCAACTGGGTGTCGAACTTGCGACCGTCGGGCGTGGTGAGCGTCGCGTGCAGGGTGATCTGGCTGTTGACCGGAGGCTGCTGCCAGTCGAGGTCGAACAGGAACCCGGCCGCGAGCAGGCCGCGGTGCCATTTCTCGCGGACCTCCTGGGTCGACCAGCTCCATTGGCCCAGCCGCTGGCGATTGGCAGGCAGGCTGAGGTCGACCAGTTGCAGGTCGATCTGGCCGGGCAGCTTGACCAGCTCTCCATCCTTGTCGACCGGCATGAGCAGAACGGAGAACCGCTCGTCCCCCTGGTCGTCGTCACTGTCGACGCCGCGCGTCAGGAGCGGGTTGAGCGTGATCTTCTCGACCTTGGCCAGGACGGCGGCCTGCTCGGCCACCAGTCGATCCCGGCCTTTGTCGGCCAGTTGACTGCGGAGCGACTCGGCGTCGAACCGTGCGGTTTCCGCCTCGGTTCGGACGCGCTCGAGCTCGGACTCCAGGTCGCTGATGAACGATTCCTGCTGCCGGAGCTTCGATTCGACGACTTCCAACTGGTTCGCCGTCTGACAGCCCGCCAGTGCGAGCAGGAGGCTCACCACGCCCGCGCGCAGGCCGGCCAATCCGCAGCGAAGCGGAGCAGATCGGGTCGAGAGTACGGACAGACGGACAGTCACGCGGGAATCCGGCGACGGGAAAACGACAGGGCACTACCAGCCCCCGTAAAAACGGACGGGGGTCTATACCGCGCCCGGCCCGTTCAACGCGAGAGCGGTTCTTGCGCGAGAAACGGTGTGGTTTTCGTTAACCACCAAGGCACGAAGACACCAAGGAAAGGCAAGAGAAGGCGTGGTGCGAGGCGTGGTTCGTGGGTGGGTCGTTTGTGAGGGGCTCATTCACACGAAGACGCCAAGACGCGAAGGAAAGGCAAAATAGCCCCGCTTCAAGGTTTGTGGCGAATGACGTTGGGGCAGGCGAGCCGACCCTGTGAGGGGTCGGTGGTATCGTGCGATCGCGATCGATCAGGCGGCGCGAGTTTCGCCTCACGCAACGGGTTTCACCGACCCCTGATCGGGTCGGCTCGCCTGGCTTGCCGGGGTGGGAACGCTCACGCGTTCCGCTACGAGGTGTCAGGATTCGCCTTAACCGATCGCCTTGGCGGCTTTGCCGTCTTTCTTCAGGCAGCGGCCGATCTCGCGGACGGCCTGACGCAGCCGTTGCTCGTTTTCGACGATCGCCAGCCTCAAAAAGCCCTCGCCTTCGGGACCGAAGCCGCGGCCGGGACTGACGGCGACGCCCGCCTCTTCGAGCAGTTTCATCGAGAAGTCGATCGAGCCCATCCCGGCCCACTGGTCGGGGATTTTGGCCCAGACGAACATCCCGGCCCGCGGGCGTTCGACTTCCCAACCGACACCCAGTCGCTCGAGCGATTCGCAGAGGACATCGCGGCGTTTCTGGTACTCGGCGGCCATGCCGTCGATCGACTCGTCACAGTGGCGGATCGCGACGATCGCGGCGATCTGAATCGCCTGGAACAGGCCGTAGTCGTAGTAGCCTTTGATCGTACCGAGGGCGCGGACCATCTCGCTGTTGCCGCAGCAGAAGCCGACGCGCCAGCCAGCCATGCTGTAGCTTTTGCTCATCGTCGTGAACTCGACGCCGACGTCTTTCGCGCCGGGCGTGGCGAGGAAGCTGGGGGCCTTGTAGCCCTCGTAGCAGATGTCGGCGTAGGCGAAATCGCTGAGGACCAGGAACTCGTACTTCTTCGCGAGGCGGACGAGTTCGACGTAAAAGTCCTGCTCGATCGTCGTTCCCGAGGGGTTGTGCGGGAAGTTGACGATCACCACCTTGGGCTTCGGATAAAGATGCTCGCAGGTGTAGGCGACGTTCCGGAGGAACTCGTTGGGATCGCGCGTATCGAGGGCGATCACGTTGCCCGAGGCGAGCACCACCGCGTAGACGTGAATCGGGAACGACGGCGCGGGGACGATGGCCGTGTCGCCTGGGCCCATGAGGGCCAGGCACATGTGCGAGAAGCCCTCTTTGGAGCCAATCGTCACGATCGCTTCGGTGTTGGGGTCGAGTGTCACGCCGTAACGGCGGGAGTATCGCATGCAGACCTCCTTGCGGAGGTTGGCGATGCCGGTCGAGACGGAGTAGCGATGGTTCCGCTCGTCGAGGACGGCCTCGGCCATCTTCTCGAGGATCATCTTGTCGGGCGGATCGGTGGGGTTGCCCATGCCGAGGTCGATCACGTCGATCCCGGCGACGCGCTTTTCGTACTTCACCTTGTTGATCTTGCCGAACAAATAGGGCGGCAATCGCCGCAGCCGACTGGCGACGGGGATCGAGAAAGGATTGTCCGACTGCGGTGTTTCCGATTCGCTACGCATGCCCGCTCATCACAAAAAAATGGTCGCAACGGTCTCGACAGAGCTCTCCGTTCCAACCGAGGTTACTGCTCAAACGCGAACAGGGATTCTAGCAATCTCGCCCGTTCAGCCCACCGCAGTTTGCCCAGTTTTCAGAGGACGGTGACGCCCGGACTGCGAGCGGCCGAGACACCCTTCGGATAGACTTGTCTGGAAGTTCGCTCTGCTTCAGATTTCAGGCAGAAGATTCGGATGCGGTCCAAGGTGCCGTGTGTGCCAAATGAGTTGGCCCGGGATATGGACAACGCCACGTGGCGCGGCGACGTGTCCCGCGTGACCGCATCGATCTCCTGGGCCTGTTTTCGGCGGATGTCTGTGAGCGGTTTCCCACCTCAGGAGGTCAAGATGCGTTCCAGAATTGCGGTCTGCCTGATTCTCTTGGCGATTCAGGCGTGGAACGGGGCGTCCGCTGCCGAGCCTCTGGGCTTTACGGTCGAGCCGACCGTTCCGCTGCGGGAACTCAACCCGAAGTTCTGCTGGTTTCATCCGCGGGCGGCGGCGATTCCGGGGTTTGGGAAAAGCAATCAACCCGCCGTCCTCATGACGATTCAGAAACACCTCATCACCGACGACCACTACTCCGGCCTGTGGGTGATGCGGACGGACGATCTCGGCAAAACGTGGTCCGGTCCGACCGAGATTCCCGAACTGGCATGGCGGAAGCAGCCGGGGAACAACGCCGTCGATCTGGCGGTTGCCGATGTGACGCCGCAGTGGCATGCGAAGACTGGGAAACTGATCGCGATCGGCACCCAGGTGCGCTACAACGCCCAGGGGCTGCAGCAATTGGATCAGCCGCGTTCCTATGACTTCGCGTATTCCGTCTACGACCCCACCACCAACAAATGGACGGTGTGGCGATCGATCACGAACGTGCCCGAGCCGGAAGGCCGGTTTCATACGCTCTCGCCCGGTTGCGTCCAATCGATCATCAAAGAGGATGGCACGCTGCTGGTGCCGCTCTACATCAAGGGACCGACCGGAGAAAACTACCAGGCGACGGTGCTGCACCTGGGGTTCGATGGCAACACGCTGACATATCTCGAACATGGCGACGAACTGAGGAATACCGACCAGCGCGGGTTCTTCGAACCCTCACTGGCCTATTACCAGGGTCGGTATTACCTCACGCTCCGCAACGACTTGAAGGCCTATGTCACCAGCAGCGCCGATGGCCTCAAGTACGGCCCGACGCGGGCCTGGACGTTCGACGACGGCACCGATCTGGGGAGTTACAACACGCAGGCCCATTGGCTGGTCCATAGCGACGGGCTGTTTCTGAGCTACACCCGGCGCGGGGCGAACAACGACCACATCACCCGTAACCGCGCGCCGCTGTTTCTGGCCCAGGTCGATCCGGAGAAGCTGCAGGTGATGCGAACGACCGAGCAGGTGTTGATCCCCGAGCGGGGAGTGATGCTCGGGAATTTCGGAGCGTCGAACATCACGCCGGACGAAGCGTGGGTGACCGATTCCGAATTCATCGACAACGGCCAACGGCACCCGAAAGGGGCGGACGGATCGACGTGGGTTGTCCGTGTGAAGTGGGCGAAGCCGAACAGGCTGGTCACATCGGGACGCTGACGGACGGCTGGACACCGAGGGGAACGCTTGCGCGTTCCGCTACGACGGCTTGGGACCCGTGTTAGTACGGCTGGACGACGGGGAGGTCGGCGGTGGTTTCGCCCGCGTGGGCGGGGTCGCCGCCCAACTGCGCGGCGACGGGTTGCAGGCCGCTGGCATCCGCGGGGAGGTTCATCGTCGAGCCGTCGGCGAGCGTGGAGGGCAGCGAGCCGTTGCTGTAGGTGTTGGCCAGGGCCGGTGAGGGCTGGGGGGCACTGGCGAACGGCAGGGGCTGCAGCTGGGTTCCCGAACCGGTCAAGTCGAAGCTGTTGTCGGCCCCGAGGTAGGCGGTCGTCTGCGTGCCCGCAGGGTAGATCACCGGGGCACCGGCCATCTGGGTGCCCATCATCTGGGGCCCCATTTGCGGCGCTCCGCCACCCGGTCCGCGGTCGAGCGAGGCGAGTCGCGACTGCAGTTCGGGCTGATACCACTTCGTCGCCAGCGACTTGCGGTACATCGCCTGGGCCAGTTGAGGCTGGTTCGAGTCCTGGTAGATCTGACCCAGATGGGCGGTCGCCACAGGATCGTTCGGCTTGATTTTGAGCGCCTGCTGGAGCGAGTTCTGCGCCCCGGCCAGGTCACCGGTTTCGCGCTGCAGCCAGGCCATTTCGACGTGCGCCTGCGGCATGTAGGGCTGCTGGGCGACCCATCCGGAGAGCAGGTTCTGCGCCTCGGCCGTCCGGCCCTGCTCCTTCATGATCAGGGCGAGGCCATGGTAAGAGGGCTGATGGGCAGGGTCCTGGACGAGCGCTTTTTGCAGCATCTGCTCGGCCCCGGCCGTGTCGCCCGACCGCCGCATCGACATGGCGAGGTTGTGCATGTAGTCGGCGTTCCAGGGGTCGTTGGCGACCGCCCGCTGGAACTCGCCCTTGGCCATCGCGTAGTTTCCGCCGCGGTAGTACATCTGGCCGATGTCGTTGTTCATCCGGCCACTCATCGAGTTGCAACCGGCCGAGACCAGCGCCAGACCAATCGCCAGCGTGATGGCGCTGGACCGTGCGGACTGGTGGGGGCGGGTGGTGTCACAGACGAGTCGGGGCATCGGAGCACTCCGCGTCGAGAACGCAATCGGGCCGAACCGGGGAGCAAAGGCTGTCGTGGGGCAACAGGCCCTGGAAAGCACTTGGCACCGAGTCAACTCGGCCGGGAGATCGTGGGAATTATCAGGCAGGGAGAGTCAAGACGGAGAGCCGGGACCGGCCGCTCCGGAGAAAGGCGGGGGTGAGATACCCGGTCGGGCGAAACGTGACAAGAGGAACTGGCGGGCGGGCGGAGGTTTCACCACCAAGGCACGAAGGCACCAAGGAAAGGCAGGGGGCGATGCAGGGTCGGCTCGCCTCAGCGTGCGTTGGCATGCAGCGCGGGTTTGCTCCGAACGGGGTGGATTGCGTACCGTGGAAGACTTCCATCTGTCGTTCCCGATGCGTGCGTCGCGCGCCGCCGTTCCGGGAGATCATCGATTCCCTGCCTTCCCGGTAGCGGGCGTTTTTTTGCTCGCTGCGTTGCTTCTGTGGATGCTGACATGCCTCTGGTTGGATACGTGAGTGACGAACGGTACGTGGCGATTGCCGATGTGGCCGTCGAGTTCCTCAGTGCGCGCGGTGAGTCGGTCGCGACCCATTCCCGTGCGACGGGGGGCGTCTGGGTCGATCTGCCCCCGGGCGACTATGACGTTGTCTTCCAGAAGGCCGGGTTTGGCTCGAAGCGCAGCCGGGTGACGCTGCCCACAACGCAGCCGCTGCAGTTCCGACTGCTGACGGATGGACTCCTGGGCTACGCCTGGCCGAAGTGTGTCCGCTCGGGCGAGCAGTCGGAGTTTCGGGTCCACTCGGTCGAGCAGTATCACCTCGAGCTGTGGCGGTATGGGTGGAAGAAAGAGCTGGTCCGTCGCCTGGGCTGGTTCGACGAGCATGGCCCGCGGGCCGTGATGCAGATTGTTCCCGACGGCGACTACTCGCAGACGGGTGTGGAGTGGAACAAGACCGGCTACGCCAGCCTCGCCCTCAAGCAGTTCACAACGGCGCCCGAGCGCTCGGGCTTGTACTACTTTCATGCCCGCACGAATTCAGGCCGGGAGTTTGGCTTTCCCTGGGTCGTCGCCCCGGCCAAACCGCGGGCGAAAACGGCGGTGTTGCTCTCGAACATCACCTGGAACGCCTACAACAATTTCGGCGGCCGCAGCAACTACATCCATGCCGACGAGCTGCCGCCCACGCCCACGATCAACGCCCGACAGGAGTTGAAGCGCTACATCGACGACCGCCATCAGACCTGGGGCTGCCCGCAGTATCTGCCGCTCTCATTCGACCGGCCGGAGTTGATCAACCATATCGACCTGGCCGAGCAGATCACCGATCCGATTGAAGGCCGGGCCGCCTGTCATATCGCCCCGGCCGAGTGGCGTCTTTTGGGATGGATGGAGCGGGAGGGATTCGACCACGACGTCTACTCGGAAACGCAGTTCCATGAGGGCGTGCTCGATCTGTCGCAGTACAAGCTGCTGATCATCAGCACGCATCCGGAGTACTGGACCCGCACCATGTACGAGCGGCTCAAGCGGTGGGTCTTCGAGGAGGGCGGGCGGCTGATGTACCTCGGCGGAAACGGCGTGAACTGCGAGGTCGATGTGCGTGACGACCGGCTGGTCTGTCACAACGGCAACATCAGCAGCCTGTGGGCCGAGGGAATCGGCGCGGAAAGCCGGATGGCCAAGCGCGTCGAATCGGAAGCGAACCTGCTGGGCGTGGTGTTCACGATGGCGGGCATCATGACGAGTGCGCCGTATCGGACGATCGCGGCCGACCACTGGGTGTTTGAGGGGACGGGACTGAAAGAGGGCGATTTGTTCGGGACCGAGAGCCTGCACAAGCGCTGTCCGGGCGGGGCTTCGGGTCATGAGACCGACAAGATCTCGCCGCTGTCGTCGCCCAAAAATCTGGCCCATCTGGCGAAGGGGACGAACCCGGATGAGGGCGGGGCCGACATGGTGCTGTTCGACACGCCTGCGGGCGGCCGGGTCTTTTCGGTGGGATCGATCACGTGGCCGTCGTGCCTGCCGGTGGATGAGAATGTCTCGAAGATCACCGCGAACGTCATTCGACGGTTCGCGGAGTGAGGTGTAGGGTGGGCACTGCCCACCAATGCTCACCGGCGATCCATAACCAGACGATGTTTCTTCCGGCTTCAAAAGAGGTTGATGATTCTGTCTTCCGATTGCCTCTCGTCGAGGAGCACTCCGAAAAGATTCTTGTTAAACCGGGTCGGTGAGCGGAAGAAATGATGAGTGGTTGATGATCGCGGGTGAGCGCTGGTGGGCAGTGCCCACCCTACAACCTAAACCGGGTCGGTGCGTTCGAAGACGAATTCGTTGCAGCCGTGGCCTGGGCAGGTGACGAGTTCGCGGAGCGTGAAGCCCCGGTCGCGGAGGTGGCGAAAGATCTCTTCCGGTTTGGCGACTTCGAACGGCCAGCCGCCGACCCAGTCGACGAGGTCGTACCAGCCATGCATGCCGCGGGCCTGCGTTTCCCGGAGCCAGTTGAGGAACGGGACAAGCGGATTGCGGAACGTGACCAGGCGCAGCAGGCTGGCTAAACAAGTGACCGCCAGCCGCTTGAAAAACGTGGCCGAGCCAATGGCCGCGACGTACAGCGGGCGGAGGAAGCCAGGCAGCCGCTGGTACGTCCGCTTGATGCCGCTCCAGAGCCTGGAAATGTACTGCTGGTCGTTGTAGATCGCGAGGACGATCCGTCCGTGGGGGGCGACCGCGGGAAGCAAGTTATCGATCGCCTGCCACATCGCCCCGGTGTGATGGGCGACACCCCAGCAATAGACGACGTCGAACGTGCCCAGCGAGCGGAGATAGCTTTCGTCGAGCAGCGACCCGCGTTCGATGCGCCAGGGCGCGGCCTCTCCCCCCGAGAAGCGACGGCGGAGTTCGCTAGTGCAGGCGACGCAATCGGGGTCGTAGTCGAACGAGACCACCTCGGCCCCGGCCCGCGACGCGGCCAGGCTGAACAGCCCACTCCCACAACCGGCATCGAGGAACCGCTGCCCTTTCAGTTCGCTGGCCCCTAGGAGTTTGCCGAGCGAATCGCCCGCGGCCGTGATGCGCGGTTCGTTGATCGTCGCCAGAAATCGCGACCAGTTCCGCCCGAACGCAAAGCGGCCCGAGGTGAGCGCGTCGCCATTGGGAACAGTCGCGGGGGCAGTCATAGGGCAGGCGCGATTCGAGAGAAGGATTCAAGGGAACGAATTCGATGGTAGGACAGGGCCTGTTGGGACCGAGTGAACCGCGACGATAGCCGAGGGCGTGATCGATCCGCCACTCCCTGGCGAGCCGACCCTGTGAGGGGTCGGTGGAAACCCCGCGCCAATAGGGACGACTCGCGATGGGTCTTCGCCACCTCACTAACAAATCGCCGCTCTCCACCGACCCCTCACAGGGTCGGCTCGCCTGCCTGAAAGCGGATTGTGCGATAGACTGCGCCCTTGAGGGGTCTCGAATGGCGACCGCGATCTCGGAACCGATCACTGAGATTGCGACATCAACGTTCAGCGCTTCGCGACTCGATGCTGAAAAGCGCAGACACTGTCTGCGCTGTTCAATGACTTGCACCAAATACCGCGTTTTCCCGACCAGATCACGCTTCTCGATTTACTCACTCGTTCCACAGGTTCCCGATCCTCATGACTTCGATCGCTGATTCTCAGTTCACCGCGGTGGAAACGTACCTGGCCACGCATCAGGCCCGGTTTGTCGACGAGCTCAAAGAGCTGCTGCGGATTCCCAGCGTGAGTGCCGACTCGGCGTTCAACGCCGACACGCGCCGCGCGGGCGAGTGGGTCGCCGCGCAGCTCCGCTCCAGCGGCCTCACGACCGAAATCGTCGAGACGCCTGGCCACCCCATCGTCTACGCGGAATGGCTCGGCGCGCCGGGTGCCCCCACGGTGATGATCTACGGTCATTACGACGTTCCGCCGCCCGATCCGCTCTACCAGTGGATCACGCCCGCGTTCGAGCCGCCCGTCC
>JAIXZD010000482.1 GCA_027489895.1 Planctomycetaceae bacterium
CAACGCGGCGGACCGCGCGACTGGACCAGCCGGGGATGCAGCTCGATTGTGGGGGGATCGCCGTGGGCTACGCGCTCGACGAGGGGCTCGCGCTGTTTCGAACGCTCGGCATCCACTCGGCCATGATCGACGGGAGTGGCGACATCGCCGTCAGCGACCCGCCCCCTGGCGAACCCGGCTGGCGGATCGGCGTCGCCCCGCTCGAACCCGAAGGCCCCGCCAGTCAGACCCTGCTGCTGAAGCACTGCGCCGTCACCACCTCGGGCGATGCCTGGCAGCATGTCGAGATCGATGGCGTCCGCTACTCCCACATCGTCGACACCCGCACGGGCCTGGGCCTCACCACGCACTCCAGCGTCACCGTCATCGCCCCGACCGGAATCGCCGCCGACAGCTACGCCACCGCCGCCTGCGTCCTCGGCCCGCAAGCCGGCACACTCCTGCTGGAGAAAACCCCCAGCGCCGCAGGACTCTTCCTCACCGAGTCCAAAGGCACCACCTCAACCACCACCACCTCCCGCTGGTCCAGCTTCCTCGCCCCCGCCAGCCAGAAACCAAACACCCACCACGAGAAGTAGCGGAAGCCGTGAGGCTTCCCCCCGCCGCCGCCATCACCAAAGATCACCAACCCACTCCAAAAACGCCCTCGGAGACAAGTCTTGGGCCCAGCAATCGCAACCTACAACGAGGCGCTGGAACCAGGCGACAAGGAGATCTGCGATCTCCTGGCAGACGAACTCGACCGTGGCCTGCCGGGCGCGGAAAGCAAGGTCTGGCATGCGCATCCGGTCTGGTTCCTCGAAGGCAATCCGATCGTGGGGTACAGCAATCAAAAGCGCGGCATCCGGTTGATGTTCTGGAGTGGTGCCGATTTCGACGAGCCAGGGCTGGACGTCGTCGGCCAGAAGTTCAAAGACGCCTCTGTGTTCTTCAGTGCCGCGACGGAGATCAACACCGCCGACCTGCGGCGCTGGCTCAAGAAGGGCCGGGCCATTCAATGGGATTACAAGAACATCGTCCGGAACAAGGGAAAGCTGGACCGGCTGAAGTAACTCAGGAGTCACAACAGATGAAAAGCACCAGCCATCACGATGAGCGAATCGCCACAATGACGTTCGCTTCGGTCTATCCCCACTACGTCACAAAAGTAGAAAAGAAAGGCCGCACCAAAGCGGAACTGCATCAGGTGATCGAATGGCTGACCGGGTTCAACGAAACCGCCCTCGCAAAGCTCCTGAAAGATAATGAGACCTTCGAGCAATTCTTCGAACGCGCCACCCTGAACCCCAACGCCCACCTGATCACCGGCGCGATCTGCGGCTATCGAGTCGAAGAAATCGAAAATCCCCTCACCCGGAAAGTGCGATACCTCGACAAACTGGTAGACGAACTGGCCAAGGGCCGAAAGATGGAAAAAATCCTGCGCGCTCCCGCCTGAAACGATCTCTGCAAAACAGCGTAGGGCAGGCTCTCGCCTGCCTTCCTGGAATGCTAAATCTCGCCATCGATTTCAACGCTTGCGATTCGAGACCGAAACACAACAAAGTGTGGCAATAGGGTGGGGACGCCGGTGTTCCCCAGGAAGGCAGGCGGGAGCCTGCCCTACGAGGCTGGATGGAGACAATGGAATACTTCGAATTCGTCGTGGTGCTGGTCATGGTGCTGGTCAACGGCGTATTTGCCGGGTACGAGATCGCATTAGCTTCGGTTTCACTGCCGCGTCTGCAGCAGCTGGTGACCCAGAAGCGGGCGGGAGCGGCCGCGGCGCTGGTGATGAAAGACGGCATCGAGAAGAGCCTTGCGGTCGTTCAATTGGGAATCACGCTCGTGGGGCTGATTGCGGGGGCCACCGGCGGGGCCAGCGCGACCGACGATATCGCCCCCTATCTGCGAACTCTGGGGCTGAAGGAATCGCTGGCCAATCTGCTCGCGATTGCGGTGGTTGTTGTCCCACTGACGGCGGTCACCATCGTCGTGGGGGAACTGCTGCCCAAACTGTTCGCGCTCCGCAATAAGGAGTGGGTCTGTCTGTCGCTCTCCCCCCTGATGCGTTTCTTCGCGCTCAGTGCCTGGCCTGTCGTCTGGCTGCTGGAAACGTCGGCTTCGCGACTGATGGACCTGTCGGAAATGCTCTGGCGCCCCAGCCCCCATCCCGATGCGCGGGCCGAATCCGCGGAGCTTCAGGAACTGCGGGCGATTGCCAGCATGGCCCGGACGTCCCGACTGATCGGGGCCCGGGAAGAGAACATCATTCTGGGGGCGGCCCGGCTGGCCAGCCGACCGCTGCGAGAGATTCTGCTACCTGCCGACCACATCCGCATGCTCACGCTGGGCGACTCGCTCACCGAGAGTCTCATCGCTGCCCACCTTGATCTGCACACGCGGTTTCCCGTGGCCGAGCGGCGTGGCGATCCCCAGTCGATTGTCGGATACGTCACATTCAAGGATATCGTCACCGCGCTAAAACTCAGTCCCACGGACCCCTCGATTCGCGGCATTCTGCGCGAGATCATCAGCCTTTCCGCGGAGATTCCCATCTCGACGGCACTCGAGACGCTCTTGCGCAGTCAGTCTCACATCGCGCTGGTTCGCACTCTCTCAGGAACCATTGAGGGGCTGATTACCCTGGAGGACATTGTCGAGGAACTGGTCGGGGATATTCAGGACGAGCACGACCAGCTTCCCGTGCATGTCGTCCGCTCGGGGCGCGGCTGGATCGTCGGTGGCGGGGCGCCCCTCAACCGCGTTCGCGACCTGACGGCGATTGAACTCACCTCGTCACCCACCGCCACGAACCTGGACCACTGGATTCGCGAGCGACTGCAGGCCGCCCCCACAGGCAGCGAAATCGTCAGGGAGGGGGGCGTTCGCGTTCAAGTCCGCAAGGTTCGAAGACAACATGTTTTGGAAGCCGCGTTGAGTTTGGACCCAGACCAGGAACCGGCCGCCCCGCCCGCAGCGGCGTAGGGCAGCGGCGTAGGGCAGGCTCCCGCCTGCCTTCCTGGAATGCTAAATCTCGCCATCAAATTCAACGCTTGCGATTCGAGATCGAGAGGGATGGTCAGGTGGCCGTAACGGGTGGGGATGCCGGTGAATCCTCCCAGGAAGGCCGGCAGGAGCCTGCCCTAGAAAGTACGAACCCGCCCAACGCGACTCATGCGCCAATCGACCAAGCCGTCGACATCGCGGCGTGACGATCCCGGCAGGAATTCGGTCAAATCAATGGCAGGGAAAACTCGGTTGGGGAGCACATTGTGGAACTGGCGACCGGAACTCCGCGGGTTGTGATCGCTGGCGGCAGCGGGTTCCTCGGGATTTCGCTGGCCCGCCACCTCGCCGAGCACAACGTCGCCGTCGTCATCCTCTCGCGTCACAAGACGGTCTCCGGCCCATGGGAATTCGTCCCGTGGGACGGCCGGTCGACGGGCGACTGGGTCGCCAGCCTCGAAGGAGCCACGGCCCTGGTCAACCTCGCGGGCCGTTCCGTCAACTGCATCAAGTCACCCGACCATCAGGACGAAATTCTGCGGTCGCGGGTCGAGTCCACCCGCGTGCTGGGACGCGCCGTCAGGTCACTGAACGCGCCGCCGCCCAC
>JAIXZD010000564.1 GCA_027489895.1 Planctomycetaceae bacterium
AGCTCGTTCATGTTTCGGGCCGAGGGTAACGGCAGTTGGCGGGCAGCCAGCGCCTCGTTCAGGGCGGGTGGGAGCTTGCCGGGGAAGAGCGCCTCGCCCCAGGTGGATGCGATGGGCGTACAGACAGCTCCCGCGCTGGTCGCAGCGTCGGCGATCAGTCGGGCCGCGGTGCGGTTCCAGAGGGCACTTTGAAACGCGCTGAGGTACAGGCTGCGAATGGGGGTGTGGAGCAACGCCAGGGCTCGCTTGAAGTCGGTCGGGTGGTCCACCAGGAAGGTGATGATGCTGCGGCGGGGCGACCGGGCGAGCTTCTCTTTGCATTCAACCCACTGGCCCCACAGCTCGCGGAGAATGCGCTTTTGTTCCCGTTCATCGGCCCGGTCGTGGACGCTGCCATCGGCCAGGGCCAGCCAGAGCGCCCGTTCGTAGTCGCCCGCGCACCACCGCGCGCCGATGAACTCGCCCGATTCCCCGACCGACCCGAATCGCTGGTCATCGAAGTAGTTGGGCAGGACGGAATCGCGGACCTCTGCCAGCACGGCGAGCGTCCGCTCGGACTCGACAGCGCTCATGTCTCGGAGCACCAGTTGAAAGCGATTCGCCTCGATGTCGCTGGGCTGGTACGGCCTCGCACACTGGCCCAGATACTCCAGCGCCCACCAGTCGGTCCCCGGTGGCTTGCGGGGTCCGCCCTTCAGCGTGATGAACTGTGACGTGAGGGCGTGCTTGTCTTTCAGCCCGCCGTATCCCAGTTCACCCCGCTTGAGGCGCAGTGCCGAGGAAATGCGGTCGAGGGCCTCGAACGTCGTCAGCGACCGTTTGCGCAGACGGTAGAGGGCAAACGGACCGCCCTCGGGAGTGAACCGCGACAGTTCTTCGACCTGAAAATCTTCGGGGAGACGGCGGAGCTTCACGGAGACAGCCTCGTTGGATGCGAGGGCCCGGGAAGCCACATGGCCCGTTCGGGACTCCTGCGAAGTAGACAATGGATGCAGGGGTGGTGCTCCATCCATCGATCAATGTCAGGTTGCGTCAGCACGGAGCAAGGCAAAAGTCAAAAGTAAAAAGTGATGGCGTCGGGCAGGCCCGACCTGTTCTTTTGCCTGACATGAATCGGTGGACGGCCTGGTCGGGTAGGGAGTACCCGCCACGGCTCACTTGATCACAAAATTCGAGCAACACGCCCCCGGCTTCGACAGAATTTCGGGGGCGGAGGCGGGCTGGGCCGGTGGGCGATCCAAATGATGTTTGGTGGGCCATGCCGGTGAGCAATGGTGGGCAGTGCCCACCCTACGCTCAATCCGGTGTGCGTAACCGGGATCAGCCCCGCTACTGGCTTTCCTTCCAGGTATCCCACCCGAGATACAGGACGATCGCGCTCGCCACCAGAAACAGAATATTGAACAGGGGCGCGGCACCGCCAAACGGAACCTTGATGGCAAAGTCGAGAATGGCCAGCAGCGCGACCAGACCCGCCGCCCCCATCGACCCGAAAATAAGGTTCTTCGTCATGGTCACAAGAACTTCCCGTGGTTGCGACAACCGTCCGCTGGCTGGCGGCACACGCCCACCAGATTTCGCTGTCCGGAGCCTGTCCTCCGGGCGTCGCCCCGGAAAACGTACTCTGCCCCGAAAATCGTCTCTTGAGTGTACCGCGCGGTCCGGGCGAAGCCAGTGGCCAGTCGCCGGATCATCTGGAACCCTGCGAAATCAGGTCACTTGGGTCACGTGGGGACCGGTGACGAGGCCGTTTTCTGCCAGTTTGGGATCAGTTGCCGTCGGTGCCCGTCACGCGGGGACGAATCGGGTGCGTGGGCGAGCGGTTCTCCCGGCGGCCCCCCAGCCGGATCGAGAGCGGCACCTCCAGCCCGTGGGCCTCCATCAACGGGGCGTCGCCCAGAACGTCACTCGGGTTCCCCTCGGCCTGAACCCGGCCGTTATCCAGCACAATCACCCGGCTGCAGAGATCGAGCACCAGCTCCAGGTCGTGCGTGGCGATCAGTTGGGCCGCGGGCAGGTTGCCCAGACAGTCCAGCAACTGCCGCCGGGATCGGGGATCGAGGTTGCTGGTCGGTTCGTCGAGCACGAGCAGCGCCGCGTCTCCCGCCAGCACCCCGGCGAGGCAGGCCCGGCGACGTTCGCCAATACTCAACTGGAAGGGGGCCGACGTTTCCTTTCCCGTCAGCCCGACGGCCTCAATCGCCGCCGCGACGCGCCGCCGCACTTCGATCGAATCGAGGCCGAGCTGGCTGGGGCCGAACGCGACATCCTCGGCCACCGTCGCGCAGAACAACTGGTCATCCGGGTTCTGGAAGACGAGACCCACCAGCCGCCGGATCTCGCCATAGTTGGCGGGAATCACCGGCATCCCCAGGAGTTCGACGGGGGAACTCGTCTGCTTCCACGCCGCATCGCCGGGCAACAGGCCATTGAGGTGATGCAGCAGCGTCGTCTTCCCCGCGCCATTGGGGCCGACCAGCGCGACGCGTTCTCCCGGATCGATCGAGAGCGACACCTCGGCCAGGGCGCAGCGGCCCGTCGGATACCAGTAGCTCAGTCCGGCCACGCGCAGAAGCGGCTCTGCGCGCGAGCGGTAAACCGAATCGCGAGCGGGCGTCATACCGTCACACCCTGTCGCTCGACGACGTGGGATGGGACTACCGTGGAAGCGACCACACGCGCAGAGACGACCGCCCCCACTGCCGAGGCCCTTCGCAGCGGAACCGTGGCGGACTCCCACCCTCCCGACCAGCCTCGGGCTTCCATCGCCTGATGCACCTGCTCAGCCCGATCGAGCGCGCGAATCAGCACCATGGCGAGCGCCTGTCCCAGCCCGACCCATTCGCCCCACCACGAAACTGGTGCGAGCGTCCGCGAGCGACGGGCCGTCCGCACGCGGGCCAGCTCATCGAACAGCACCCCCACGTACCGCCACGCCAGAAGCAGGATCGAAGCTAGAATCGCGGGCAATCCCCACTGGCGAAACTGCCCCACCAACACGACCAGTGGCGTCGTGTTGACCACCCACAGCGACAGCAACAGCGCCACCGTCATGCGTCCCGCGACGAGCGCAAACCGTTCGATCTGATCGGGCCGCGGAGCCAGCCCCAGCATTCCCACACCCAGAGCCAGCAGAAACGGCACCAGAAGCAGCAACCGCCGTACGAGGTACCCCGCCGGAACCCCTGCCAGCGCATGGCCCACCCACGCCAGGCAGCCAATCACGCCCAGCAGAGGCCAGCGTTCGAACGGCAAGAAGACGGCCACCAGCAGCAACACTCCCGCCACGATGATTTTCGTGGCAGGGGGCAGCTTATGACAGCAGCTCTCGCCTCCGGAGTACGGAGCCAGCAGGTCAGGCGACATGCTCACGCCCCCGCCAGGGGATCGGCAGGCGAGCCGGTCATCCCCGCAGGCCGACGGCAGAGCAGCCGATCGCACACGACGGCGACGACGACGATCGCCAGTGTGCCCACCAGACCTGCGAGCGATACGGCCAGTTTGTCGGCCAGATGCCCGCCCTTGGCCAGGCCCGTTTCCTCCAGCCACGGCACGGCATAGTCGGTCAGCCAGATTGTTCGCGGTTCGGCAGCCAGTTCGCCAAACCCGGTTCGTTCGCCAACGGCTTCCAGCCCATCGGCATAGCCCGAAGCGAAGGGGGCCGCGAAGGCTGCGACGACAAGGGCGGCCCCCACGCCCAGCCAGAAGACACGTCCCACACGGGCGGCCGCACCTTCTTCCCCCGGCTGGTAAATCAGGTCGACGCGCCGCGCCACGCCGACCACGTACGCCAAGACCAGTCCGGTGATCAGCGCTTCGCCGATGCCGATCAGTGCATGGAGCGAAGTCATCAGCGTGACGATGCGCGTCAGGTCGAACGCCCCGGCGGGATGCGACAGGGCAAACTCCAGACAGAACGCGAACGAGGCGGCCATCACACTGAGCCAGGCCCCCAGGACCGCCCCCAGCACAATCCCCCGTTCGCCTGGCCAGCGGCTGCGGACAAACCGGTAAACCGCATAACCGACGAACCCGCCGACCACTCCCATGTTGAGCACGTTCGCGCCGTACGCCAGCCAGCCCCCATCGCCAAACAGCAGCATCTGAATGGCGAGGACTGTCGCAATCGCGATCAACCCCGCATGCGGCCCGACCACGACACTCGCCAGCACGCCTCCCAACAGATGTCCCGAAACAGGCAGCCCGAACAGGGGAAAATTGACCATCTGGCCAGCGAACACCATCGCCGCGAGCATCCCGGTGAGCGGCACGGTCCGCGCTGTCTGCTGGTTTTGCAACGTGCGCAGCGAGTACGCGACGGCGGCAGCGCTCAGCACCGCCGTCCCGCCGCAGACCAGGGGACTCAGAATCGCATCGGCAATATGCATCGTTTCAAATCCCGCCCGGCAACCCGGCTTTCGCCGACAACATCACTTGCGCTCATCCCAACCCGTCGTAGCGGAAGCTGTGAAGCTTCCCCCGCGCGGCCCCCCAATAAACCTACCAAACATACCCGACGGTCACGGTCACCTTCCGCTCCGGAGCCAGTTCCACCGGCACCAGCAACTCCTGCTGACCGGCGCTATCTCGCACCAGCGGCTTCGCGGCCGGACTCGTCACGATCGACAGCGTCAGGCCATCTTTCGTCCGATAGCTTCCGCCTGCGTCATCCTCGGCCAGCACCTCAATCTTCGGACTCCGCACCACGCGATGATAAACGACGCCCGAGGCCCCCTCGTCCGGCGTCAGCACCAACTGCCGTTCCAGCGTGCCCACCCCCGCAGCCGACCCAGACACTGCCACCGGCTTCGGGAAATCAGCCACGGCGACACCAGGCAGCGTGTACAGAAACGTCGGTCGCTGCGATTTGTCCAACCGATAGCCGCGGAACGTGTAACCCTGCTCGCGGGCCGGGGCACCGGGCCAGGGTGCGGCCAGCGATTCGAGCTTGGCCAACGGCACCTCCAGCGGGAATGACAGCAGGTTGTCCCCCAGCGGCACCTGGTTGCCGACACCGCGATCGTTCCAGTGCCGGGAGGCATCGATGAACGCCCCCTGCCAGATCAGCCCCAGCGCGATTCGCTCGGCGTCGAAGCCAATGTTCACCTGCTCGGGGTAGCCCACGGCAATCCCGCGCGGCGAGAGCCCCTCAATGAAGTTGCGATAGATGATCGGTTCGTCGACCGGCTTGAGAATGATCGGGTTCTTGACCAGCCCCGGCGGAATCGCGGCGTTCGATCCATCTTTTAGATAGGCCCACATCGCCAGCAACTGTGCATCGGTCCGGCCGCCAAGCACGCTGTCGAGCACGCTGCGTCCTCCCGGATAAAAGCCCGGCATCCGCGTTCCCGGACGGTACTCCGGCGGATTGAGCATGTAGCGATGGAACCAGTCCTCGCGCAGCCGCTTGTGCATCGCGTTGAGGTTGATCGCCTGAATGCCCGGCTCGACCAACTGATTGAACGGATGACACTTCACGCACGACAGCCCCTTGTCGCCCATGAGCGTCCGTCCGTGCGACTTCAACCGGTTCTCCGATTCCTCCACGGCCGCGAGCTTCGCTTCGGTCCGCTGATCCTTCTCAACGAGTGCGGCCGTCAACCCCTTCAGGTTACCCTCTCCAAACCGGGGCATCCGTGCCTTCACGTACGGACGATCCTTGGCCCCAGCCCGCCAGATCTCGTCGAGATACTCTGGTCGGAGCTTGTCGCCTGCACCGGTGAGCGACGGAGGCAAGCGGCCTTCATCGCCAATTTCTTTGATCGTCGATTCGAAGTAGGCGTTGCGAATCGATTCCACGCCCCCCTTCCCGCCCCGTTCGTGGCAGGCGTAGCAGTTGGCGACCAGGAACTGCCGATCGATTGTTTCCTCGGCCGTGGGTGCTCGGTCGGGGACAGTCGTGAGGGCCGCGGCGATCGCCTGCTTCTGGAGACTGCTCAGCTCGTACCGCGGCAGCCGCGCGGCAGGACTCTCCGCAAGACAACCCGCATCGAACCGCTTGAGGGCTGCGAGCTTCGGGCCGGTCTTGGTGGCGGCGATCCGCTTGTCGCCGCGTGTCAGTTCATGACAGGCCGCGCAACCGAGGTCGGCAAACAACGTCGCCCCCCGCTCAGCTTTCGCCGGGTCGAGTTGGAACGGCGCTTCGCCCTTCGCAGTCGCCGCAGGCAAGCCCTCGCGTGATAGGCTCAAGAGCGCTGCCACCGGTTGTCGCCCCAGACCCGCGCCACTCACTTCGACGTCCACGGTCCACTCCCCGGCCCCCTGGAAGTACTCGACGACCAGTTCATGCGGACCGGCCGCCAGTTGAGCCACGCCCTCCTGCGTCTGGTGCGGGTGGATGCCATCGACATCGACGACCACCTTGCCATCGATGACGAGTCGACTGCCGTCATCCGAGCCCAGGTAGAAGCGGTAATCTCCCGCCGAGGGCAGATGCAGAACCGATGTGAAGCGAACCGCGAAGTTGTTCGTCCGCCCCGCGACGGCAAGGTCGAAGCCACTGCACTCGCCGGTTCCCTTGGCCTTCAGTTCGGCAAAGTTCGGTAGCTTGTCGAGGCTGCCCACTTCAAACCATTCGTACCGCACATTCGCAGGCACTTTGACATCGGCAAAAAAGTAGCTCGCCAGCGCCCGCGCCTCTTCATCCTTCAGGTTGAAATGCGGCATCCGGGCGGAAGGACGGACCGCGAGCGGATCGCGCAGGAACTGCGCGAGACTCGACAGCGTGTACTTTCCCGCGACGTTGCCCAGGGGGATGTAGGTGGCTGTGGCAGGGCCTTGGGGGGGCATCTCTTCGTCGGGCTCTTCGGCGTTCGGATCGACGATCGCGGCCGGGGCCGGTCGACGCGGAGAGTGACAGGCGACGCAGCCCAGCGAGTGAAACAGCGCCTCGCCTTCAGTCACCGCCGTCCGCGCGGGAGCCGACTCGACGACCGCCCCCGTCGACGCCAGCAGATGCAGCAGCGCCTCGGTCGCTTCGGCCCGCTCCGGCTCGGGCAGCGCCGCCAGCACATTCGGCATCGTCGTGCCTGGCTTGGCTCCGTGCGGATTCGCCAGCATCCGTTTGAACGCCGCGACCTTTATCCGCCCACCCGCTTGCGACAATTTCGGGGCCGTTTTCGGCACGATCCACTCGGCCTGTCTCCCCTCGGCCGCATGACACGACAGACAGCTCAACTCACCCAACAGCAACCGCCCCCCCGCTGCCAGGTCGACGGCCGACAGAGGCTTCCCGGCAGCCGCCTCTGCGGGGAATTTCCCGCCGGCCGGGCTTTCAAAAAACCGTTCGAAGCCCGCGACTAGGGCATGCGTGGCGACCGGTTCGACCGGTAGACCCGCCGCCGCAGGCTCAGCGGCCCGGACGAGGGGCCACTCACCCAGAACGAGCAGGCCGAACAATAGCGCGACAGACGGTGACCAGCGGAGTGAGATCACGGCAAAACCAGTTTCACGGGTGAAGATGCGGAGCCTGCCTGGCCGGACAACACGCGGGAAAGGGCTCTTTCGACCCACCCGCCTGAAACCGTCCAATGAGTCGCGACCGACGCAAGAATTGTCCGTAAACTCTACCGCCCACCTCCACCCCTCGCCACGCCCACAGCTCACGCCTCGCGGGCATTCGCCGGATTGAAACGGGTGACACGGGTGTGATTTTGTGTGCCATGCTTGCACCGGCTTTGCGGGGCAAGCATGCCAGCGGTCTTCGACTCTCCTCGCGGTCGAATTCCACGAACCACGCGGTATTGGCGAGTGCGGCGTCGTCTCACAGTTGGCATGCTTGCCCCGAAGCGGTGCAAGCATGGCACAGTCGTTGAGCCCCGCGCCACGCCGCCCGTCACGCCTTGCGGTTAATCAGGGCCATCACTTCCGACCGGCTCAGGGCATTCGTTTTGAACAGGCCCCGCACCGCACTGGTCACCGTGAGACTCCCCGGCTTGCGCACGCCGCGAATCGTCATGCAGGTGTGCGTCGCCTCCAGCACCACGACGACTCCCTTGGCCGACAGCTCCCGCTCCATCAAGTCGGCAATCTGGTGCGTCATCCGTTCCTGCACCTGGGGCCGGAGCGCGATCTCCTCGACCACCCGGGCCAGCTTGCTGAGGCCCGCCACCTTCCCATTCGGCAGGTAACCCACATGGGCCACCCCCATGAACGGGAGCAGGTGATGCTCGCACATGCTGTTGAAGCTGATGTCCCGCACCAGCACCAGCTCGTCGTACGTTTCTTCGAACACCCGATGCAGGTGATGCCCCGGTTCCGCATGCAGGCCGCGAAACAGTTCCGCATACATCCGGGCGACGCGGGCAGGCGTCTCCAACAGGCCATCGCGGTCCGGGTCTTCCCCCACCGCGGCCAGAATCTCCCGCACCGCCCGCTGGATCCGCGGCAGGTCGACCGGCTGACGTGTCGCCCCCGGACCGCCACCCCCGCCCGCGCTCATCCCCGCGGCGTCCCCACAGTCATCCAACGCGTCGTCTGAAGAATTCATGCTGGCTCGTCGCGATGCAATTCAAGGAAAGATCGCGAGGTTCACCGCGACCGATTCTCCGTTGTAACACGCCAGACCCGCGCGCGGAAACCGCATGACGAGCGATCCCGATGGTTCGCGTGGGAATCGCGACGATCGCGCTGGGAGGTTTTTTCTTGGACACGATTGCCGTTCCGACCTCGGGGACACATCTTGAAGGGCGATCCACGTCCCCAGTCGCTCGGGCAGCGTGGCTGACCTGGGAGCCTGACGCGTGACCTCGATTTATGACCGCCTCGGCCTCGCGCCGATCATCAATGCCTCAGGTTCCGTGACACGACTGGGCGGCGCAATTCTGCCCGACGCCGTGCTCGCCGCCTTCCTCGATGGCAACCAGCGGGCCGTCCCTCTGGAACAGTTGCAGGCGGTCGCATCCCGCGTCATCGCCCGCATTACCACGGCCCAGGCCGGGCTAGTCACCTGCGGTTCAGCGGCCGCGCTCACCCTTGGGGCGGCGGCGATCCTCGCGGGGCTCGACCCCGGCCGCATGGAGCGTCTTCCAGATACCACCGGCCTGCGGCGCGAGTTCCTCGTCGCCCGCGAACAGCGGAACGGATACGACCACGCCGTCCGCGCCGCTGGTGCCAAGCTCGTCGAGGTCGGCTTCAACGAGATCGTCGGCAACGCGGGCGTCCGGCGAACTGAACTCTGGGAGTACGAGGCCGCCCTCACGCCCGACACCGTCGGCATCCTGTTCAACCAAAGTCCGCACTCGCGACCGACCCTACCGGAGATCGTCGGGTTCGCGCGAATGCACTCGCTGCGCGTTCTGGTCGATGCGGCCGGTGAACTCCCGCCGCGCGACAACCTGACCCGCCTGATCGCGACCGGGGCCGACCTCGTCTGCTTCAGCGGGGGCAAGGCGATCCGCGGCCCGCAATCGACCGGCATTCTCTGTGGCAGGAAAGAACTGATCGCTTCGGCCGCCCTGCAGATGCTGGACAACGACGACCATCCGGAACTGTGGGACCCGCCCGCGGACTACATCGACCGCACGCAACTGGCCGGGCTGCCCAGGCATGGCCTGGGGCGGGCGATGAAGGTCTCTAAGGAAGAAATCGTCGCCCTGGTCGCCGCACTCGAGCTGTTCGCCTCGGGCGCCTACGACGTCGACCGGGAGCGCCATCTCAACTGGCTCGAACAGATCGCCCAGAGCCTGGAAGGCCTCCCGGTCGTCTGCCACCTCCGCGATCCGGGCGACGGGCAGTCGCTCCCCAAACTCGAGCTCGAACTCGATGCCAGTTGGGGCGACCGAAGGGCCGCGGCCTTCGCCGCCTGCCGACACCTCCGCCACGGCAACGCGCCGCTCTACCCCCCCGTCTATCCCGGCCACGGCCAGCTCGACCAGGGGATTTTGGTGATCAACCCCTTCTGCCTCCGGGCCGACGAACTCGCCCCCCTCATCACCGCCCTCCAGCACACCCTGACCCATCCACCCCGGCATTAGTCATTTGGGCATTTCCGACAGTGTCGGCGTGCGAGGGGGGTTGGCAAGCGCGTCGACTGAGTGAGGCTCATTCACACGAAGACGCAAAAACGCGAAGGAAAGGCCGAACCAAGGGAAATTCGGTGTCCCGATTGCCAACGGGACGAGGCCGATGTGAATCCGGCGATGGGCACTTGGGGGAACGTTCTGCGATTGGAGATGGGGTTTGAGCGAGGTCGTCGCGATACCGTATCACCGCCCGAAACTCACCCGTCACACCACGACCGGTCCCGGTTGCGAACCGAGGTCCGTCGCAGCTTATTGACCGGCTGTTCCTTTGCGTCTTTGAGTCTTCGTGTGAACGAGCCCCAACAGATTCGCAAACGCTGTTTCGCAACTTACGTCACGCCTTCGCTGCAATGAGCGCATCGAGCTCGATCTTCAGCTTGCCGAGGATTTCGTCGTACGGAAAGTGCCCCAGCTCTTCGCCGCCGCGCTTCAGATTGACGTAGTTCGGCGCGCACCACAGACCCAGGTCGGCATCGTCCGTCTCGCCCGGGCCGTTCACCCGGCAGCCCATCACGGCAATCGTGATCGCGTAGTCTTTGGCATACTGCGACATCTCTTTGACCTGCTGCGCCAGTTCGATGAACGCCTCGTTCTCGACCCGTGAACAACTCGGGCAGGAGATGATGTTCATCTTGTCGGCGTTCAGCTTCACGACCGACCGGAACCGACCGGCCGCGATATCGGCGATGATCTGCTTCCCCGCCTCGATCTCTTCCCTCTTCCGCGCATTGGGGACGGTGAGCGACACGCGAATCGTGTCGCCAATCCCCTTGCTGATCAACTGCTCGAATGCGATCCGCGTCTTGATCACGCCATCGGGTGGCAGGCCGGCTTCCGTCACCCCCAGATGCAGCGGGACATCGGGCCGCTGGGCCGCGAACCGCTGATTCACCTCGATCACCTTCTGCGGGTCGGAGTCTTTCAGCGACACGACATACCGCGTGAAGCCAATCGAATCGAGCAGCGCGCAGTGGTCGAACGCGCTTTCCAGCATGGGCGAGATCGAGTCTTCCTTGCCGAACTTCTCCGCCTTGGCTGGGTCAACCGAGCCACAGTTGACGCCCACCCGCATCGCGCAGTCGTGCTTGGTCGCGATCTCGGCCAGGTACTTCACCTTGTCCTGCCAGGGCTTCTCGCGCTCGTGGTGATAGAGGTGACCCGGATTGTAGCGGAGCTTGTTGACATGCGGCGCGACCAGCTCGGCCATGCGATAATTCTCTTGCAGGTCGATCACGAGGTTCGCCTGCGTCTGGGCACGAATCGCCACCAGCGCCTCGGCGTCCTTTTTGGAATCGACCGCGATCCGCACGACATCCGCCCCGGCTGCGTACAGGTCGTTCACCTGCTCGACCGTGGCCGGGATGTTCGTCGTGTGCGTGGCACACATGCTCTGGACGGCGATCGGGTGCCCGCCTCCGACGGAAATCGTCCCGATCTTCACTGTCCGCGTCTGGTTTCGAGTCGCTGCCACGTCGATTCACTCCGCTGGTCAGAACCACGGCGCGCGGTCCGACACGCACCCGCCAGAGACCCCGCGCCTCCAGGCCGCCTCAATTATTGCAACCGCACCCGGAACGAACATCCTCACGCGGGAAATCCTCACCACCAAGGCCCCACCGCAGGGGGTTGAGGCGAGAGTCGAACCGAGGAGGCTCGATTCACCACCAAGGCACAAAGGCACCAAGGAAAGGCAGGTAGAAGGACTGTGGCTGTCGGCCGCGCTGCCGGGACCATTGCGGAGGAATTGGTTTCTGGCTGGATTTCTGAGGAGCCGAAGATCATGGGCTGTGATCTTTTCGGGCGACCAGTGAATTCGCGATGGAAACCCGAAGCCTCTCAGTGGAACTCGTCGACAGCGAGGGGTTGAGGGAGCGAACTCGCTCTCCGCAAAACGCCTCAGATTTGTCCCACACAACGAATTCAAGCAGTTAAACACCGCGATGGTCCAAGCCGCGTCTTCAACCGCACAGGCCCTTGAACCTGCCTTTCCTTCGTGCCCTTTGTGTCTTGGTGTTAAAGGAGACTCCCCAGTTCGACGCTCCACCCCAGTCCCGCCCCTTGGTGCCTTTGTGCCTTGGTGGTGAAAACCAAAGCGCCGATCTATCGCACTTCGACCTCGGCCGGGGCGACGATCTCTTTGGCCCGCGGATCCCCGGTCCAGACGGGAAGCTCGCAGCGGGTCGCTTTCCAGCCGGGGTGGACGAGCGTGCCTTGGAACGGGGCGGTCCCGCTCACCTGGCCGGTCAGACGGTACAACTCGGATTCACCGGGTACCGTGACCTGCGCCCCTTCCGCATCGCTGGCGACGGGTTGGAGCGCGAACAACCGTTCGAGCACTTTGGCACAGTCGCGATGGATGTCTCGCACGGCCGCGCCGATCTGGTCGTCGCTGTACTCGGCGATCGGCTCCTTGAGAAAATCGACCAGCCGGGCCTCACGCTGCAACGTGGCCAGCAGCGTGAGCGCATCGCTCCGACCGGGCGGCTTTGGTGGCGGGACGGGGGCGGGCTTCGCCGCCGGAGGGGCGACGGATTCCGGGACGACCGGTGCCAGCGGCGGGGTGAGCGCGGGCGCGCCCGAAAGCGCCAGGTCCAGCCGCTCGGCGACCGCACCGCTGCCCAACGCCCCGAAAAACGCCCGAAACGCGACTCCAATCCGTCCCATTACGTCCCGTCCTTCCCCTCACGACCGCCACTGCTGCCGCGCGACATGACACGGCCTCTGCCTGCCCGGCGACAAACCCGCAGAACCGACCAGCCATTGTCACCACACGGCCTCCAACCGCAAGAGCCGGAAGCGTTCGCGCCCGGAGGTTCGACGATTCCCACTGGCGCAAACCGCGTGGCGAGCCGACCCTGTCAGGGGTCGGTGGAATCTGCGTTCGGGCATCGAGACTCCGGGCGCTAATGCTTCCGGCTACCCATGTCACGAAGGAAACAGGTCTTTGCGCCCCAGACCTCGCCGACCATCAACTCAGGCGACGGTGGGCCACGAGGGCTGCTCGGGCAGGTACCCATCAAAGGTGTCGATCAGGGCCTGTTCGTACGCTCCGCCGTAGTTCCCGGCGAGGAATCGGGCGAGGGCTTCTTCGTGCAGCAGCTTCCAACTGGCGTCTTCATGGCCGGGATTGATCGGGAAGTAATGGCAGTGGTTGTCGAGCGCCGCCTTCTTGTCGCCCGGTGCATCGCCCAGCATCAGAATCCGGTCGGCCGAGTACCCCTTCGCGACGGCCGCGGCGAGAATCTCCTTCTTCGAGCCGACCTCCTGGCCGCAAATCACATCGACATACTTCGCAATCCCGTGCTCTTCCCACTCTTTCTTGAGGGCGGCAAACGGCGTGGCCGAGCAGACGATCACATCGGCATGGCCCCGCATTTTTTCCAGACACTCCCGCACCAGCGGAAACGGCGGCAGGCCATGCACCGTCGCCGCGACGTTCGCATCGACTTCCTGCGACCAGGTCGCGGCGAGTTTGAGGTCGGGGTCGCCCGTTCGCTCGGCTTCGGGGACGACCGTTTTCGTTCCGAGTTTACTCTCCCGCTGAATCCACGCGCGAACACCCTTGAGTGCGGGAAGCTGGACGCCGCGGGCGATCACCTCAGGCCGTTTGGCAAGCAGGTCGAGCGCCTTGAGGTAGGCGGGGAAGCGGTTGGCACCGCGATCTTTGGAGTAAAGGTTGGAGAACTCGCAACATTCCCGTGCGTACTTCGAAACGGCCTGCAGCCCCATGTGCTTGATGAACGGGGGGATGAAGCATTCTTTGTGCTTGATCTCCATCGAATCGAAGGCGCAGCCATCGGAGTCGATCGCGACCAGAAAGTCGTGCTGTTTGGTGAGCGAAGCGAGCGGAGAATCAGCCATGGTGGGTGCGATTGCGGGGCAGAGGAAGGAGACAGACAACACGGGCTTCACCGCAACTCGCGGCGAATCTCCGAGTGTCGTCAATCAGTCGGGAAAATCAACGGGAGAGGAAGTGCATCGAGAGGAGAGCATCTCCGATCACCGGATTTCGCAGCAATCATGGGAGCCGGAAGCGTTAGCGCCCGGAGGTTCGGGTACGCGAAGGGCTATGCATCATTCAGAAGTTTTTGTTGACCACCAAGACACCAAGGGCACCAAGGAAGGGCAAAACAAGCAGCGTCGGCTCGCCTGATCGTTCAACCACCGACCACATATTCCCGACACACGCAACGCCCCAGAAACAAACACAACCCAAAAGACGCCCGATGGTCCAACCCGCGCGGTCAACAGCACCCGCCCTTAAACCCGCCTTTCCTTCGTGCTCTTTGCGTCTTTGTGTCGAACGAGCCTCCCCAGTTCGACTCCCGTCACAGATCCCGCCCTTGGTGCCTTCGTGCCTTGGTGTTTCAAAAAGTCGCTCAAAAGTGGTTCAAACAGGACCCGCTGGTCAAAGAACAGAACCGGCCGCCGGAGTATTCCGGCGGCCGGTATGGTTCCCGAACTCGAGTTCCCGAATCGAGTCCGCGTCCCTGGAGTTCTTCAATCACGACACGTTCCAGCACGACGTCTTCAGCACTCAGGACGAACGATCCTTCGTCATCCGCTCGACGCAATTCACGACTCCTGAATCAGGCCGGTGGGCAACAGTTGCCCACCGGGGGTGATGGGGACATTACTTGAAGTAGGGGCTGTTGGGGTTGCTGTTCCGGCCGACATCGACCGGAGCCTTCGCGTTGACCTTCGTCGCATCCTTCGAACCGAAGAACGGTGCGTAGGGCGAGTAGGGAGCACCGGGCACACCACCCGGGAAGCCGGGGTTCACCGCGGGAGCGACATACGGAGCACCGTAGGAAGCCCCATAGGGAGCCACGGCCGGAACCACGCTGGGCGACCCGAAACCAGGCGTCCCATAAGCGGGGATCCCCACCGGAGCGGTGATCGCCGGAACGCTGTTCGACACCCCGTACGCCCCATAAGGGGCGCCGTAGGCCGGAACGCCGTAACCGGGCACGCCATAACCGGGAACGCCATAACCAGGGGCTCCATACCCCGGAACGCCATACCCGGCACCGTAACCCACTCCGTACCCGGGCACGCCGTAACCTGGGGCGCCATACCCCGGAACGCCGTAACCCGGCACGCCATAGCCTGGAACACCACAACCGGGCGTTCCATAGCCGTACCCGTACGAGGGCTGGCAGATCGTCCGGCAGACAGGACGCGTGTAGCACGGGTCCCAGCAGCCCCAGAAGGCCGTCTTCTGCTCGCCCGTCGCCGCCGTTTTGGCTGCGGCAGGGGCCAGCGGAGCCGGTCCATACACCGGAGCCGCCGCCGACTGAGTCGCCACCTTGTTCACCGTGTGCGAGACCGGCTGGTACCGGTTCAGATCGGCCGCCTGGACCGACTGCCCCAGCGCCATCAGCGCCCCCACCACCAACGCCTTCCAACCAAACAGTGTCGCGTTCATGACCATTCTCCTGACCAAACTTGAGTTTTTCCTGACTCATTGTGCGGCGCCCTGGCGTCCGCTGTCGCCGCACCAAGCGTCGACGTGAATCAGTAATTGCACAGCGCGTGCCAATGTCGAATCAAAAACGCAACGACTTTCGTAACCCAATGATTGGAAACAGGTTCTGTCGTGGCCTTGATCCCGTTCCCGGCCGCGCCGACATTTTGACAGGACAATCTTGCAATTGAGTTGAAAGGATTACATGTCCTGCTCCACTCGGTCAGATCGATGACATGCCGCGCTGCCCAGGCAATGTAAGTTCTACCAGTCATTTCGGTGTCGAGCTGCGATCTTTCCCCTCTCTCTGGCTGGAAGCGAATGATTCTCCGCAAATTATCACCTTATATATATGCATCCGATCTGGGACGCATTCCGAGGGAGTGTCGCGATTTGGCACGCAGTTCGCTTTGTCGAATGATCATTCTGACTCACCGCAATGCAGCGGACCTTGAATCAGGATTCACAGCCACCCTCTGACGATGACCCGCCAGGCGTCGTCAAACAGACACCAAGGATCGGAATCATGCTCGTTCTCACTCGGAAAGCTTCGGAAGTGATTCATGTCGGCGACGGGATCGTCATTCGGATCCTGGGCCTCGGAACCAAGAACGTGAAAATCGGCATCGAAGCTCCCAAAGACGTTCGCGTTCTGCGGGGCGAACTCTGCCAAGCCCCCGCGGCCAAGACGCTGGGTGACCTCGTTCAGCAGCGGAAAACGGTCGCTCTGCCCGCAACGCAAATGCCAGCAGCCCAACTGCCCCACCTCAAGCCGCAGACCATGCTGACGCGGGTGCTGACCAAAGCCGGATAACCCGTTTGCGAAGGATGTGATGACCCGCCCGACCCCAACCGCCAGACCACCCCCAACACAACGTCTTCCCACAGCTCACTTCGACAAGGACAGCGAAATGTTCCCTTCGATCTTTACTCTGAACAGCAACCTCTTCACCCACAGCCTGACGCGACGCCTCGCCCGTTCCGCCGCGGCCTTGCTCGCCGTCCTCAGCCTCTCGGCCGGGATCGCCTCCGCCGACCAGAACAACTACCTCCCCGCCCGCGACGAGGGAGCCGGCTGGAACAGTCGCCCCGCGACTCGCGATCTGGATGACGCCGACAGCCTGCCCCCGCACCGGGGTGGCGGCTACCGCTCGAACTACCGGCTCGATGATCGGCGGTTCGAAGACCGTCCGGTCCGGTCAGACCGACGGTTCGATGACCGCTCGCCAGATCTGTATGGCGACTGGACCCCTGACCTCGGCAACGGCCCATCCCGGACTCGCCAGAACTGGGACCGGAACGACTCCAATCGGTTCGACAGCAACCGTTACGACAGCGGTCGGGACTTTGCTCCGCAGTCCAACGGGCGGACCAACCGGCCCAGCGACGGCGACCTCGATACGTTTGGCGTGCCGAATCGTCCGTTTTCGGATCGGTCGCGGTTCGAGGAGCTGCCCGCTCCTTCGACGATTCCGGGTGACCGGTCGTGGCGGGATCGGACGCAGCCCTTCAATTCGCTTCCGTTCAATAACGGTGGGCGGAACGATCTGCCGTTCAACAACAACTGGGGGCCCGATCTGCGGGACCAGTTGCCGCAAGTCGCCCCTCGCAAGAAGGTCGACGAACGGCCGCAGCCCGTGGAACTGATCAACCGGCGTTACTCGGACCCGGCCGTGATTGGTTTCATCGCCCAGCTCGATGCGCAGCGGGGACTGCAACTGTACAGCGAAGTGCTCGACCTGGTTCAGAACCGACACCTGGAACCGCAGTCGCCCGCGGCTCTGGTGCAGCGGGCGCAGGCGAACATCCTGCTGGCCCTGCAAACCCCCGCGTTTGTCCAGGCGAATCGGATCGCCGCCAACCCCCAGCAACTGGCGGCCCTGCAGCAGGCGTTTGCCGGGATGAGTCAGCAGATGCAGGTCACTTCGAATCAGCAGGCGATTGCCGCGGCCCAGTGGTCGATGCAGGCCGCCCAGCAGACGGTGGGCCTCAGCCCGCAAGTGACGGTTGTGGAATTCATCTACGGTGCCGTGGATAGCCTCGACCGGTTCTCCGCCTTCGTGCCTCCGGAAACGGCGAAGCTGTCGAACCAGCAATTGGGAGAAAGCGTGGTCGGAGTCGGCGTGCAGATTGAAGTCGCGGCGTCCGCCGGGGTGAAGGTGGTCCGGGTCCTGCAGAACGGCCCGGCCGCCGCGGCGGGTCTCCAGAAGAATGACCTGATTGTCGCGGTCAACGGGCAGTCGCTCGCTGGCCGGACGCTTGATGCGGTGACGCAGTTGATCACCGGTCCGGAAGGCAGCGTCGCGGTGCTGACGGTGCAGCGAAACCAGATGCAGGCGAGCTTCAACGTGCCGAGGCGCTCGATCCAGGTGCAGACGATCAACGATGTGCAGTTCGTCGATCAGTCGGCCAAGATCGGTTACTTCAAGCTCGATACGTTCGCCTCGGCCTCGGCCCGGGAGATGGAAGCCGCCCTCTGGCAGCTTCACCAACAAGGGATGCAGGGCCTGGTGCTCGACCTGCGAGGTGACCCGGGAGGACTCTTGACGACCGCGATTGAAACCGCCGACATGTTCCTGCCCAGCGGCACGATCGTGTCGACGAAAGGCCGGAACAGTCAGGACAACAGCCTGGAATCGGCTCGGGAAGAACAGACCTGGAAGGTGCCGCTCGTCGTGCTGATCGACGAACACTCGGCCTCGACCAGCGAGATCTTCGCCGCCGCGATTCAGGAAAACGGACGAGGTGTGATTGTCGGCCGACACAGCTACGGGAAGGGAACGGTGCAGACGCTGTTTCCGCTCAACACGCTGAACGCTGGTCTGCGATTGACCACCGCCCGGTTCTACTCGCCCTCGGGTCGACCGATGGCGGGGGAAGGGGTCGAGCCGGATGTTTATGTCGCCCAGAGCACGACCGATGTGGGCCCGCAGGATCAGGATGTGCGGACCGCCGTGGAAGTGCTGCGAAGCGGTGTGACTCCGGGGGCGGGCCGGGGCACGCTGGGCAGCCTCAGCAGCCGGTAACTGAAGAGGATCGAACGAGACGAACGGAGTGACTTGAAGGTCGAAGGAGTGACGAATCGCTGGCAGGTTGCCGGTTGGTGACGGGGATGGATTCCGACCTGGTGATCGACCCCGTCGCAACCTGTTCGATCGGCCCGTGCCGCACACGAACCGATTGGCAGGTGACAACGAGGAATCGCATCTGGACGTCCCAACCGGCAATCTGCTGATTCAGCCACCAAGGCAAGATCAACACCACAGACCACACCCTGAAGCCGCAACCCGAGACAGAACCACCCTGAACTGACACCTTGAACGTACACCCTGGATGTGGTGCCCTGGCGGCGCCGGCCCTTGGCAACAAGGGCCGGCGTCTTTTCGTTTGGTGAGACAATTCGATGGCCAGCAGGCGTAGGGTAGGCACTGAGGCTGAGAGTTTTGGTAACCCGAAGCGTCAGCGAGGGACCCCGCGCTCCCCGTAGCTCACGATTTCCACGAAATCCACGCTGGGTCCCTCGCTGACGCGTCGGGTTTCCATCGAGAATTCACCGATCGTTCGAAGAAATCACGGCCTCGCTGCCCACCCTATGTTAGGGCTTGGCGAGCTTGGCCAGTTCGTCGGCCGTCAGCGCGGTGCGGTAGAGCCGCACGTCGGAGAGGGTTCCCAACAGCGTGCTGCCGGGGCCTTTGCCAATCTGCAGGGGGACCTTGGTCGTCAGCGGGAACTTCTCGGCCGCGAACTCGATCGACTCGCCCACCTGCTTTCCATCCACCCACAGCGTCAGCTTCCCGCCCTGCTTCCGTGCGGCGACGTGTCGCCAGCCCGTGGGGAACGGTTCGTCCCAACTCGTGGCGACACCCGCCCGCAGGCGGTGAATGTGGCCTGTGGGCAGCGTCGTCCAGAATGAGTCGCCCTGATAGGTCGCGGCCGTCCAGACCCGCCGGTACTTCGTGTTGGGCGTCTGGTCGAGCTGGGCCAATCGCTTCCAGGCCTGGTCACCGTCATAACGGTACAGTTCGGCCAGCGGCAGACTGCCTGCATAGAGGCCGCCGTTATGCACGAGCATGACCATCACTTCGAGTTCCTCCCCCAGTCGTCCGGTATCGACAAACCCGGCCTTGCCCGCATAGCGATACACCTTGCCGCTGGGCCACGAGCCGATGTAGAGGTCGCCCCGGTAGACCGCGAACGAGTAGTTCTGCGTGTTGGCTTCCAGCAGGCCGAGGTCTTCCCAGCGGGTGCCATCGAAGCGGTAGACCTGTCCTCCGTCGTAGCTCGTGGCCCACAGATAGCCATCGTGAACGATCATTGCCTGATTTCGTTTGCCGTTGGGGCTGTCGAGTTTCGTCCAGGTGCTCCCCTCACCCTGACGGAAGAACCCCGCGGGCGGATAGAGCGACGAGGCATAGAGCGCCCCGCCAAACTCGACCATGCCGCCCACCGCTTCGGTCTCCGGAAGCTTGCCCATTGGTTCAAACCGGCCGGGTTCCACAAACCGGAAGATCCGCCCGCCGAAGGCCGGATTCTCCGATTCATTCAGCGACGATCCCTTGAGGCGATACTTGCCCGTCCCGACGTAGAGCTGCCCTTTGTGAACCGCCATCGAGGTGACGGCATTGGCGACATCGGGTGAGCCGCAATCGAACCACTTGTCGGGACCGTCGTAACGATAGACATGGCCTGTTTCCGTCGCGCCCGCTTCGCACGTCCCGACGTACAGCTTCCCCGCATGCACGGCGATCGACATGCCATAGAGCGAGTTGCCCGGGCGGCCGACATCCGTCAACACCGGCTCGCTGCCCGCATCAATCCCGAACTGAAGCTGCCGCAGATTCACCTGGCTGTTGGTGACCCCGCCATTAGTGCGGATGGAAAGCGACCAGCCGGTGCGCGTGGCTGGGTCGAACTGCGACAAGAGGTCGCCCTGGTCGTCGAGCCCGGTTTCATCGAGCTTGACCCAGAGCGCCGCCGTGAAGTCGCCGGTCCCCACATTGAGGTCCGCGGCCAGAGGGGCGGTGAGAAAGGCGCCACGGCCATCGAACCGCGTGGCCGTGCCCCCGCCAGAGGGAGACCCCTCGACAATCGTCACGCCGCCCGTGGCGACCGTCTCGCGTTCGAGAGGCGACGAGGTCGCAGGTTTGCCGAGCGCCCAGCGCGCGACCGGTTCGGCCGCGAACAGAGGCGAACCAACCAGCGTTGCCAGCGTGACGACCAGCGGAAAGAGCGTGTTCAACGCCGCAGGGCGCGAGAAACGAGAGGCATTCATCATGCGGGTGGGCAGCATCGTGAGGTCAATCCAGCAGGAGAAACAGTGAGGGGGAGACATGTTCTGTAGGGTGGGCACTGCCCACCATCGCTCACCGACGTCCAACGGGCGAACGATTCTCCCCCGGCTTCAACAGATTCTGTGGTGATTCTCTTGTCGAAGGTCGGTCGGCGATCCAATTGTCTTTATCTGGTCCACGCCGGTGAGCCTTGGTGGGCAGTGCCCACCCTACTGGCTCGCCTGAGATTGATGGGCCGCATAGCGGGCCTGTTCTTCGAGGAACAGACTCGGGGCGTCGTCTTGAAGCTGCTTCAGGACCGCTGGAAGTTCTGCATGGCCGCGGGCGGCCAGTCCTTCCAACACCCCCGCTCGCAACCAGACGTTGTCGTGCACCAGCAGGGATTTCACCAACTCTTCGGAAGGCGACGCGGCGAACAGCCCCAATCCTCGGGCGGCCGAAAAACCGTACGCCATGCCGATCGAACCATACGTCTTCGCGAACGGCTTCGGTTCCGCGAGCGACTGCAGCGCGTCGAACGCACCTTCCGGACGCAGGCGCCCCACTGCGTCCGCCGCCCAATAGACGCCAACCGTATCGGCCTGCGCGACATAGTCGGCCAGTTTCGGAACCAGTTTCTGGGCGAGCCGAGGTTCGCCCCGCACGACGATGAACTTCGCCGCAAGGTAATGAGCAAACGGGAACGGGCTTTGAATCGCCTTGTCGAGCGCGGCATCCAACTCGGGCGTGAGAGCGATCCCTTCGCTCGCGCTCCAGAGCGTCATCTCTTCCAGGAACCGCGCGTCGTACAGCCGCATCCGTTCGGCATTCCGGGCAAACGTGTTCCCCACGCTGGCATACGCTTCGGGAGAGGCCGCGGCGTAAAGCGCCTGCAAAGCGGCGTTCTCGTTGGTGGCGGCGAAGAACTGTTTGGCGGGGCCAGACTCAGCGTCGGGCGTGCGCTCGGTGAACTCCCACGGCGTGATCGGTGAGGTGCCCCGCGCGAGTGGCTGATACGCGGGCAACGGCGTGGGATTGGGCAGCGACTCGTCCCGATACCGGGCACGGGATCGCAGCCGGTCGCGCGAGAGACGGGCCGTGCGGTGGACCTGGTAAATCGGGTCGGTTGCCAGCGTCATCAGTAACGCCTCGGCGTCTGGCGAATGATTCGCCCGCATCCCCAAACCGAGTGCCAGCCCGAGCCGGATATCGCGGTAGTAGGTTGTGTCCGAGGTGAACTCGGCGAGCGCGGCCACATCCGGCGTCGAGGCGGCCAGCGCCATCAGCAGATAGGCCTTGTCGCGGAACCGCAGCTCGAACCGGCCCTTGCCAATACTCCAGATCTCGCTGAACGGGTACGGTTTTCGGACTTCGGCCAGGATGAAATCTCGCGTCGCCTGGTCGGCAATTCCCAGCCTCCGCAACACGACGGCCGCTTCGATTCGTTCGCGATGCTTGGCCGACGTGAGGTACGGACGGACGAGTGCTTCGGGTGCGTCACTCGGTTGGGCCGAGAGACAGGCCAGGTACTGCAGCGCCTGTTCGGGTTCGAGCGTTTTCAACACCGGGAACGGATGCCCATGCTCGGAGTAGGGGCGGTCGTTGTTGCTCCCCGCCAGCAACTGTTTGTAGAGCGGTGAGGAGACATCAGCGTCACCCTTCAAGACATGCCGGGCCACGTCGAGAATTTGGGGCAGCAGGTCGGTCCGTTCGAGCAGCTTGCGGGCCAGCCCCGCCCGTTGCGACTCGATCGGCTTCGTCCGATCCTCAAACCGGGGTTTCTCGCCAAACGTGCTGGGCAACAGTCCGATCAGATGAGGGACATGGTCGAGCGTGGGTTTCGCCCCGGCCAGCAGCAGCGCCCGCAGGTAGGTGTACTCTTCAGGTCGCGGGCCAGTCTGGTAGTGGCGGGAAGGAATCGGATCGCGATTGGGAACGGTCCTGGCGAGGACGTTCCAGAGCGACGCGATCGCCGCCTCGGTCCCGATGCGTCCCACCGCGAGCGCCGCCTCTTTCCCCAGACGCATCCCCCGGACTTCACGTTCCAGCGAATCATCGGCGTCGGGCAGACTCTCTTCGAGACGCGGATTGCCACCCCCCACCAGCCAGGGTTCGATCTTGGGCAGGGACTCGGCGAGCTTCCACCAGCCCGCCGTCGCAACGGCTTCAGGAGCAGGTGGACCGTCCGTCGACAGAGCCGCGAGCACACGGGCTTCGACGGCTGGCCGCAACAAGTCACGGGCGGCGACCTAGGGAGCGCGATGAACCCACGCCAGCCGTTGCGTGACGCGCCAGTCGAGCGTCTCAATCTGTGTCGACAGCGAAGCGACCCACGCCTCGGGCGAGCCAATCGGTTTCCACCAGGCGGCCCAAACTTCGCTGGCCCGAACCGGGTCGCAGAGCAGCTCGCGGTTGGCCCCGGTGATCGCTTCGAGCGCCATCGCCGCGAAGAACCGCGTCTGCCAGTCGTCATCGCCCAGCCGGGCGAGCAGCGCGGGGATCTCGTCGGCCGACCCGATCATCGCCAGCGA
>JAIXZD010000424.1 GCA_027489895.1 Planctomycetaceae bacterium
AGTTCGGGCGGCAGATCGGGCTGGACGGCCACCGAAATGCGAATCGGCTGCGGGCTAATGATCGCGTCTTCATCTTCGAGGGTGATCAGGACGACGCTGTCGTGGCCCAGGGGCAGCGGGGCGGCGAGCGGGCCTTCCGCCGGGATGGGAGCCGGTTCGGTCACGACGGGGGCCAGACGGAACGGAACTCGGAGCACGCGCCCATCGGCCGACAGCCCCATCCCCTCGCCCGTAACGGGCCGTTCGGGGCCGCTCGGACCACCCGACCGCACCGAGATGCTTCCACGTGTCACCAGCAGATCGAACGGCTCGATCCGCAGCGTGGCCCGGACGAGCGGTTTGTTGACCTGGGCCTCGAAAATGAAATCCGTGCCCCCCGGCAGGGTGATCTGCGTCCCATTGACCACCACGGCTGATCGGACGGCCGCTCCCGTGCTGTCATCGCGGTCGTTGCGGCCCATGTAGTCGGGAAAGAGGGACTGTAGCGTGACGCGATCGAGTCGCGGCGGATCGACGACCGTCACCAGCCAACCCGCGGGCGAAGAATAATCGCCTCCCCGTAACCAGACGCGGATGCTGTCGTTGAGGCCGGGCAGGGTGTACCGGAACTGACTCTCCCCGAACCGGGTGAGGTAGTCGCGTTTGCCGCCCGCTCCGTCGACAAGCTGATGCCGAATCTGCACATCGGCCGGGGGTTCCGAGCCGGGCTGCACTTCCGCGAGGAGCGTGAAATCTGCGCCCCGGGGATGTTTGTACGGTGCGTCGAATCGCAGCGGCAGTTTGCGCTCGCCCGGTTCGGCCAGCGCGAACACTTCGAGCTTTGTGCTGCGGGGATAGGTTTCCTCGGCCAGCAGCACGTTTCGCCGCCACCAGGGGGCGAAGACATCTCCAAATAGACCGGCAAACCCGGCCATCGAAACCAGCAGCGTGGCAGCCGTGAGCGCCGCCCGCACGAGCGGCTTCGCGTTGAAGACCTCACTCAGGTTGAGCCGACCGATGAGGTCGGTCAGTTCGCGGGAGGTGCGGTCCAGCATCGAGGCGGGCAAGGAGCCGGCCTGCACATCGGTTCTGCCAGCGAGTTCGACCGTGGTGATCAGCCGGTCGCCGATTTCAGGGAAGCGGCGTTCGAGGACGAGCGCCAGGGCACGGTCCCGCAGGTCTTTGAGCAGGCGACCAATCAGCGAGTGGAACAGAGTCCAGCCCGCCAGCCCCAGCATGGTGACCAGCAGCAGCAGACGGACGAATCGCGGCCACTCGACGAGGTAGTCGAGAGCGAGACTCGTCCAGAAACAGAGGCCAATCACCGCCCCGAAGAGGGCGACGCCTTCGAGCAACACGTAGCGTCGAATGCGATGGCGCAGTTCGGCGAACAGCGTGGCTAGGGATCGGGGCGTCGATTCGGGGGCGGCACTCATGCGGCATCCGGTCCGAAAGTCTGAAAAGCGTGGCAGCCTGTGGCAACAGCAGCCGCGACAATTCGTTGCAACCGCGTTGTCCAAGCATCGAGTTATATGGGAGTGAGCGGAGGGATGCAAAAAGCAGGCGGGGCCTCTGGGGCGAGCGAGCCGAATTCATTGCGAGGGGAGCCGGAAGCGTCAGCGCCCGGAGGTTCGACGCTGCCCGCCGCAATTCACTCCGAAAATCCCGGAAACTCGACAGGCTGGAAGCCTATCCCACGCAAGATGGTAGCCGCTGCGCGGGGGAAGGCTCACGCCTTCCGCTACAGACCGAGGCATGGGGACGGTTGTTGCTCCCAGCGATTGGGAACCCGGCTGGGGACGCGTTACACTGTTGCTCCACGAACTCCGGTCGGCATGGCGGCAGAGTTGCCGCAACGTATCGGAAGTTTCGAGGTTCGTTGAACTCACTTTTAAACTCGCGGTCGGTGGCGTACTCGGGGCCAGTCTGTCTCGAAACGTCGCGGGCGATGAGTTCCCTGGCCACGCACTCCGTTCCTGACACGTCAGCATGCCCAATCCGCACGTTCTCGTCCTTCGCGCCCCAGGCACCAATTGTGATGCCGAGACCGCATTTGCGTTCGAGCAGTGTGGTGCGACGGCGGATCGGGTCCACCTGTTTCGCGTGCTCGAATCGCCCGATTTGCTCAAATCCGCCCAGATCCTCTGCATTCCCGGTGGCTTCAGCTACGGGGACGACGTAGGCGCCGGCGTGATTTTTGGCCTGGAGCTGAAGACCCGCCTGCGCGACGCGCTGATCGAGTTTGTCGACTCCGGAAAGCTCGTGCTGGGGATCTGCAACGGGTTTCAGGTGCTGATGCGATCGGGCCTGCTGCCAGGGGGGACAGCGGCGCTGAAAACCGCGGGGCCGGTCGACGCGACGCTCGCCTGGAATGCGAACGGCCGGTACACCGACCGCTGGGTGCGGCTCGTCGTGGGCGAAACGAACTCGGTGTTCCTGCGTGGCATGACCGCGTTCGATGTGCCCATCGCTCATGGCGAGGGGCGGATCGCCGTGCGGTCGCCCGAGGTGCTTCAAGGCTGGCACGACCGCGGTCAGATTGCGCTCCGCTATGCCCGACCTGGGGCGAACGAAACGACCGATGAGCTGCTGCCAGAGCCAATCAATCCGAACGGATCGATCGCGAATATTGCCGCACTGTCGGACCCGACGGGGCGGGTGCTGGGGCTGATGCCGCACCCTGAGCGCCATCTGTTTGCGACCCAGCATCCGCAATGGACGCGTCGGGCGCTGGGGGCCAGAAGCGGGGGCGGCTGTTCGACGCTGGTCGCCCCGGATGCCGAGGGGGAAGGCCTGCCGCTGTTTCGGAATGCAGTCGAGTTTTTCAGCCGGTAGGCCCATGGCCGAGCGGCGATTTCCGGGAGTTGAGCCGATGTCGAGCGTTACACCGGGACAGACTCCAGGCTCTGGTCGATCGACGCGCGAGGCGATCATCGCTGGCGAGAAACTCTGCCTCGAACTCGAAGAGCATCTCCGGCTGGCGACACTGCCCAGAATCGCCAACCTCTCCCGAGACACGGAAGACCCGCACGAACAGGACACGGGATCGGGAGTCCCCGATACGACAATCCGGGACCACGCGGCCAAGGTGATCGAGAGCGTTGCGTTCGCCCAAAACATGATCAGGACGCTGGAGGGATTGGCAGCAGATGTGTCAGAGGGAACCTGGCGTGCCGCGACCCCCGAGTAGCGTATCTGCATACTCCACAAGATGTTGCGGTTCGTCGCGCTGAATTCAACCGAGTTTCGGCTTGCCCTTTGCTCCCTGGTCCGTACCATCAGAAGTGAGGTGTGTGGATCAGGCTGGACGGACGACCCCTAAGGGATCGAATGTCTTTGATCCACACAGGAGAACACGGATTGTTCTCACCGCATCTCCATACGATCGGGATGATCCGCAATTCTCCAATCGGCCGGGTTCCTTGGCTGGCGAACGTTTCGTTTTCTGTTCGTGTCTTCTCCCCGTCGTTGCGTAACGAGTGTGTTGCGCCGTCGCGGTATTGCGTCCATTCCGCAAACTAAAAAGGACAGGCGTCCGCTGGTCGCTCCGGGTTCGGTGCGTTCCGGCGGAGGTCTGGACGAATCACAATCTGAGATCGTGATCTGACGGCGCATGCAGGGCTCGTCTGGTGTCGCGGTTCCGATTTTGTGAATTGCTCGCCACACGCTGTTCCTCGCGACTGAGGAATTCGGCGTGAGACGCGCTCCGAAACCCCGTGGTCCAAACTGATCGATGCCCAGTTCCTTAGGCGATCGCCGCGAAGTCCCAGCCGTGCCCGTGGGGGGAACCCCAGGCGCGGGACAGGGGGCGTTTGCGCCGGTTCCTGGGATGAATCTGCAGCCCAAGGTGGTTTCCGGGCTAGAGACGGTGGTGAATCCCGAGGGGCGTCCGGGCGGCGGTTCCCAGGGAACGCCAACGCTGGTGCGGGCCGAGGGGTCATCGCTGGCGCTGCCCATGTCGGAACAGGCGCGGATGCTGTTTCCGGGGGCCACCGACCAGTTGGCCGGGCTGGGGGGAGACCTCGAAGCCCAACCGGTGGCGCTGGGGCATTACAAGATCATCGGCCGGATCCGCATCGGGGGGATGGGCGCGGTGTTCCGCGCGATCGACACGCACCTGGACCGGGTCGTGGCGATCAAAATTCTCCCGCCCGCCTCGGCCTGCGATCCCCAGGCGATCGCGCGGTTCCGCCACGAAGCGCGTTCGACCGCCCTGTTGAACCACGACCATGTTGCTCGCGTCTACTTCTGCGGTGAAGAGGCGGGGCTGCATTACATCGCCTTCGAGTACGTCGCGGGCACGAACGTACGAGATTTGCTCGGGTCGGGGCAGCCACTGCCGATCGCGCAGGCGGTCCGGGTCACCTACGAGATCGCGACGGCTCTCCGGCACATGGCGGCGCGGGGCGTCGTCCATCGCGATATCAAGCCCTCGAACATCATCGTGACTCCAGAGGGCGATGCGACGCTCGTCGACTTCGGCCTGGCGCGGTCTGATTCGCGATCGGAATCGCAGGCCGACTTGACGGTGGCCGGGACGACCCTGGGGACGTTCGACTACATCTCGCCCGAGCAGGCCCGCGACCCGCGGATGGCCGATGTGCGGAGCGACATCTACTCGCTGGGCTGCACCCTCTATCACATGCTGACGGGCGAGCCGCCCTATCCCGAAGGCACAATGCTGCAGAAGCTGCTGCAGCATCAGGGGGACGAGGCTCCCGATCCCGTCCGGAAAAATCGCCGGGTTCCCGCCAGTCTTTCGGCCGTCGTGCGGGCGATGATGGCCAAAGACGTTCGTCGCCGGTATCCGGGGCCAGAACCGCTGCTGCGCGATCTGGCGCTGGTGGCCGCGTCCGTGGGATTGCGTCTGGGGCCGGCGGGCGAGATCGCGGTTCCCGCCGACCGCCAGTCTCCCGTCAAACGGTTTCTGGCCCGGCATGGCGTCTGGTTGACAGGGGCCGCCGCCCTCGTCGCGCTGGTTGTCGGCGTGGAAGTCGCGTCGCGTGTCGATCGCAAACCAGTGGACGTTTCCAGGACACGGCCAACGGAACCAGCAGACACTCAGACCACCCCCAGCGCGGTGTCCACCCCAGGCCAAGGCACAAGTGCCGCAGGTGCGAAAGCAGCGGTTGCAGGCGGTTCCACTCCGAGCGAAACAGGTCCGCGCGAAGAGAAACCCGTTGCGGGCGTCCTGGCGGATTTGATGGGGGCGATCAGCCGTCAGTTCGCGTCTCGGGTTCCGCGGGCCACCGATCCCGCCAAAGCCCCCGACCGCTCACCCGGCACCCCGGAAACGCCCCGCAACGCGAACCGCCCCTCGCCCGCGACCGCCTTGGTTCCTTCGGAATTGGTGGAATCCTCTCCCATTCAATCGACAGACGTTGTGCTCCGGGGTGAGCGCCTGGCACTTCGCCCGGCCGCCGTCGATCCCTCGCTGCGGCTGGGACCGGAGCCAATCGATCCGGCGCTCTCGCTGCTCCTGGGCCGACGCACGGAACAGGCGGGTGCTGCCCGAACTGGGGGAACCGCGACGACAGCCCTCGATTCCGGTCGCAACATGCGCGAACTGGTCACGACCGGGGTGGCGACGCCCCGTCCGTCTCCGACAGATTCCCCTGTGGATGTGCCACTCGAGGAAGCCGGCTATCTGCTTCTGGCCCGGGAATCCGGTGGGATGCAGCGGTTCGATCGACTCGAAGCAGCCTGCGAAGCGGCCGACGAAGGCTCGGTGATTGAACTCAGGTTCAACGGAGTCCGCAGAGAAACGCCGGTGAAAATTCGCCGACGTCTCACGCTGCGGGCCGCGCGGGGCTATCGGCCGATCGTCGAGTTTCAGCCGATTCAGGTGTCAGGCGAAGGCTGGCAGTCGCGGATGATCACGATTGCCGGGGGCTCCCTGGAATTGGCGGGCGTGGAACTGCGGTTCTCGGCCCGGCCCGACGCCCTGTCTCTGGGCGGGGCACTCGTCTCTCTGGAACGCGGCGACACGATTCGCTTGACCGAGTGCACGCTGACGCTCGCCGCGGGCGACCGCAATTTCGTGGCGGCCATCGAGGTCGATCCGGGTTCCACCCGGGCCATGGCCGACATGGAGATGTCGACCACGGGGCGACGCGCGATGCCGACGATTGAACTGGAACGCTGCCTCGTGCGCGGTAACGGAAGCGTCTTCTCCCTGAAGGGCGGCGACCCGGTCCGGCTGCTATCGCGTCACTGCGTGGCCGCGGTCACTGGTGCGGTCGTCCGGGTGGGAATCGCGACCGATCTCGTGGCGGAAGGGTTGCAGACTGAGGTGCGGCTGGAACATCTCTCGGCCATGACCGGTGATGGTCTGGCCCAGGTGGCGTCGAACCTGTCGACCCGGCGGCCGCTGCCGGTGCAGTTCCGCGTTTCCAACAGCCTCGTTGCCAACGCCGGGACGGCGGCCCTCGTGAATTCGACGGGGCCATTGCCTCGGACCGACCAGCAGTCGCTGGTCATGTGGACGGGACAACGGAACGTTTACAGCGGGTTTTCGACCCTCTGGGCCGTGGGGGCGGACGATCCGCTCTCGATGCCCGACCTGCTCGACTATGCCTCCTGGCGGGCCAAGTGGGGCGATGCCGGCGAGATGGATGTCTCCGTGGGCCCCATCGATTGGGCTGTCCGCTGGAGTGAAGCCCGTCTGCCAGACATCACGCCCGACGAGTTCAGTCTGGGCGGAACCGCCGAGACGAACCGGGCCATTGGCGGCAGCGCCAGCGGCGAGAATCTCGGTGCCGACGTTGCCGCTCTCACCCAGTTGAACCTCGGGAAAGCCAGCCCAACCGACGAGTAACTCGCCGAACCCAGGGGAGCCGGAAGCGTTAGCGCCCAGAGGCGTTTAGACCTTCCTCCCCCGAAGCAAAGAGATTCTCCAGCCGTCGGCCTCCACAGTCGCAGGAACTCTCTCGAGTTCCGCTACGAGGCCGTTTCGTGGGATAGGCTTCCAGCCTGTCACTCCCCCTCTGAATCGCCCTACCGCTTCTTCGCGCCAGGCTTGCTGCTGAGACCCTGCACGTACGACAGCGCAAGCTGCCGCGGGTCGGTGCTGTAGACCGAACGGAGCGCGTCCTCCAGTGTGGCACCCGCGACGAGCGTCGCCAGGAACTTCCCGAACTGCGCCTCACCGCCCACCTGCAGGATGTGCTTGACGAGCGAATACCCCACCGGCCCGACCGAGGCCGAGGAAAACGTTCCGTCGGCAAACAGATCGGCAGGCGACCCCAGCGTCTTGACGAGGCCCGTCGCTTCCCCGTTGAGGCCGATGAAATAGGCCCGATTGGATTTCGGATCGAGTTTCTCGGCCAGCGCGAGACCCGTTCCGCGAGCGAGCCAGTCCGGCACCTTCTTCGTCGCTTTCCCGAGCAGACCCGCGGTGAGCTGCTCGACGAGCAGCACATGCATCCCGCCTGAAGTCGTGCTCACGTCATCGCCGACATCCTGCAGGCAGATATACGCCTCGTCGCCTACCGAGGTGACGCGGGCGTGGCCGCGGGCTTCGTCAGGCAGTTGGACATCTTCGTTCGTCTGCACGAACTCGGAATACGAGAAGTGGTCCGCGAAGACGAACACCGCGAGTTTCCCCTTCCACGTCGGCGTCTCCTTGACGCCGAACAGCTTGCGCAGGTTTTCAAGATCGGCCTTGCTCCAGTCGACGATCTGCTGCAGCCGGGCTTCGGTGACGTTGCCAAACAGCAGCAGGTCGTCCGTTTCCAGACGCACGGCCTCCACGCTGGGAAGCCCCTTCTTCCAGAGCTCTTCGGCCCGGGCCAGGCGGCGCTTCAGCATCTCTTCGGAAGAGAGCGCGGCGAACTCCTTCGCCCGCTTATCGGCTTCAGAAGGAATCAGACTGCGAATCGGAGCCTTCGCGTCCGGACCGTCAAACTTGCAGCCTTCCTCGATCCACAGCTTAAGGCTCTCCCAGTTCTTCTCGGTGATCAGCGCCTGGCCGGGCGGCATCTTGATCGGGTCCTGCTCGCCCACCAGGTGCCACAGCCGACTGTCCTTGGTATTGCCAGGAATCAGCACCCGGCCACCCATCCCGCCCCGCATCAGCTTCTCGAACGTGTCCAGCGCGTATCCGCCCCGGGGCATCGGCCCGCTGTGGCAGTTGACGCACAGGTTCGAGACGAACGGGGCGATGTCGTTGACGAACGACACCTTTTCGTCACCCGTCGCCTTCACGATCTCCACCGGCTTCGTGTCCTTGGCGGGAGCCAGCGTGGCGAGTGCGGCGGTTTCATCCGGGCCATCGAACTTGCAGCCCTGGGCAATCCACATCGTGATCTTCTGGATCTGGTCGGGGCTGAGCGGGTCTCCCTGGGGAGGCATCTTGCCCCGGCCCGTCAGTGTCACCTTCTGGCAGAGCAGGCTTTGCGCGGGGACGCCGGGGGTGACCAGTGCCCCGGTGCTGCCGCCCTTGCGGAAGCCGGCAAACGTCGACATGTCGAGCCCCGACCGGGGATTGTCGGTTCCATGACAGCCCAGGCAGCGGGCGGTGAAAATCGGCGCAATATCCTTCACGAAACTGATTCCCGCCGCCGCCGGGTTGCCACCCGTTTTGCGCTTGGCGAGACCGGCTTTCTTCAACTCGATCTGCTTGAGCAGCGGCGCAATCGCCTTATCGGTCTCCGGAACCTGCGCATCGGACGCGATCTTTTTGAGCTTCGATTCGGACTCATCGAGCAGTTTTTCGGCCTCGTCGACTTCCTTCTTGGAGATGAGGCCCGCGACTTTCCCCAGGTCTTTTTTGACCTCGGCCAGTTCCTTTTTGTGTTCGGCCGTGAGGGCGGCGAACAGCGACCCTGCGACAAACAGCGTGCCGATCAGCCCGAAAACGATGGGGAGCGGGGAGAGGCGTGCGCGAGGCATGAGGTTGGCCCGTGGAGGGATAAGGCGGGCGGCCGCGCTGGAAAGGCCAGACAATTCACGGTCGCCCACCGTAAAAGCATGGTACCGGACGTCGATCGGCGTTGAAAGAAAAAGCCGTTAGATCGGCTGGGGTCCGGCGCGCGACGTTCTCTTTGGGAGAGGGCGTCGATTCCGTGAGGCTCGTTCACACAAAGACGCGAAGACGCAAAGGAAAGGCAATGTGAGGAGTAACCCGTGTCGCCTCAATCCGTGTGCCACCGCCAATTTCTGTGCGGGGGTCATCATCATGGGAGCCGGAAGCGTAAGCGCCCGGAGGATAAGTGATCCCCGCTGCCAACCAGGAATTTGAGGGGAGTGGTAGCAACCCCGTAAAACCACCAGCGCAAACCAACAGGCAGCCACTCCTCAGACCTCAGCCAGTCCACGAGGCAGACTCTGATCTGCTTCCCCGCCCTTTCATCTGCCTTTCCTTCGCGTCTTTGCGTCTTCGTGTGAACGAGCCCAACACAATCGACCCACTCCCAAATCTCCTCGAGCGACCGAGTCAGGATCACCCAGCCCAATTGCCGTCCCATCTGGAGACGCAGCACCGTAAGATTCCCGATGAGAATCTAAAACCGATCTCGGGGCATTGCTGGCGACTTGTTGCCATCGACCCGACGAAATCTGTTTACGGGAGTCGATGTTGGAACTGTCTCCAGAACTGGCGGCGAAGCGTGATCGACTCCTCGAGAGTCTCGCGGGGATGGAGCGGGTCGCGGTCGCGTTCTCGGGCGGGGTCGACAGTGCGCTCGTCGCCCAGGTGGCGTTTCTCGCCCTGGGAGAGCGGGCGCTCGCGGTAACGGCCGTCAGCCCGAGTCTGGCGTCCGGGGAACTGGACGAGGCTCGCAACCTCGCGCGACAGATCGGAATTGAACATCGAGTCGTCGAAACCCGCGAGTTCGAGAACGCGGATTACCTTCGCAACGCACCCAATCGCTGTTACTTCTGCAAGTCGGAACTCTACACCCGGCTCGAACATCTGCTGCCCGAATTGGGCGTGACCTGCTTCGTCAACGGGGCGAACGTCGACGACCTGGGCGACTACCGGCCGGGGCTGACCGCGGCGACCGAACACAACGTCCGCAGTCCGCTCGTCGAGGCGGGGCTGACGAAAGCCGAGGTGCGCGAGCTGGCCCGGTTCTATGGGCTACCGACCTGGGACAAACCGGCCAGTCCCTGTCTTTCCAGCCGGATCGCATACGGAGTCGAGGTGACGCCCGAGCGTGTCGCGCGGATTGATGCGGCCGAGCGATTTTTGAAAGAGTCTCTGGGTCTGAGAGAGCTGCGCGTGCGGTGCGAGGCAGGCGAACTGGCACGAATCGAGTTGCCGGTGTCCGAGGTGGGGCGTCTGGTCGAACCAGGACTACGGGCCGAGGTCGCGCGGGTGCTGCGCGAGTTGGGATTCCGCCGGGTGACGCTCGACCTGGAAGGGTTTCGTTCGGGAAGCCTGAACGAGGGACTGCCGCTGGTGCAGTTGGGGCGGGTGGAATGACGGTGGTGGTTCACGGTGTTGTCGGGAGACGTCATAAGCTTCGTGAGGGAAAGGCTTCGCGATGACAGTATCCAAACCATCGGTGGGAACATGGCTGTCGCGCGGAGTTCTCGCGGGACTGTTTTTCGTGACCCTCTATCTGGCGGCACTGGGGCCTCTGCTTGGATTGTATGTCCGTGGTCCAGCAGCGTGGCAGGATGCGATTGGAAGAGTGACCTTCGAGCTGTACTCGCCAGTACTTAACGGGCTGGAAAATGACTGGCTGCCAGAATGGGTAATCGTCTCCTATTGTTCTTGGTTGGAATGGTGGTTCATCGGCTGATGCCGAATTCGTCACTTACCGTGCGTCGATCGTTCCCAAGA
>JAIXZD010000403.1 GCA_027489895.1 Planctomycetaceae bacterium
ACGATCAGCGTTTCGTCGAGCCGACCGGAACTGGCCAGGTCATCCAGTAGTGCGGAGAGCGGCAGGTGCCACTGCTGGCTTGTCCAGCAGTGGGGTTCGATAGACAAAAGCAGGTCTGGGCGGGCGGAGGCAGCGGTGGCATGCGGCAGTTCAGGCGCCTTCGACGATCAGGCCGCGGTAGACGGCGCCGCGGTGGCGGTGCTGGGCGGCCGCCTGGTAGGCCGGGCTGTGGTACCAGTCGCGGGCGTCTTCCAGGGTCGGGAACTCGGCGATCACGACGCCTTCGACGTCTGGCCCTTCCAGCGTGAGATGTTTTCCGTAGGCCGCCAGCACTTTGATGGGGCGGCCGTCCAAGGTTTCCGCAACCTGCGCCCAATAGGCTTCCAGTTCGGACTGATCGAGCGTCTTTTCCCGCATGAACACGATGTAAGCTGGCATGAAGTTCTCCGCTTGAAGAAGGGAAATCGAGACGGGTGCTTTGACAGGACTTTAGGAAGGGGTTTGGAAGCGTGGGGTATCGGAGTGCGCGGGTTCACGCTCGGCGGACATCTTACGATGTCCGCTACCGTGAGTTCGTCGACGCGTTGCCGGACGCAACCCACGATTCAAGACGGGGCGAACCCCTAGCGCAACCCGCCCGAGGCGAGAATGACTTCGCCGGTCAGCCAGCCAGAGTCCTCCGAGGCGAGAAACGCGACCACCCTGGCGATGTCTGACGGCGTCCCCATTCGTCCCAGCGGGGTCAGCGCCACGATCTGCCGTTCGAGGTCGCTGCCGACGCCGTAAAGCCCGGCCTCCTGGGTTCCTTCGCTGAGCGTGGCCCCCGGGTTGACGGAGTTCACGCGAATTTTTCTCGGCGCGAGCTCTTTGGCCAGGACACCGGTCACGGCGTCCAGACCCGCTTTGCTGGCGGAGTAGATCGAGAATCCGGAGGGATGCGAGCGTGAGGCACCGGAGCCGATGTTGATGATGCTGCCGCCCTCCGGGCTAAAGTGCCGCAGCGATTCCCGAATGACCAGTAACGGCCCGAGCAGGTTGACATTGATCTCGCGGTGGAACTCATCGTCCGTCAGCTCCGCGATGGACATCGCCCGATAGACCCCGGCGTTGTTGACGAGAATATCGACCGGTCCAAAGGCAAGGCTGGTCTGATCCAGCAGCCGGGCGACGTCGGCCACGTTTGCCACATCGGCCTGAATTGCCGTCGCACGGCCACCCGCCGCGACAATCGAGGCGACGACCGCGTCCGCTCCAGTTCGGTCGCGTGCATAGTTCACGACGACCGCCGCCCCGGCAGCGGCCAGCTCCCTGGCGATCCCCGCACCAATCCCCTTCGATGCCCCGGTCACCAGAGCGGTTTTCCCTTGCAATTTCAGCATGATTTGTCCTCCTGCTTCATAGACACCACGCAGAGGAGGGTGTGACAACTCGTTTCCGGAATTCCCGGATTTCGAGTTCGTCAGGTGAGGTCCAGGGTCATCGTCACGCCGTACAGATCTCGTCGTGCACCTGGCCGCTGAAGAGCCAGAGGACGGTCGAGCTGGTCGCAAAGTTTGGCGCGGGCGAGGAATCAGAGGATGGCGAAGAGGTTTGCGCCTGCATGAAGCGATGTGTCTTTCGGCTCCGGTCGTGCAGGGCAGGCTTTTCCTATGGTGCTTGGGCGACATTGCGGGCTGTGAAGCGACACCCGGTCTTGATTTCGGGGACGGATGCTGGACCCCTTCGACTTCTCCCGCGATGATCTCGCACTCTGGGACGGGGTGGCGTCCTGGAACGGCGGGCTGATCTCGCCGTCGCGGCCTCGGTATCGTTGGCCGAGCCCCTTCGACCGCCTCATTGGGACTTCCTCGAATTCATGTCCAAGCACCTTTTGAACAGCTCGGCCATCAACCGTCCTGCTCTCCGAATCTCTTTCGTTTACGGCGCGTTCGGACTGCTGTGGATCTGGTTGAGCGATCTGGCATTGATCTGGCTGGGCCACGCGGACATCCACGGCTACTACGCATCCGCCGTGAAGGGGAGTTCGTTTGTGGTGTTCTCGGCAGCGCTGCTGTACTGGCTGGTGCGGCGTGAAATCGCCGCGGTACGAAGGTCGGACAATCTGCTGCGGGCCGTTGTCGAGGGGACCGCCGATGCCGTGTTCGTCAAGGACGTGCGGGGTTGCTATCGGCTGATCAATCGGGCCGCCGCCCGTTTCGCTGGCAAGAATGCGAAAGATGTACTGGGCCGGGACGACACCCACCTGTTCGACGCAACCGAGGCGGAACGGGTGATGTCCAGAGATCGAGCGATCATGGCGGGCAACCGGGTGGTCACCGTGGAAGACACGCTTGTCTCCGGAGGTGTCAGCCGCACCTATCACACCACGTCGACTCCGTACCAGGACGAGACCGGCGCGGTGGTCGGGCTGATTGGCATCTCCCGCGACATTTCCGAACGCAAGCAGGCGGAAGAGGCCGTGCGGGAGAGCGAGGCTCGGTTCCGTGAACTGGCCGACGCCATCCCCCAGATCGTCTTTACCGCCGCCCCCGATGGCGGTCTGATTCACCTGAACGCCCAAACGGCCTCGTACACCGGCCTGGGGACGGATGACCTGCTCGGCTGGACCTGGGAAAAAGTCATCCACCCGGACGACTTGCCCCACGCCGTGGCCGTGTGGACCACGGCCGTGGGCAGCGGCGTCCCTCGGGAAATTGAGTTCCGCATCCGCCGCGCGGACGGGATGTATCGCTGGCACGTCGCCCGTCAGGTGCCGGCGCGATCCGCCGATGGAACCATCACCTGGTGGTACGGCACCTGTACCGATATCGACGACCTCAAGCGGGCAGAGTCGGCCCTGCGCGAGAGCGACGCCAGACTTCGGGAAGCACAGCGGATTGCCAGCCTGGGTAGCTGGAGTTGGGAACCGCCGACCGACAACGTGTGGTGGTCGGACGCCGAGTTTGAACTGTTCGGAATCGACCGGGGAGCGGTGCAACCGAGTTTCGCCACGTTCCTGTCCCTCGTTCATCCGGACCACCGCGCCATCGCGGTCGCCCGGGTCCAGGCGATGCTGTCCGGAGTCGACGAATTCGCTGACGACCTGCGGATCATCCGCCCCGATGGGACGAATCTATGGATTCACAGCCAGGCACGTGCCACTCGGGATGCCGCGGGGACGCTGATCCGCGTCGAGGGAATCGACCAGGATATCACTCGGCGGCGCCTCGCCGAGATGGCGGCCCGCGAGAGTGACGAGCGCCTGCAAGCCGCGATCGCGGTCGCTGGTCTCGGTGTCAT
>JAIXZD010000442.1 GCA_027489895.1 Planctomycetaceae bacterium
CCGGCGAAATCCGCCGCCGACAGCGGTGGGTCGAACACCGGCAACACCGAGCCACGCAACGTCCCGGCTGTCGATGGGCCCATGCCCTCACCCGCCGCGCCCAAACTCGTCCCGACACCCGTCGACGTCCCCGCGGTACCCTCAACCCCGCCGTCAAAACCAGAACCGAAACCAGAGCTGGAACCAAAGCCAGAACCGAAATCCGAGCCCAAGCCAGACTCCAACAGCGCCCCGGCCCCGGCGAAACCAGAGGGGACCGATTCCCCGGCGACACCGGCCCAGCCGAAGTCCAAACCCGCTTCGTCTCCGGCCGACGAGTCCAAACCCGCCGCGCCGACCCTCACCCCCCCGGCCGCTGACGTCCCTCCCGTGCCGGCCGAAGAGGGTGCCAAGCCGGTGGCCAAGCCCGAGCCGCCCCCGCGTGACCCGCTGCTCAACCTCGTCGATCAGGCGATCGCCGTCACCAGCCAGCGGCAGTTGCGGGCCGGGGTGAACAGCCCCTGGCAGATCGTGCATGGCGTCGTGGCGCTCCGCTGGGACATGAAGATCCTCAGCGAAGATGGCACCCGGACCATGAGTGCCGTCGAATGGCTGATGGGCGGCAACAAGTTCGATGGGCAGCATCTCTGGCTGGCCACCCAGTGGGGCGGACACGGCCACCCGTTCACCCGTCCTTACGCTCACGAAGGTCATCCCACCCAGTTCCTGGGTTACATGACGATGGCCAACATTCCGCTTGAGTATGAGATTCAGGCCGATACCAAGGTCATCACCGTTCGCGACATCATCAACGATGCCAAGGCCCAGGTCCGCCAGGGACCCGAAGTGACCTGGACGCTCTGGGCACTCGCCCACTACGAAGACTCCGACGCCCAGTGGTACAACAACATTGGCGAACCCTGGAGCCTCGAACGCCTGCTCAAGCTGCAGATCGACGAGCAGGTGACCCGCGGCGCCTGTGGCGGCTGCCATGGCCTGTTCGCGCTCTGCTACGCCCGCAACATCTACATCACGACCACCGGCAAACCTCTGACCGGCGTCTGGCTCGAAGCCGACCAGAAAATCCGCTGGTACACCGAAGCCAGCCGGACGATGCAGAACCGCGACGGGTCGTTCAGCTCGAACTTCTACAAGGGTCCCGGCTTCTCGAACGACTTCAGCACCCGGCTCAACACGACCGGCCATCAGCTCGAATGGATCATGGTCTCGCTCCCCAACCGCCGCCTCAAAGAGCAGTGGGTGCGTTCTGCGGTCGAGTGCCTTGCCCGCGACCTCATCGTCAATGCCCGCAATCCTTCGGACACCGGGCCGATGTATCACTCGCTCCACTCGCTGATTCTCTACCGTCAGCGACTCGACCCGAACTACCTCATCCCCAAGCGGAACTCGCCGCTCAAACTCGCGGAACGCAACCGCCCGCAACAACTGGTCAAGCAGCCCGGTCCGCAGCAGTCGGCCACGCTGCCCCAGACGATCACGCCCCAATCGGCGGAAGTCGAAGCCCCGGCCCAACCCGCAGCACAGCCCGCGGCCCAACCTGCGACCCAGACACAGGCCCAGACTCCGTCGCAACCTGCAGCCAAAATCTCCGTCGCCCCCCGACCCGTCCCGCTGACGACGGGGACGGCCGATGCCGTCGATGGACGTGACACCATCGTGGAGTAACGCACGCCAGACAAGTGGCGTGGAACAGGTGACGCGACGATGTGAACCAGGGAACGCGACGAAGCGCTCTCTGAGGCGAGCCGACCCTGTCAGGGGTCGGTGGAAACGATCGCACGCCCAGCGACTCGCGCTTTCCCAAACTCCTCGTGTCGATGTGTCAGCATCCCACGAGCGCGAATAAACCACCGACCCCTGACAGGGTCGGCTCGCCAAATGGGGTAACAAGTATCGTTCGATCTACGGCCGAACGCGGTACACCGACCAGAGCGGCAGCACCGCCTCGCCGCCCTCGGTCCGAACCAGAGGCTTGCCCCACGTCTCCACCTGGGCACGCCACGAGTCCGCCAAACTCGCCACGCGCGTGAACGCCTCGGGCGGCGAAACCGGCGGCTCAAGCACGCCCGCGGTCACCAGTTCCTGCAGCCGATCGGGCGAAACAAAGTCGGTGTACCCATACGTCGTGCGGTACCGCAGCAGCTCGCCCCAGTTGACATAGACATGGCTCACGGCCCGCGCGGCCAGTGTCTCGCGGATCTCTTTCAGGGGTCTCAGCGGCTTGGTCCGCGGGTCTCCCCCATCGACTCCGCACCACTGCTCCAGCAGTGAGTGATCGAACACCGTGTTGTAGTACACGGGAAACTGAGCCTCGAACAACTCGGCGTCCCCCACCGCCAGCACGGCGGCACCGGGCGGCCAATTCGCGTTCAGCCAGACCGACTCGGGCATGGTGAGCCGGGCGGCATACGCCCGCGCTGCCGGCAGGTCTTTCAAAAAGTCGTTGTAGCCCGCCAGCCCCACCCCACAGAGCACGAAGTTGCACGCCCCGCTGACGACCACGATCGTCCACGTCAACTTGCGGACGAAACTCGAATCGCTCGCCAATAGCGTCGCCAGTCCAGCCCCCGCGAGCAGGGCCGCCAGCGGCAGCATCGGCACCCAGAACCGATCGAGCCGATGCGTGAGCAGCCACCACGCCACATACAGCCACGCCAGACCCAACAGCGTCGGACGTGCCGCGCGACAGAGCGCTCCCCCCAGCACGCAGGTCACGAGCACGCCCCCGTACAGCAGCGGGCTGAGCCAGTCATTGCGGACCGAAACATCGAACAGCCCATCCAGGAAACCGAGCAACGAAAAGCCGTTCGGTCCATGGGCGGCCCGCCACTTCGCATTGAGGGCCGCGTCCCAATCCCGTCCCCCAAACAGCGTGTACGCGAGGGGATAGACCGGATTGCCCGTCTCCACCAGGTTCTTGAGTAACCACGGTCCAATCGCGACCGCGACGCCCAACCCATACAGCAGCACGAACCGACCACGCTCTCGAGCCGAGGCCCGCCAGACGAGCGCCACGCCCACGGGCAGCACGACCTGAACCAGCCCCGGATACTTGCAGGCCATGGCCGATCCCGCGAACAGACCCGCGAGCAACACCCGCGATCCACACAGCGGGCCGGTCACCAGCAGCCACGCCAGCGCCAGGTAACAGGCCAGCGCGCCTTCGACATACGCGATCGTCGAGATCCGAAACACCCACGGCGTCGACAGGTACACCAGCGCCGCGACATCGCCCGCCAGCTCGCCCCCCAGACGACGTGCCCCCGCGCGGACAGCCAGCGCGGCCATTAGCGCATACGCGCCCAACAGCACCTTGCCCGTCACGGCGCCCCAGAACCAGTCGTCCATGACCACCATCGCCGAGAGCGTGAGCATCTCGGTGAGAAACGGAAAACTGGTGTACACATTGTGCGCGAGAAACGAGATCCGCCCAGCCTGAAAGTATTCCTTGGGGCCGCCGAAGTGATACTCGTTGACGTCAAAATCGGTGCTCGGCAGCGCCGACCCCAGCAGGATCAGCACCAGAAACGGCAGACATGCCACCCGCAGCCATGTCCCCGGCGTCCCATACGAGAACCGATAGGTCGTCAGCGAGGCGAGCGACCAGCGCTCGGGGCGGGCGGCGTCTGCATCGCGCGTACCGTCCGCAGAAGGAACCGTTCGGTGACGACGCCACGTCCACACGCTGACCAGACTTTCAACAGCAATCACGCCCCCCATCAGGCCGACAAAGAGCCACCGGTCCAGCCAGCCCGCGAGTCCGAGTCCAAGCGTCACCAGTGACCAGATCGAAAGCCCCAGCGCCGCTTGCACACCCCACCGCTCGAATCGATTCAGCTCCTCCCAGCGGTCGATTCGCAATGGTCGACCAACGAGCCGACCGAGCGCCGTCGCCGTGAGCAGCAGCAGCCCCGCCCCACCCCACAGCGGCAGTCGCTGGGGCAGCCGGTCCCAGCCACGGGTTCGGTTGGCTTCGCGCTCTTCGGGCGTGTCGTCGCCCGCCCCCAGGGTCCAGTCAAACAGCAGACCGGGCGTCTCTGTCAGCAGGAACCAGCGGGTTGTCGGTGCGTTGTTGGGCAGCGTCGTTGAAAAGAACACGGCGACAAACAGCCCGAGCGCGAGCAGGCCCCACCCCGTGCGGCCGTTCGAGGCGCCTGGACCAGTTAGGACGAGCGCAGGCGTCGTGTCGTCCGCCATCGCCATCAGCCCCCCAGCAACGTCGCCCGCAGCGTTTGCAGATAAGGCGGCCGGATGACCCCTTTTTCCGTGATGAACCCCGCGATCAGTCGCGCGGGCGTCACATCGAAGGCCGGGTTATAGACCTGGACTCCTTCGGGGGCCGTCTGCCTGCCGAACCCTTGAGTGATCTCCTTCGGATCGCGTTGTTCGATGGGAATCAGATCGCCCGACTCCATCGCGAAATCGAACGTGCTGACCGGTGCGGCCACGTAGAACGGGATGTTGTGAAACTGCGCCAGCACCGCGACACCATACGTGCCGATCTTGTTCGCCGCGTCGCCGTTCGCCGTGATTCGGTCGGCCCCCACAACCACCGCCTGAATCTTCCCTTCCCGCATCACCTGCGCAGCCATGTTGTCGCAAATCAGCGTGACATCCACGCCCTTCTGCATTAGCTCCCAGGTGGTCAGCCGGGCACCTTGCAGCAGCGGTCGCGTTTCATCGGCAAACACCCGAATCCGCTTGCCCTGTGCATGGGCGGTGAAAAAGACAGACAGGGCCGTTCCAAAATCAGCCGTCGCCAGGCCCCCCGCATTGCAGTGCGTCAGCAGGCCATCGCCCTCGCGGACCAGTTCCGCGCCATGCCGACCAATCGCCCGGCACATCTCCCGGTCTTCCTCTTCAATCGCCTTTGCTTCCACCAGCAGCCGGTCGGCGATTTCCGAGGGCGGCTTCCCGACGACGGTGTCAAACGTCCGGCGCATCCGGTCGAGCGCCCAGAACAGGTTGACCGCCGTGGGACGGCTCGTCGCCAGGTAATCGCACACCTGTTGAAACCGCTGTTGAAACGACGTGGCACTGCCGTCGTGACCCGTCTGAATGCCGACGATCACGCCATACGCCGCCGCGATCCCAATGGCCGGAGCACCGCGCACGCGCAGCATCTTGATCGCCTCCCAGACCGTCTCGACGGTCCGGCAGTCCAGCTCCTTGAGTTCGACCGGCAGCAGCGTCTGGTCAATCAGCGTAAGCCAGCCCTCGGGCCCACCATTCCA
>JAIXZD010000149.1 GCA_027489895.1 Planctomycetaceae bacterium
CAAGGCGTCGATCACGTTGCCGTGGATGTCGGTTAACCGGAAATCCCGGCCGGCGTAACGGTAGGTGAGGCGGGTGTGTTCGAAGCCGAGCAGTTTGAGCATCGTCGCGTGCAGGTCGTGCACGTGGACTTTGTTCTCGACCGCCTGGAAGCCGAACTCGTCGGTGGCCCCGTAGACGGTCCCCTTCTTCACGCCGCCCCCCGCCATCCACATCGTGAACCCGTGGTGGTTGTGGTCGCGACCGTTGATCTTGCCGGCGTTCGCACCAGGCGTCGGCAGTTCGACCGTCGGCGTGCGGCCGAACTCGCCGCCCCACAGGATCAGCGTCTCATCGAGCAGACCCCGCTGCTTGAGGTCTTTGATCAGCGCGGCGATCGGCTTGTCGCACTGCTGGGCGAGGCGACGGTGATTGTCGGCGAGGTCATCATGGTTGTCCCAGGGCTGCCCCTGACCATGCCAGAGCTGCACGAACCGCACGCCCCGTTCGATCAACCGCCGGGTAATCAAGAGCTGCCGGGCGTGAACGCCTTCGCCGTACATCTCGAGGATGTGCTTGGGCTCCTGCTGAATGTCGAAGGCGTCGGTCGCCTCCATCTGCATGCGGTAGGCGAGTTCGAACGAATGGATGCGGGCTTCGAGGGCGGCGTCTTTCGCCCGGGCCTCGGCATGCTTGCGGTTCAGTTCCTGCACGAGGTTGAGCTGCAGCCTCTGCTCCGACTTGCTCATCCGCGCGTTCTTGATGTTCGAGATCAGCTTGTCGATCGCCGTGTGCTGCGTGTCGATGTAAGTCCCCTGGTAGGCACCGGGGAGAAAGGCGGCCTGCCAGTTCTCGGCGTCTTTAATCGGGTAGCCATTGGGGCACATGGCGATGAAGCCGGGCAGGTTCTGGTTGTCGGTCCCCAGCCCGTAGGTGACCCACGCGCCCATGCAGGGACGGGGCAGCGTCGCATCGCCGCAGTTCATCAGCATGAGCGACGGTTCGTGGTTGGGGACGTTCGCATGCATCGAACGGATGACGCACAGCTCGTCGGCCACCTCACCCACATGCGAAAAGATCTCGCTCACTTCGAGGCCCGACTGCCCGTACTTCTTGAACTTGTAGGGGGAGGGGAACGCCGCGCCGGTCTTGCGTTCGGTCCGCAGGTTCTCCGTCGGCAGGTTCATGCCGGCGTACTTTTCGAGCGACGGCTTGGGGTCGAACGTATCGACGTGCGACGGGCCGCCATTCATGAACAGGTGAATGACGTGCTTGGCTTTCCCGGTGAAGTGCGGGGCCTTGGGCAGCATCGGGTTGACGTACCCGGCCCCCGTGGGCGCTGCGGAGGTGGCGACCGGGTCGACCAGACCGGCCAAGCCGAGCGCGGCCATGCCCATTCCGGAGCGGGACAGCCAGTCGCGACGCGTCGAGGGCAGATCGAAAATCGACATAAGAGACTCCCGTGGGGCGGGCAGGCAGCGGTGAAGGGCGGATTGCTCCGGGTGGGTCGGGGAAAGTGTCCCCCGAGAGGCGGACGCGTGTGTCCCCTCATCCCTCAGTCTCGCCCCTGGCATCGGCTCCGGCAAGTGCGGAATCGTCGCAGGGGCGTTTCCGAGTGCAGTTGCAGGTGTTGATGCGTCGGGGCAACCGGGGCAAGGGAGCAAGACACAGCGCTTGCCAATCGGTTTGGGCTCATTCACACAAAGACGCAAAGGAACAGCCGGCTTAAGGTCTCGCAAACGCAGCTCTTTTGGTAGCTCGAACTGATCGTGGAGCGACGCGTCGTTTTCCGGCGGTGAACGGCGAGGCAAACACCCCTCACAAACCCCAATTCAAACCTGCCCCAACCTATGCCCAAGGCCAAACTCTTAACTGCAATGTCCACTCGGATGACCGACGCATCGCATTCCCCCTGTTTCTGCCTCTCCTTCGAGTCTTTGTGTGAATGAGCCTCCCAGAGTCGTTTCACCCGCAAGGTTCGGCTCCCACCCCAGCCCCGCGTCTCGACCAGACCGGGGTTTACCGCTGACGGGGGGTGACATACGCTTCGCCCGGCCTCGATCCGACGGGATCTCGGCCTGTTTCCCAACCGGGGGAGGGACTGTTTCGTGGGTAAGATCTGGGCCTGGGCCAAGTGGCCGTTCGCCATCGCGATTCTCGCGCTGCTCTACTGGCAGAACCGCGACAATCTGCAGGATGTCTTCACCCGCCAGAAGGATTGGGGCCTGCTGGGGGCGGCGCTGCTCCTCTGCCTGGTTTCGACGCTGCTCACGTTCGCCCGCTGGTATCTGCTGGTTCGCGCCCAGAATTTCGTGTTCCGCCTGGGCGATGCGATTCAACTCGGATTCGTCGGGCTGCTGTTCAACTACGTCGGTCCGGGGGCGGTGGGGGGCGACGTGGCCAAGGCGTGGATGCTCGCCCAAAAGCAGGGTCGGCTCACGGTGGCCGTGGCGACGGTGGTGCTCGACCGGATTCTGGGACTCTTGGCCCTGTTCGCCGTGGGGGCGGTCGCCACGCTACTCCACCCGCCCCTGCCCAACATTCCCGAGCTGAGAATCACCACGGCGTTGCTCTGGATCGGCACGATCGCCGGTCTCATCGGGCTGGGTGTGCTCCTCACCCCCGCGATCACCCATCACCGGTGGGTCCGCGCCATTGAGGGCTGGCGATTCGTCGGAAAACCGTTTGGCGAGATGTTGCACGGCGTCGAGTTGTATCAGTCTCGCAGAGGCGTACTGCTGGCGGCTTTGGGCCTCAGCCTCGCCGGTCACCTCGGTTTGATTGGTGGCTTTTATCTGGGGGCCTGTGCCATGCAGCCGGTGGTCCCGTCGCTGCTGACGCATTTCTACTTCATGCCGATTGCTGAACTGTTCAGCGTGCTGATCCCGACCCCTGGTGGAATTGGTGCCCTGGAGGGCGCGATCCAGCGGTTCTACGTCAGTCTGATGGGGGGCGTGTTGCCGGTCGAGGCGGCCCGGGCGGCCGGGTTCGTCGCGGCGATGGCGTTTCGGGTCGTGCAGTTACTCATCGCCGCGATGGGAGCGGTGTCGTTTCTGTTCTATCGACAGGAGATTCGCGCGGCGATCGCCGCTGCCGAAGCCGCCAGCCACGAGCCTCAGCCGGTGCCTGCATCGCAGGCAGCATCGCTCCCCCACTCGCCCTCTTAACCAGTCAAGCCACCTAACCAGTCAAGCCGTCGTCAGCCTTTGAGTTCCAGGACGAACTCGTTCTTTCCGTCCGGTTCGACTTCTTCGGTCAGTTGAGACGTGGCCGTGTCACCATACCGGGCGGGGACCCCGAGCTTGGGGGGCGGAGGAGGCGCGGCCTGAATCCCCGCCTTGTGTTGTTTTTCCATCTCTTCAAACGTCGTCGGCTCTTTGTTGGCCGGGGCGGACGTGGTCGTCTTGCGGACCGAAATCTTGTATTTCCCGGCCGGGATGCCATTCTTGCCCGGCGGCATGTTGAGCTGAAACTTGCCCATCTCGTCGGTCATCGCCACCGCCGTGCCGCTTCCCTCTTCCAAAACGAAGGCGACCACGGCTCCCTCGACAGGTGCCCCTTCCAGAAGCACCGTGCCCGAGGCTTTGTACTTCGGACGACTGTCACCTGCTTCGCCACAGCCGGTCACGCCGCAGAGGCAAGCCACCCCGAGGAGAAACGCTCCGACAGCAGAGCCTGGAGTCGATCGACACACTTTCATTGAGCAGTCCCTCAAAAAGGAATCCCTCGCGGCCACTCACGCCACGAAAAACACGGTTGGAACGGTCGATCGGCAATGGGATCCAAGTCAGCATCTCCGACACGGGGAGCCTGGCCGGACGACTGCTTCTGGACACGCTGAATCGACCACGTCGGGATTCGACGGCTTAAAACTCGCCGACGTTTTCGCTGCCGGCTTTCGTTCCCAGGGCGCCCCACACGCCGTAGGGGCTGGCGGCCGTGGTCGGGGCCACCGCCAGATTTCCCGTGTCGATGCTGTTCGAGATGAACCGTACCGCTCCGTCTGCCAGGACGACATGCACGCCACCGGTGTGGTGGCTGGTGGCGCTAATGATCGAATCGGCCACGTAGTTCGTGCTGTTCGAGCAGGAACCCGAGTTGGGCGCCAGCACGGTCGTGAACCCGGAGCAGTGCGGCGAACCATCGGACCACATCGAGGGAACGTCGGTGCCGCGAATGAGACCCGTCCCCGTGGTGTAGCTCTGGCCAGCCACGACGGCCAGGCAGGGAGCCGGAGTGCTCACGTCAACCGGGCCCGCGACCCCCCAGAGTACCTTGTTGGCATCGCCCAGGTTCTTGTTGGCCCGTTCACCCATCAGGATCGTGTTGCTGGTCCCATCGGTGATATCCCGCATCTGCGTCCGCGAAATCGTGCCAAAAATGCCGCGTGTCGACGTGCCTGCGTACATGCCATTGACCGAGTCGCCCAGGCAGAGTCGGTACGACTGCGTGGCGATGTTTTGGTATTTCGACAGGCTGTTTGGATCGGAGGGACAGAGGTAACCAGGCACCTGCTGCTTCCAGGGGGTGTAGTCGATGTTCCAAGAATAAGGCGCGTCGAGATGCCCCATCGGCTTATATGTGTTGGCCCCGATGGTCAGCGTGGACGAGAGCTGGTTGTAGAGAGGGGCTTGGTCGACATACGGCAGGATCGCCAGACTGGCGTGGTTGTTGTAATAAACAAACCCGGTCGTCCACCGCAAAAACGGGAACACCAGGAAGTTGTCGTGATAGTTGTGCATCGCCAGCCCAAGCTGCTTCATCTGGTTGCGGCACTGGGTCCGCCGGGCCGACTCGCGGGCCTGCTGGACTGCCGGCAGCAGCAGTGCAATCAGAATCGCGATGATGGCGATCACGACGAGGAGTTCGATCAGCGTAAAACCTCTGGGAGACGTCGCACGTGGAGTTCTCGTGACCATGGAAGGCCTTTCACATCGCCGAAAAAGAATGGAACAAGACGTTCGCAGGCTGCGAGAGATCTGCTCAGACCGCAGACTAGCTTGAAGCGAATCACGACGTTGCGGAGATCGACTCTTCACGAGCAGACAATGTAGAAGAGTCCATGAAATCACATGGTCACCCACCAATGCGTGCATTGTCAAGTTGCCATGGAACAAAGTCGGTGGTCTGAAAAATCCTTGGGATGAAACCATTTCGTCTGATCCCAGCCGCACGGAACGGGAACTGGAATTCGGCGCGAAGACGCGCGGAGTTCTTGGGCCACGAAGTCTTTCTGGGCAGGGTCTTTCTGGGCAGACACAAAAAGTGGAGCCCCGTCGGTCACCATCCACGTCCCAGGTGCGGGAGCCGGAAGCGTCAGCGCCGTCCCTCGAAAGATCGACTCCGACGATTGATCTGGGCTGTTTGAGCCCCGGAAATGCGAATCGCCCGGTTCAGCAGGGCTGAACCGGGCGATGGATCGAATCGTATTGAACGTCCCTGACAGGACGGTTTCAGAGTCAGTTAGTCTTCGCGGTTGACGTACTGCATCAGGCCCATGAAGCGGGCACGGATGATGGCCGTACGCACGGCCCGCTGGAACTTGGCGCAGTTCCCGGTCTTGCGACGGGGGATGATGTGCCCGTCGCGGGTCACCATCGCCTTCAGGGTCCGCATGTCTTTGTAGTCGACGAACACGGGACGGGGGCAGCCTTCCGAGGTGCAGAATCGGCACTTGAGCGGACGCTTGATCTTCGCGGCTTTACGCTTGGCTGTGGCAGACTTCTTCGCGAACGGTGGACGCATCGGGTTCAGGTTCCTTGGGACAAGGTCGTCTTATGGTTCCGCGGCGAAACGGGGAGAGAGGCAAATCGCTCAAAAGCGAAACGGCGACCAGCCGGAACCTTCTGTTCCGAACAGCCGCCGTACCTCCTGCACCCGCAGGCCCTGCGGACCCCCTCCACTCCTGGGAGGGGGAAGCGAACAGGCAAGGTAACCCGATCCCCCCCGAAAAGTCAATCGGTTCTCTTGAGAACGTCTGCGTTGACCACCAGGCACAAAGGCACCAAGGAAAGGCAAATCAAGCCGATCAGACGACAGTCCAGGCGAGCCGACCCTGTGAGGGGTCGGTGGGAACGGTGGGTGTCTCTGCGTCGAGCGTCGTGCCCTACGCACTTTGGCCGCAAGTTACTTCGGGGCGGGTTGAGAGTTCCGACCGCACAGCCAGGCGTACAGCAGGGCCAGGACGAACGCGCCCCAGATGAGTCCTAACCCAAAGCCTGTCGCCAGGTTGACGCCGCCGGGCAGGTTGATGTCGACAACCTGCGGGGCGAACGCGTGGAGCAGCATGAACCCGAAGTACGCCGCGCAATAAGCGGCGAACAATTGCAGGCCCAGCCGGGTGGAATAGGCGATGTCGCTGGCCGACTCGACTTCGCGAGCGGGTTCGTCGGCGGCGGTGAAATGGCCCATCGAATTCCCCTGGTGATTGCACTGCGGAAAGTCCCCTCTTCTTTTGACGGGTGGGCGGGTCTGATACAACCCCGCAAAGGGCGAGCCCGATGGAATTTCTTGCCGCCGTAGCGCTGGAACAACCCGCCTTCAGGAATCGCGTGCGTGTCGCCGGCGCGGGATTCCTGTGATTTGGGATACCCCGGCCAAGGCCCACTTTGGACGGAACAGCCTCGATCATGCCGCATGACCAGCTTGCCGAACTGCTCGCCGAACTGCAGGACAGTCGGGAACTGGTGCGGATTTCCGCCGAGGTGGATGCCGACCTGGAAATCGCGGCGCTAACCCATCGGGCCTGTCGGCTGCCCGGGGGTGGCCCCGTCCTGTTTTTTGAGCGGGTCCGGGGCGCGAGCGTTCCGGTGGTGACGAATCTGTTCGGCAGCTACGCGCGGATGAGTCGGTATCTGGGGGGCGAGTCGTTCGATGCGGTGGCCGACCGGATGTCGGGACTGATTCAGCCGCGGGTGGCGGAGGGGTGGTTCGAGCAGGTCAAGCTGATTCCCCAGTTTACCCAGTTAGGCAAGCTGCCGCCGCGACTGGTGCGAGTGGCGGCCTGCCAGCAGGTGGTGCGTCTGGGTCGCGACATCGACCTGGATGCGTGGCCGATTCCCAGACTTTGGCCCGATGACGAGGCCCGGCTGCTGACGACGGGGATTGTCTGTCTGCGGCATCCGCACACGCAGGAACCGGTGGTCGAGCAGGTACCGCTGGAAGTGCGCGATGCCCAGTCGTTCCGGGTCCATCTGACGCCCCAATCGGCGGGGTGGGTCGTGGTTCGCGAGCATCAGCGGCTACGGACGCCGCTCTCTGTCGCGGTGGCGGTGGGGGGCGACCCGTTGCTGACGTATGTGGCGGGGGCACCGCGTCCGCCGGGGGCCGATGCCTGGCTGTTTGCCGGGTTTTTGCGGGGCGCAGCGGTCGATCTGGTCACCGCGCGCACGAGTGATCTGGAACTGCCCGCGCACGCGGAAGTGGTGTTTGAAGGGTACATCGAGCCGACGGAACCGTGGGAGCCGGCGTCTCGCGTGGGTCTGCCCACAGGCTATTACGGCGAGCCGTACCCGGTGCCCACGCTGCATCTGACGGCCATCACGTCGCGGACGAATCCGGTGCTGCCGGTGATTGTTCCCGATCAACCGCCACAGGAGCGGTACTGGTTGCACAAACTGACGGAGCGGCTGTTTCTGCCGGTCCTGCGGATGGTCGTGCCGGAACTGGTCGATTACAGCTTCCCGCATGCGGCGGCCCAGCGGCATCTGGCGTTTGTCTCGATCCGGAAGAGTTATGCGGGACAGGCGCGGAAGGTGCTGTCGGCCCTGTGGGGGCACCCGCTCACCATGCATTGCAAGCTGCTGGTGGTGGTGGACGACGAGGTCGATGTCCAAAACCCGGAGGCGGTCTGGCTGGCGGTGGGGGCGAGCATGCAGCCGCCGCGCGATCTGCAGGTGCAGGACGGTCCGGCGGATTGGTTCGACCACTCGGCCCCGGCGCGGGGGTTTGGGGGGAAGCTGGGGATTGACGCGACGCGGAAGCTGCCCGAGGAACATACGGGCAAGGCCTGGCCAGACCAACTGGCATGGCCTGCGGAATTTGAGCAGACTCTGGATGAATTGTGGGTGAAATCTCCCTTGGCCGGGTGGAGAGCCCCCTAGAATAGCGTATCGTTTCGATCAGACTGACCTTCGGAAAACCGTCGGTTTGGGCGATGGGAAGCAGCCTCGGTGTTGATGAGGCCGAGCGATCCGCGTTGGAAGGACTGAAGGGTTGTGATTTTTGCGGGCGACCAGTGAATTCGCGCTGGAAACCCGCAGCGTGAGCGAGGGACCCAGCGGATTCCGGGAGCTCGTAACCTTCGGGCGGTGCTGGGTGTCAAAAACTTACGGGGTCCCTCGCTCACGCTGGGGGTTTCCAATAATCACGGGCGTGACGCGGAATCAAAATCAGGCCGAATACAGGGATTTTCTCATAGCGTGGTCACGGCTCAGGCTTTGACAACGGTGTGGGTCGATTTTACATTAGATTTCTTATCCGCTTTTCGGCGGCCGTTTTAAGCGTTCATCCCAAGTTTCCAAGTCGTTCCGAGAGTTGCGTTCTGCCGAGGCTGTCCGGACATCTGGGCCGTAGCGAAGGCGAGCGCATGGGAGTTCGTTTTCACGAAGTTACCGCGAGGCTGAATATCGCGGGACAATGTGGAGACGAATGCGAAGAGAAGGCGTTTCCGTGGCCGCGAGTGCGAGGCCAGGAAGTCCGTCTCCCGGTTCCCCACCTCGCCTGCCTGCCCCCAATGGGGTGGTGTTGTCTGCGTTTGCCCCTCGGGGTGACAATCGGACGGACCGCGAGGAAGGAAGCCACCCCTGTTTGAGGGAGCCCGCTGGGCCATGCTGAACGCTGAACTTCGAGTGCTGGACGGAAAGCATCAAGGCAAGTCATTGCCTTTGAATGTGAAGAAGTTTCTCGTGGGTCGCGAAGCGGACTGCCAGTTGCGGCCGAACAGCGATCTGGTGAGTCGGCACCACTGTGTCTTCACAATCGATGATTTTTCGGTCCGCCTGCGGGACCTGGGCAGCACGAACGGCACCTACGTCAACAATGAACGCATCGCCGGACAGGTGGTGTTGCAGCCGGGCGATGTGGTGTCGATCGGCAAGCTGACTCTGGAATTGGTTGTGCGGGCGCCGGGAACTTCTGCCGGGAGCGGAGAAGGCTCGGGAACGGCACTGGCGGCGGAGGGGGACACGTTCCTCAGCGACAGCACCCAGGAAGTGGCGGCCCCGGCGGCCGCTCCGGGCGACACGACCACGCTGCATTCAACGGTGGATATCGAGGCGTACCAGCAGCAGGTGGCGGCGTTCAATCAGGCCGCGATGGCGGCGGCAGCGGCTCAGGGAATGCCCCAGGCGGGAATGCAATCGGGCATGTTTCCTGGCTTCATGCCGCAATACCCCGGTATGGGAATGCCGCAGATGATGCCTGGGCAGATGGTTCCGGGGATGATGCCGGGCCAGATGATGCCGGGGATGATGCCCCAGTATCCGGGGATGATGCCTCAGTACCCAGGAATGATGCCGCAGTACCCGGGGATGATGCCAGGTCAGATGATGCCGCAGATGCCGGTCCAGGCGGGAACTCAAACGGTCGCGATCCCGCCGGTTGCCCCACCCGAGGCTGGCGGGGGCAATAAGCCGATCAACAAGGTAAAAGAGCAGCCGATTACGCTCCCGCCCCCGGAAGAGACCGGCGCGAAAGATGCCGCGCCTCAGGCGAAGGGCGGCGGAGCGGGCGGGCCAAGTATTTCGAATGCCGCCGCCGACATCATCAAGATGCACATGAACCGCAAGCCGCGGTAACCGTGCCCTTGTTCGGGCGACTCTGCGGGCAATTGTAGGGTGGGCACTGCCCACCACTGCTCACCCGCGATCTCTTGCCAGATCGCATTCCCCCGGCTTCAACTGAGCCAGAGGATCGAGTCCGAAGCGCGAGTCTGGGCCGTGCCGGTTGGCGATCCGAATGGATGTTCGGTGGACCAAGTCGGTGAGCGCTGGTGGGCAGTGCCCACCCTACGCCAGGCTACTTGCCGACTTTCTGAATGAAGCCCGAGAAGGTGACGCTGATCTTCCCGTTGTGCTTGTGCTCGGGCGGGGTGTTGACCTTGAGGAACAACCGTCCGCCCTCTTTGACTCTCAAGTCGCCGCCGGTCCCAACCAGGAACGGCTTCCCCTGCTTGCCGTCGTCTTTGAGGACGACGCCAACCAGTGCTCCGCAGGGAAATCCGGCGATCATGTCGGTGGCGAGTTCTTTCTCGGGAAAACCGGCTGGGCCAACGGTCGTGTTGACCATGAAGCGGTAGACCCCCTCCGCCTGCACGCGGAACGGTTTCTCCGGCAGGACGACCACGCCGGCGAATTCCCAATTCCTGGCCACGTTCACATCGATCTCGATTTCGTTGTGCGAGAGGATGTCTTCGTCGATCTTCTTGATCATCTCTTCCACACCCTTGGTGCCCGGATTCAGCTTGAGCACCGCCTCCAAGAGCGACTTGGATTTGTCGAGCGCACCGGCGTCGTAGTACTCGCCGGCGAGGGCCTGCGCCTCTTTGACGAATGATTCGCTCAGCGCGCTCGCCTTGAGGTCGACCTGCTGCTCGTTCACGACCGACTGCTTCTTCTTCGACTTGTCGGCTTTCTTGCTGGTCTTTTCCTGAGCCCAGCCAATCCCGACCGCCGAGCCAATCAGCACGCACAGGGTCGCGACAAGCAGCAGGGGCACCGCCGCGTACGAGCGACGAAAGGGAACCCGAGCCTGAGAACCGGTGTCCAGCGGAGCGAGGGGAGTAGTCATCACAGAATCCGGAGCGGGGAGCGTGTGAACCGAGCAGTCGAAAGGAGCGAACCGGGCGAGGCAGACTGCGCTGGACCGGTCTCGGGGACAGGATTCCGCCCCCACCCGCAAGAATATCGCGTGGAGTGAAAGTTTTCGCGGGTCGGCGGACTTGCACCGCGACATTCCTGATCGAGGAGTCGGGGGGGGAGAAGGGAGCCGGAAGCGTTAGCGCCCGGAGGCTGAGCGATTCCCCTTCGCAACCAGCCCCGAACGTAAGCAAGAACAACGCACTGCGCGACGAGAGGGGCTGCGGTGGAGGGATCGAGGTGTGATCGGTTGTGCGAGAGCGCGGCGCCTCCGGGCGCTCACGCTTCCGGCTCCCAGGGATTTTCTCCATGGTGTTTTTCCCAAGGATCGCTCGTTCAGGGATCGCGATGGGAGATCCAATCATCGGCAACAGGGCGCCTGGTGGGGTTCACCACGGGGGTTCGGTAGACTGCACGCATGAGTTCCGGCGATGAATTGCAAACGGCGGTCGATTGGCCGGACCTGGAACGGCGCCTGGCCGGGGTCCTCGGGTCCGATCGGCACCGGCTGCGCCAGCGGCTGAGCGACCTGAAGGCAGCGCGGGCGGCCAGCAAGCCGATTGACCGCAACCTCGCCCGCTGGCTGGTGGAAGCCGACGCGTCGACGGCGCTTCGGGACCGACGGGCTCGCGCGGTCCCCACGACGATCCCGTTCGATGAACGACTGCCGATCGCCGGGCGGCGGGCCGAGATCATCGAGGCGCTGCGGGCGAACCAGGTGCTAATCGTCTGCGGGGAGACGGGGTCGGGGAAGTCGACCCAGTTGCCGCTGATCTGTCTGGAAGCGGGCCGGGGAGTGGATGGCGTCATCGGGCATACGCAGCCGCGCCGGATTGCGGCGCGGAGCGTGGCGGGCCGGGTCGCGGAGGAGTTGCACGTCCCGTTGGGAAAGCAGGTCGGGTTCCAAGTGCGGTTCACGGATGCGACCGCTCCCGAGACGCTGATCAAGCTGATGACCGATGGGATCCTGCTGAGCGAGTGTCAGACCGACCGCTTCCTCAATCGGTACGACACCCTCATTCTCGACGAAGCGCATGAGCGGTCGCTCAATATCGACTTTCTGATCGGCACGCTGACTAAGCTGCTGCCCAGACGGCGCGACCTCAAGCTGATCGTCACCTCGGCCACGATCGACGCGGCGCGGTTCAGCGACCATTTTCAGCAGCGGGGAATCTCGGCCCCGGTGCTGGAAGTGTCGGGTCGGTCGTACCCGGTCGATATCCAGTACCGTCCGCCCGCGGTGTTTGACGAAGATGGTGACCCCGACTGGTCGGAAGCGATTCTGCAGGGACTCGAAGAAGCGCTGACCGATGGTCCCGGCGACATCCTCGTGTTCCTGCCCACGGAGCGCGACATTTTCGAGATGTCCAAACTCCTCAAAAAGCATCCGCTGCTGTCGTTTGGCGGTGGGGGCGGAAAGACCGAGCTGTTGCCCCTCTATGCCCGGCTGCCCACGGGCGAGCAGCAGCGGGTGTTTGCACCGCATTCGGGGCGGCGAATCGTGCTGGCGACGAACGTGGCCGAGTCGTCGCTGACGGTTCCGGGGATTCGCTATGTGATCGATCCGGGGACGGCCCGCATCAGCCGGTATTCGCCGCGGTCGAAGGTGCAGCGGCTGCCGGTCGAACCGATCTCGCAGGCGTCGGCCAATCAGCGGGCGGGGCGATGCGGACGGATCGGGCCGGGCGTCTGCATCCGGCTCTACTCGCGGAACGACTTTGAAGGCCGGGACCGATTCACGCTGCCCGAGATTCAACGGACGAACCTGGCCGCGATCATTCTGCGGACGCTCTGGCTGAAGCTGGGGCGGATCGAGGAGTTTCCGTTTCTCGATCCGCCGCGCCCGGAATCGATTCGCGATGGATTCAAGGAGTTGTTCGAACTCGGCGCGATCAATGACCGGCAGGAGTTGACTCCGCTGGGGCGCAGGCTAGCGCAGCTACCAGTCGACCCGCGGATCGGACGGATGATTCTGGCGGCGGACGAAGAGGGCTGTCTCCACGAGATGCTGATCATTGCGGCGGTGCTGGAGCTGCAGGACCCGCGCGAGCGTCCTTACGACAAGCAGCAGGCGGCCGATACCGCCCATGAAGAGTA
>JAIXZD010000059.1 GCA_027489895.1 Planctomycetaceae bacterium
AATCGTGCTGACGCCGGATGGGAAGAGCGTGCTGCTGGCGGAGAGCCAGGCGAACAAGGTGTGGAAGTACCCCGTGGTGGGGGTGGGTCGGCTGGGGGAACGGACGTTGTTTGCGGACCTGCCGAAGAAGGCGGGGGAGCAGATCGACAACCAGCCGGACGGGATGTGTCTGGATGCGGCGGGGAACCTGTATGTCGCGCATTACGGGATGAAGCAGGTCCAGGTGCTCAGCCCGGAAGGGAAGCTTTTGGCGCGGTACCCTGGCGGGAACATGACGACGAGCAATGTCGCGTTTGGCGGCCCGAACCATGACCAGTTGTTCGTGACGGGTGGACTGGGAGCAGAGGCGGGAGGCGGCGGATTGTTCCGGCTGGACCTGGGGGTGAAGGGGCTGGTGATTCTGCCGCCAAAGAAGTGAGCGGCGGGAGTTTGCTGGGCACCACCAAGGCACGAAGGCACCAAGCGAACTGCGGGTGCGTGACACGCAATGCCGGCGCGGGGTTTTGTTTGTGACCCGGTGGTTGGGTGCGATTGCGCGGCGGGTTTGGTGGTTGGGCGCGGAAGGTGCGGCTTCCTGTCGCTGCGCGACCCGACCACCTGGTGGTCGGGCCACCCTGGGGGAGTTCATCGCTTGTGAGTTGGCATGCAACACGCAGCACGCAACACGCAATGCTGTGGCGCTGGGGCGGTTGGTTCGGGGTGGCGCGGGGGGGTATGATCCGGGTCTTGCCTGGCGGGCGGGTGGTGGTGTGGAGGAACCGGCTTGTTGTGCGGTTTCTTCGGCACGCGATCTGGTCCTGTACCCTGCCCAACTCCCCCCCTGCTTGTCCGAATGACCTGTTTTCATGGCTGAACCGTTCGAGACCGAGATTGTCATCCGCGGAGCGCGAGAGCATAACCTGCAGAGCGTGGACGTGAGGCTGCCGCGAAACGCGCTGGTGGCGATGACGGGGGTGAGCGGGTCGGGGAAGAGCTCGCTGGCGTTTGACACGCTCTATGCCGAGGGACAGCGGCGGTATGTCGAATCGCTGTCGAGCTACGCGCGGCAGTTTCTGGGGCAGATGCCCAAGCCCGAGGTGGATGCGATTTCGGGGCTGTCGCCCTCGATTTCGATTCAGCAGAAGACGAGCGGCCGGAACCCGCGGAGCACCGTCGGGACGATCACCGAGGTGTACGACTACCTGCGGGTGCTGTTTGCGCGGGTGGGGAGCGGGTTCTGTCCGCAGTGCGGGCAGCCAATCACGGCCCAGACGCGGGACCACATCATTGAGAGCCTGGTCCGGCTGGAGGAGGGGGCGAAGTACAGCGTGCTGGCCCCGCTCATCCAGCGGCAGAAGGGCGAGTACCGCGACCTGTTTGAAGAGCTGTTGAAGCAGGGGTTTTTGCGGGCGCGGGTCGATGGACGGGTCGTGTCGCTGGCCGAGGCGCCCAGCCTCGACAAGCAGATGAAGCATACGATCGAGGTGGTGATCGATCGATTGAAGGCAGGGGCGGCACAGCGGACGCGGCTGGCGGAGGCGGTGGAGCTGGCGCTCAAGATGGGCCAGGGGCGGCTGCTGGTGGTGATGGGCGATGAGGAGGCGCCGGGCGATTCGCTCGCAGAGGCGAGCCCGTCAACGAAGGCGAAGCGCGGTCGGAAGACGGAAGCGGTGGGAGAGGGTGATTCCGAGGAAATGGGTGAGGACGCTCCGCCAGTGCTCAAGGCGAACGAGCGACTGTACAGCACGGAGTATGCCTGTCCGCCGTGCGGGTTGAGTTTTGAACCGCCGACGCCGCAACTGTTCAGCTTCAACAGTCCGCAGGGGATGTGTCCGGACTGTCAGGGGTTGGGGCAGCGGCATGACTTCGATCTGGAGAAGCTGATCCCCGATCCGTCGCTGTCGTTTCAGAAGGGCGCGATTGTGCTGGTCTCCCCGTGGAAAGAGATGGGGCGGTGGAGGCGGCATCTGTTCGAGGGGGTCGCGGCTGTTCTGGAGAAAGAGGCGGAGTTTCCGGCCGGGAAGTCGCTGAAGACGCCTTGGGAGGATCTGCCGGAGTCAATCCGCGACGGGCTGCTGTATGGCCTGGGGGACAGGCATGTCACGTATACGTGGAAGATGCGGGGCGGGGGCGTCTGGAAGCATGGCGGGCAGTTTGAAGGGATCGTTCCCGAGCTCTTGTCGGACTATGGCAAGGCGAAGAACCCGATGCGCCGAAGGCAGTTGGAGAAGTATCTCCATGTGGGGGAATGCCACACCTGCCGGGGGACGCGGCTCAATGCGCAGGCGCGGGCGGTGCGACTGACGTCGCTGGCGGTCCGTCCCGAAGAGCAGCCGCTGGAAGCTATGGGTGGCACGGGTCCAAGTACGGGGCGCGGTCCGAAGAAGAGTGCCCGGAAGAAGCCGACTGCAGCGGGCGCATCAACAGGTGCGTGGCGATTGTCGCTGGCCGAAGTGTGCGGGCTGACGATTGCGGATGCGGCGACGTTTTTTGAAGCGCTGGAGCTCCCGCCCTTGCAGCAGATGATTGCCGGTGAGCTGATCAAAGAGATTCGGGGGCGGCTGGGGTTTCTGCTCAAGTGCGGGCTGGAGTATCTGACGCTGGACCGGGGGGCGCCGACGCTCTCCGGCGGAGAGAGTCAGCGGATCCGGCTGGCGGGGCAGATCGGGTGCGGGCTGGTCGGGGTGACGTACATCCTCGACGAGCCTTCGATCGGCCTGCATCAGCGGGACAACGACAAGCTGCTGGATAGCCTGCTCGACCTGCGGGACCTCGGGAACACAGTGATCGTCGTCGAGCATGACGAAGACACGATGCGGGCCGCGGACTATGTCGTCGATTTTGGGCCGGGGCCGGGTGTGCGGGGTGGGGAGATCGTGGCGCGGGGAAGCGTCGACGATATTCGGAACGCCGAGCGGAGCGTGACGGGGCAGTACCTGTCGGGCCGGAAGCGGATTGAGATTCCGGCCAAGCGGCGGGGGAAGGGGAAGAAGAGTGTGCGGATTGAGGGGGCGCGGCACAACAACCTGCGGGGTGTTGATGCGGTGTTTCCGCTGGAGCGGTTCGTCTGCGTGACGGGGGTGAGCGGGTCGGGGAAGAGTTCGCTGGTCAACGATGTGCTGTGGCAGATTCTGCATCGGGACCTGAATGAGGGGGAGGGGACGCCCGGCGCGTATGACAAGGTGACGGGGCTGGACCAGCTCGACAAGGCGATTGATATCGACCAGTCGCCGATTGGTCGGACACCCCGCTCGAACCCGGCCACGTACACGAAGCTGTTCGACCTGATTCGCGATCTCTACACGCAATTGGCGGAATCGAAGATCCGGGGGTATTCGCCCGGGCGGTTCAGCTTCAATGTGCCGGGGGGGCGGTGCGAGGCGTGCGAGGGGAATGGCTCGAACAAGCTGGAGATGGATTTTCTGGCGGATGTCTGGGTGCTCTGCCCGGTGTGCGAGGGGCGGCGGTTCAATCATGAAACGCTGGAAGTGCGGTTCAAAGGGAAGAGCATTGCGGAAGTGCTCGACATGGATGTCGAGACGGCGATGGAGCACTTTGCGAATGTGCCCAAGGTGCTGACGCATTTGAAGGCGCTGCACGATGTGGGGCTGGACTACATCAAGCTGGGGCAGCCGAGCCCGACGCTGTCGGGGGGCGAGGCGCAGCGGGTGAAGCTGGCGCGGGAGTTGGGGAAACGGTCAACGGGTCGGACGATTTACCTATTAGATGAGCCGACGACGGGGTTGCACTTCGCGGATATCCACAAGCTGCTGGAGGTGCTGCACGGGCTGGTGGACGCTGGGAACACGGTCCTCGTGGTGGAACACAACCTCGATGTGATCAAGACGGCGGACTGGGTGCTGGATCTGGGGCCGGAGGGCGGCCGGGGCGGGGGGCGGATTCTGGTCGAGGGAACGCCTGAAGAGGTGGCGGCGTGCGAGGAATCGCACACGGGGAAGGCGCTGGCGCGGCTGTTCGATTCTGTGGGGCATGTCTATCGGAAGGGAACATCGAAGACGGTGCTGACGGCCGCGGCGCGGCGGATCGCCGCGTCTCAGGCGCGGACGGATGGGGGCGCGCGGAAGTCGCGAGAGGTGATTGCGAAGCCGATCGTGATTAAGGGGGCGGCGCAGCACAATCTGCAGCACATCGACATTGAGGTGCCGCGGCATCGGATGAGTGTGTTCTGCGGGCCGAGCGGATCGGGGAAGACGTCGCTGGCGATGGACACGCTGTATGCCGAGGGGCAGCGGCGGTATGTCGAGTCGCTGTCGAGCTATGCGCGGCAGTTTCTGGGACAGATGCCGAAGCCGAAGGTCGAGTCGGTGAGTGGGCTGGCACCGGCGATTGCGATCGAGCAGAAGACGGTGGGGCATACACCGCGGTCGACGGTGGGGACGGTCACGGAGATTTTTGACTATCTGCGGATTCTCTGGACGCGGCTGGGGCAGTCGTACTGTCCGACCTGTCAGATCCCGGTGCGGACGCAATCGACGGATGAGGTGATTGAACGGCTGCTGGAGACCGGTCAGGGGGCGAAGGTGTTGCTATTGGCCCCGCAGGATGTGCAGGTGGGTCAGGCGTATGAGGCGGTGTGGGAACGGCTGGGGCAACAGGGGTATCGGCGGGTGCGAGTCGATGGGCAGAGCTATCGAATCGAAGAGGTGCCGGAGATTGACCGGCGGACAAAGCACGAGGTGGAGATTGTCGTCGACCGGGTGACGCTGGACCGGTCGGTGCGGGGGCGGGTGGCGGAGTCGATTCAGAAGACGCTCGATCTGGGCAAGGGGTGGATGCGGGTTGCGCGGATCAATGAAGCGGCGAACGAGCGGGACTGGCGGGTCGACCTGTACTCGCTGCATAAGGCCTGTACGGGGTGTGGGCAGAGCTTCGAGGATCTGACGCCGCACAGCTTTTCGTTCAATAGTCCCTTGGGCTGGTGTCCGGCGTGCGAAGGGCTGGGGGTGCAGCAGGGGACGCACCTGGAGTCGCTGATTGCCGATCGCAAGAAGCCCTTGAACCAGGGGGCGATTGCGGCGTGGCCGGAGTTTTTGAAGATCCCCGCGTTTGGGGCGGTGATGGAAGCGGTAGCGGCACAGGCGGGGTTTTCGCTGTCGAGTGCGTTTGATGACCTCGAACCGCGGCAGCAGCGGGTGCTGCTGTATGGGACGGGGGAACGGTGGACGACCGTGTCGGCGACGAAAGGACTGGGGGGGCCATTCCAGGTGCAATACAAAGGGCTGTATCCGGCCCTGGAGGAGGCGACGCGGCTGTCGGTGGCGTTCCGGATGCGGCTGGATCACCTGGTGGGCGAGGTGCCTTGCTCGGTCTGTCAGGGGAGCAGGATTCGGGTCGATGCGGCGGCGGTGCGGTTTCAGGAGCGGACGCTGCAGGAGGTGGTCGAGCTGCCGCTGGGGGAATCGCTCGCGTTTTTTGAGGGAATCAAGCTGAAGCCCGCGGAGCGGAAGATTGCGGGGGAACTGCTGAAAGAGGTGATCTCGCGGCTGTCGTTTTTGACGGAGGTGGGGCTGGAGTATCTGACGTTGGCGCGGACGATGCCGACGCTGTCGGGGGGCGAGAGCCAGCGGATTCGGCTGG
>JAIXZD010000203.1 GCA_027489895.1 Planctomycetaceae bacterium
AGGCCCGCGCCGGGCAGCTCAAGGGCTTCACCGGGATCGACGATCCTTACGAAGCCCCCGAAAAGCCCGAGCTCGTCCTCGATGGCGACACCAAGAGCATCGACGACCTCGCCGATGAAGTGATCGCCTACCTGACGACCAAGGGTGTGATCTAGCCCATCCGGGCGAAGCGAGGCGAGCCGACCCTGTCAGGGGTCGGTGGAACCCGTTCGTCGCCTCTCGAGCCAGTCCGCCAAACAGACCCCGAGCGGTCCGCGTGCCTCCAGGCACTTGGACCGCTCGCGTCGTTTCCAGGGGGACGTCTTTGGAACTCTCACGAGTTCCGCTACGACGGACGGTCGGGGACGTCGCGTTCCCGTGGCACGACTCTGCGCGGTCCGGTCCGGTTCGTTACACTCCGTCCTGATCCTCGCGCTTGTTCCCCTGCCCGCTGTTCCGGATGGCTCCTTCCTCGTCCGATTTCGCCGAACTGATTGCCGCGACCGACCAGTCGCCGATCGTTCACGACCGGCTCTTCTTCGTCGGCTTCTCCGACTGGCAGATGGCCCACCGCCGACTGCGTCAGATGGCTGGAACAGGCGACTGTCTCGAAGCGTTTCGGGACGGGCTGCCCACGCTGCTCCACACCCTCTCGGAAGCGCCCAATCCCGATCTCGCCCTGCTGAACTTCGAGCGGCTCGCCGCCGCGGTCCCCGACCGCGTCGCCCTCTTTCAGACCTTCGTCAACCAGCCCCGGTCCGTCGAAATCCTCTGTCGCCTCTTTGTCGGCAGCCAGTTTCTCTCGGAAATCCTGATCAGTAACCCCGGCTACCTCGAGCCGCTCACCCAGCACCGTCTGCTCGCCGAACTCAAAAGCGTGCAGCAGTTCCAGGCCGAGGCCGAAGTGGGCTGGACGACCGAAACCACACTCGACGAACGCTGGAGCGCGCTCCGCAGGTTCCAGCGCCGCGAACTGTTGCGCCTGGGCATCTGCGATTTCTTCGGCCTGCTCGATCTCCGCCGCGTCACCACACAACTGTCGCTTCTGGCCGACGCACTGATTCGCGTCGGCCTCGCCCTCGTCACCCCGCCCGACCTGCCCGTCCCGCTGTTCGCCGTGATCGCGCTGGGAAAACTCGGCGGTGAAGAGCTGAACTACAGCTCCGATATCGACCTCTTGTTCATCGCCCGCGAGCCGCATCCCGCCCTCACGCGGGTCGGCCAACAACTGATCAAGGGCCTTACCACCGCCGCGGCCGACGGGTTCCTCTACCGTGTCGACATGCGGCTGCGCCCCTGGGGCCGGTCGGGTGAACTCGTCGCCTCGCTCGCCGCCTACTCGAACTATCTCGAAACCCAGGCCCAGGTCTGGGAGAAGCAGGCGCTTCTCAAAGCCCGTGTCTGTGCGGGAGATTTCTCGACAGGCCGCCAGTTCCTCAAGGAGATTGGGGACCACATCTTCACGGCGACTCCCGAGATCGCCCGTGACGCAATCCGCAAGATGAAGCAGAAGATCGAAGGAGAACTGCTCCGCAAAGGCCGCGAATGGGGCGAAGTGAAGCTCGGCCGGGGCTCGATCCGCGACATCGAGTTTCTCTGCCAGTACCTGCAACTGGTGAATGGCGCCAAGGAGCCGGCCGTCCGCTCCTTCAACACGCTCGACGCACTCGTTCGCCTCACGGACCTGGGCTTCCTCCAGGCCGACGAATACCGCATGCTCAGCGACGCTTACGTCTTTCTCCGCACGATCGAGCATGCGCTGCAGCTCGTGCACAACAAGCAGACGCACGAACTCCCCCGCGATCCCGATGAACTGCTCGCACTGGCCCGCAGGCTCGACTTCGGGAGCGACAGTCAGTTCCTCGACCATTTCAGCCGGCACTGTGCCGCCGCCCGTCGGGTGTTTGCCCGCTATGTCGGCGAGACGTCGACCACGCAGGCCGCGCTCCCCGTTCTGACCGATACCCCGCCGTCCCTCTCGCTGGCCCGCCGGTCGGGGACGGTCTCGCATGTCGCCCGTCTCGCTCCGACCTACCAGAAGGCCTTCACTCCACGAGAGATTGAAGGCCACGTCGCCCTCATCGAAGCCCTCTCGCCCGACAATCCCGTTCGCGTCGAGGCCCTGCCGCTTCCCGAAGACAAATGGAGCGTCACGGTCGTCGGGTTCGATTTTCACGGCGAACTGTCGCTCATCACCGGGCTGCTCCTCGCCCACGGGTTCAATGTCCTCGATGGGCAGGTCTTCACCTACAGCGCCGTCGAAGCGACACCCCCACCCATCCCCGGCGATCTCGGCCCCGGTGACCGCACCCCGCGCGAGCAACAGTCGTCGCTCCAGAAGCGCCGCTTGCGGCGCGACCAGGCCACGCTCCCTGCCAGCCTGCCAGGCCTCGAATCGGCCGCGAAAATCGTCGATGTGTTCACCGTCCGCGCGACCCACCCCGGGACCACCCAGGCCACCTGGCGCGACTACTCCACCGAACTCGATGCCCTCGTCCGCCAGACCCTCACTGGCCATCTCGATGACGCCCATGGCAAGCTCGTCAAACGCGTCGCCGCCACGCTCCGCCGCTCGGCCCTCCCCGAGCCCAACGCCCTCTACCCCATCGAGATCGATATCGACAACGATCTCTCCGAACGCGACACCGTCCTCCTCATCCGCACCCGTGATACCCTTGGCTTCCTCTACGAACTAACGAGCGCCCTCTCCCTCTCCGGCGTCTCCATCAACCGCCTCCAGGTGGGCTACGCCCTGGGCGATGCCTGCGACACGATCTACGTCACCGATACCCGCGGCCAGAAGATCACCGACCCCATCAAGCAGCGCGAACTGATCACCGCGACCGTTCTCATCAAGCATTTCACGCACCTGTTGCCGCACTCCCCCAATCCCGAAGCGGCTCTCCTGCACTTTCGCGACTTCCTCTCGCAACTGTTCCTGCGCCCCAACTGGCCCGACGAAGTGGCCGACCTCGAACGCCCGATCGTCCTCCAAAGGCTCGCCCGCCTGCTCGGCGTGAGTGATTTCCTCTGGAACGATTTCCTGCGGATGCAGCACGAAAACCTCTTTCCCCTGGTCCGCGAAGTCGATGCCCTCGTCGCCCCAAAAACCCGCGACCAGCTCGAGGCCGAGTGCGCCACCACGCTCGATGCGGCCGGGACCAACTGGCGTGCCGCCCTCAACGACTTTCGCGATCGCGAGATGTTCCGCGTCGACATGCGGCAGATCCTCGGGCATGTTGACGACTTCGCTCGCTTCAGCGAGGAACTGTCGGACGTCGCCGAAGTGACGGTGATCGCGGCCGTCACCCGCTGCGAAGCCGAACTCGCCGCCCAGTATGGCCGCCCGCGACTGGGTCCCACCGGCCCGGCCTACCGCATGACCGCTGCCAGACCCTGCCAGTTCTCCGTTTGCGCCCTCGGGAAATGCGGAGGCCGCGAGATGGGCTTCGCGTCCGATATCGAACTGATGTTCGTCTACGCCGGGGAAGGGGCCACCTCCGGCCCGGAATCGATCGCCGCCTCCGTCTACTTCACCAAACTGGTCGATGCCTTCCTCCACTCCCTCAAGACCCGCCGCGAAGGCGTGTTCGAGATCGATCTCCGACTGAGACCCTACGGCCGCGCCGGCAGCCTCGCCGTCTCCCTGGGCTCCTTCCGCGAGTACTTTGGTCCCGAGGGCGACGCCTGGCCCTTCGAGCGACAGGCCCTGGTCAAACTCCGACCCCTCTGTGGTGACCCCGCCTTCGGTCGCGATGTGATCGCCCTTCGCGACCGTCTGATCTACACCGCCGCGCCGTTCGACGTCGCTGCCATGCGCGGCATGCGCGAACGCCAGCTCCGACAGCTTGTCACCCCCGGCCAGCTCAACGCCAAGCTCAGCCCCGGGGGACTGGTCGACCTTGAGTACCTCGTTCAGGGATTGCAGATTTCGCATGGCCACGACCGTCCCGAACTGCGGTCGCCCAACACGCTCGAAGCCCTCGCCGCTCTCCAGACCGCAGGCTTTATCTCTCAGGACGATGCCAGCGCCATTCACGAAGCCTATCTCTTTCTCCGAACCCTGATCAGCGGTCTGCGCATGGTCCGCGGCAACGCCCGCGAGCTGACCGTCCCACTGCCCGATTCCGAAGAGTTCGCCTTCCTCTGCCGCCGCCTGGGCCACGACGACCCTGGCCGCATCTACGCCCAGCTCCAGCAGCACACCACCGCGATCCGCGACTTAAGCCAGCGCCTGCTCAAGTAGGGTGGGCACTGCCCAACCATTGCTCACCGACCTCCACCCACCAAACATCATTTCGGATCGCCAACCTGCGCGGCCCAGAGACCCACGCCAACCCACATCAAACCCCACCGACCCCTCACAGGGTCGGCTCGCCAGATCCCGTCGCACCCCGCCGCCGTCGCCACTGCCGGCGCAGCACCAGAAACGCCCCCCAGTCATACAGCGCGTGCGTCACCATCGGCGCCACCAGGTCCCCCGTGACGACCAGTTGCCAACTGAACACCGCCCCAAACAGCGCCGCAAGAACCGCATACACCGGCGTCACGGCATGGACGAGGCCAAACAGCACGCTCGCCGCGATCCCGCCAACTAAGGGATGCAGCACGCCGCGAAACAGCAGCTCCTCGCACCCGCCCGCCAGCAGAGCAATCAGCAGGATCGTGCCGTGCGACGCCTCGCCCAGCGCCGGCCCAAGCGTCTGTTCCAGAAACTGCCGAATCTCGCGGAACAGCCGCCATGGCAGCCCGTACGTCACGAGAAACAGCCCAAACAGCGGCCCCGCCCAGACCAGCCCCGCCACCCAGCCCGCCCCGCTGCCTTTGATCGAACCGGGCAGATCCACCCCAAACAGCCAGGCCAGCAGGCACGCGAGGACCGCCACTCCACCCTCAAACCACAGCGACATCCAGAGCAGCGACCGGCTGCTCAACCGCTCCGGCTCGCGGTACTCGGGAAAATCACCGGGGAACTGCGTCGATAAGTCACCCGTGGATTCGTGGGGCGAGTCTCCGTCCATTCGACCCGTCCTCGATCCACCGCGAACAAAACGTCACCGACCCGACTCAGCATACAGCACATCGAGAGCCGGAAGCGTCCGTGCCCGGAGGGATCTCCGCCCGCGCCCGCTGCAGGCGAACAGACCCCCAAGAACCTCAGTTCAACCCGGGGTCCGTTGGCCCTGGCAACTCAACCAGCGGGTGCGCCATCCGGAACCGCGACACCGCCTCCTCCCACACATCGTACGGGTCGTCGGCGAACACCAGCCCCTCATCCGCCGGAATCCAGAGCCAGTCATTCCGCTCGATCTCGCCCTCCAGTTGCAGCGGACCCCATCCCGAGTACCCCGAAAAGACGCGATACCGCAGGTCCGCATCGGCCTCGCGCGCCCGCCGGATCACCTCGGCAAATGCCCCTTCGCTGCCCCCCAGATACACCCCCGGCACGACCGCGCCGCTCGCCGACCCATACTCCGGAAGATTGTGCAGCAGCAGCAGCGAGTTCTGCTCGACAGGCCCCCCCACGTACAACACGGGCTCCTCTTCCTCGAACTCGAAGTGCGTCGAGATCGCGTCCTTCACCGTCGTGTCCGACGGCCGATTGACGATCAGCCCCATCGCCCCATCGGGGGTGTGCTCCAGCATCAGGACGGCGCTGCGGAAAAAGTTCCCGTCCCGCAGACCCCGGGCCGCGATCAGCAGCGATCCTCGTAGCGACTCGCCCATCATCCACCCCGCAACGCGCCTCGCCCGAAGTCAGCCAAACAGCTTCCGCAACATGTCATGTCGATGGGCAAACCCATCCTCAAGCTGATCCAGAATTTTCGACTCCGTCAGCAACAGCCCGATGATTCCGCCTGGCTTATCGAAGTCGATCACATCCCGCACGACCACGCCCGACCCCGTCCGTTCAAACTCGTGCCGATGCTCCCATTTCTTGAACAGGCCCTGCACCTGCTTCTCCAGAATCAATAGGGGCGAATCGATCCGCACGATCTCGTGCTCCATCGACTGCACCTGACCATGCGCCTGCACCTTGAACTTCAGCCGGGAGCCTACCCCCATCACGTCCGGGGCACTGATGAACGCCAACCCCAGTTCGGGCGGCGAGATCTTCAGCACGTTCGCCGGACGCAGGAAGAACTCGAACACCGTCTCTGCCGGTGTTTTCAGTTCGATTTCACTCTCAAACACAGCCATGGTCGCGCCTGTCAGCCTTCCCGGAGTCACAGACTCATCACATTCCCTCGCCCCCGCCCGCCGACACCTGCCGACTCTGCCGGACCGCACCCCGTAATCTTCCCACCCCAACCCCCCGAAGTCAAAACGCCCCCCACCCCGAGCCAGAGCACTACCCGAACTCTGGTGATCGCACCGCACGGGAGTGACCTGGCGAGCCGACCCTGTGAGGGGTCGGTGGAAGACGAGGGCGAGCTCTCAACCAATCGATCGCACGACCATGACATCTCGCTTCCCATCACACGTCATCTTCCCCCCAGAGCAGATTCACCACCGACCCCTCACAGGGTCGGCTCACCTGGCGAGCTCCTCCCAGAGCTTGATTTGTCTTTCCTTGGTGCCCTTGGTGACTTGGTGGTGAATCAAAACGTCCGATCCAGCCAAACCACGTCGCCCAATCGAGTGCAGCCCGCCCCACCGCTTGGTCCCCAGCCAATTTCCCGGCACACTACCAAGATGTTCTTCCGCGCCTCCGAACCGCTCGACCCACTCCTCGCCGCCATTCGCTCGGCCGAGGCCCGCCTGCGCCCACTCGATTCCACCCAACGCCTCGCCCACGCCCGGTCCCTTTCAGGTCGCCTTGCCCACAAACGTCCTTCCAGCCCCGAAGCCCGCGCCGCCCTCCCCGACCTGTTCGCCCTCGTCCTCCTCGCCGCAGAGCAGACCTTGGGCCTCACTTTCCACGAGGTGCAGATCCGCGCCGGCCTCCTCCTCACCCGCCGTTCCGTCGTCGAACTCCAGACGGGCGAAGGCAAGACCCTCGTCGCCACGCTCCCGCTCGCCCTCGCCGCACTCACGGGGCAGGGGGCAGGGCAGGGGGCCTGGCTCGCCACCGCCAACGACTACCTCGCCCAGCGCGATGCCGAAACCATGCGCCCGCTCTACCGCCAGCTCGGCCTCACCGTCGATGCCGTCGTCGCCGGGCTCTCCCCGCTCGCCCGCCGCGAGGCCTACCGCGCCGACATCACCTACGGCACCGCCCGCGAGTTCGGCTTCGACTTCCTCCGCGATCGACTCCTCCTCCGCGAACAACCAGGCCTGGGCGACGACGACCCCCTCCCCCCCTCGCTCGCCGCCCGGCTCACCCAGCGTCCCCCCGCATTCGTCCTCGTCGATGAAGCCGACAGCGTCCTCATCGACGAAGCCCGTCTCCCCCTCATCCTCAGCGGGCCGGGTGATCACCCCCCCGCCCACATCGCCGCCTACCACTGGGCCGCCCGCCATGCCGAGTGCTTCCTCGAAACCCGCGACTATCTCATCGAGAAACAGCAGGTCTGGCTCACCGCCCCAGGCCGCGAGCGCGTCCGCCAACTCCCGCTCCCCCGCGAGCTCAACCCCCTCCGCCTCCCCGAGCTCTACGAGTTCATCGAACGCGCTCTCAAGGTCCAGCGCGACTACCAGCGCGACCGCCACTACATCCTTCAGGACGGAAAGATCGTCCTGATTGACGAGCAGACCGGACGCCCCGGCCCAGGCCGCCAATGGCAGGACGGACTCCATCAGGCCGTCGAAGCCCGCGAACAACTCTCCCTCTCGCCGCGCACCGAAACCCTCGCCCGCATCACTCTGCAAGACTACTTCGGCCGCTTCCCCCACCTTGCCGGGCTGACCGGCACCGCACTCCCCGCCGCCGCCGAATTCCAGTCCGCCTACCGGCTCACCGTCGTCGCACTCCCCACGCACGCCCCCAGCCGCCGCGAAACGCTCCCCCCCCAAGTCTTCGCCACATTGCCCGACAAATGGGAAGCCGTCACCGCCCGCGTCGTCCACCTGCACACTACGGGCCGACCGATTCTCGTCGGCACCCGCACGATCTCCGATTCCCTCGAACTGGCCCGCCGCTTCACCGAGGCCGGGCTGACGTATCAACTCCTCAACGCCAGCCAGCTCGCCGACGAAGCCGAAATCGTCGCCCAGGCCGGCCAGATCGGCCGCATCACGATCGCCACGAACATGGCCGGCCGCGGCACCGATATCCGCCTGGGGGCAGGCGTCGCCGCCCTGGGAGGCCTGTTCGTGCTGATCACCGAACTGCACGACAGCGCCCGCGTCGACGCCCAGCTCGAAGGCCGCTGCGCCCGGCAAGGCGACCCCGGCTCCACCCAGCAGTTCGCCTCGCTCGAAGACAGCCTCGTCACCACCGCCTTAGGCCCCCAGTCCGCCGCGCGCTGGCAAGCCAAAGCCCAAAAACTCGCCCGCCAGCAACCAGCCGTTCCACCCGTCACGACTCAACCGCTCGCCGCGCAAACCGTCACCACCGACAGGAGCGCGAGCGACCCCACCGCCACCAGCACCCCACCCACCCCGCTCCCTCCCCGCTGGTACGAGTGGCTCAAACGCCTGCAAACCCGCCTCGAGCGACAGCAGGCCCGCCAGCGAAAAGCCCTCCAGACCCACGCCGCCACCCGCCGCCAACGCGCCCAAACCCTGGGCCAAAGCCTCTACGCGGAGTGATGGCAGGCACCTCGACGCAATGACGTGTCGAGTCGAATCCACCCCGCAGCACAGGCGAGCCGACCCTGTGAGGGGTCGGTGAATTCGAGTGACAACCACTGCAAAGACAACGAGTTACAGTCCCCTTCGCCAATCATCGGGAGCCGGAAGCGTTAGCGCCCGGAGGGCAATGACTGTCCGCTGCAACAGCATAGCAGCGGGCACTATTTGTACGGTACAGAAGTTCACATATCCACCCCCCTTCCGTGCTTTTCCCATGAACTCTTCTCACTTTCCCCATTCTCGTCTCGATCCGTCTCCGTCTCTGCTATAATCGTGCCCCTTCCGAATGGCCCGCCGCTCGCCGCTCCTGTATCCCTCGGCGCAAGCCCAACGGCCGCCGAATTTTGTGGACGGATTGAGACTCATGGCCCGACGCAACGACATTCGCAACATCGCCATCATCGCCCACGTTGACCACGGGAAAACCACCCTCGTCGACGCCCTCATGCGCCAGTCCGGTCTCTTCCGCGACTCCCAGCTCCAGGGCGATTGCATTCTCGACTCGAACGATCTCGAGCGCGAACGCGGCATCACCATTCTCGCCAAGAACATTGCCCTCTCCTACAAGGGCACCAAGATCAACATCATCGACACTCCCGGCCACGCCGACTTCGGCGGCGAGGTCGAGCGCGTCCTCAAAATGGCCGACGGCGTCCTCATGCTCGTCGACGCCGCCGAAGGCACCAAACCGCAGACCCGCTTCGTCCTGCGAAAAGCCCTCGAACGCCACCTCCAGCCCATCGTCGTCGTCAATAAGATCGACCGACCCGACGGACGACCCACCCAGGTCCTCTCCGAAGTCTTCGACCTCTTCATGGAGCTCGGGGCCGACGATTCCGCCCTCGATTTCCCCTACATCTTCGCCAGCGGCCGCTCCGGCTACGCCACCCACAACCCCGCCGACCGCGAAGGCGATATCTACCCGCTGCTCGATCTCGTCCTTGAGAAAATCCCCGGCCCCGTAATCGACGCCGACTCCACCTTCAAAATGGCCGTCACGACCCTCACCTGGTCGGAGTTCGTCGGACGCATCGTCACCGGCCGCGTCGCCAGCGGCACCATCAAGAAGGGCCAGCAGGTCCTCATCCTCAAGGCCGATGGCCGTCAGGTGAAAGGCCAGGTCGCCGAAGTCGAAGCGTTCGACAAGCTCGGCCGCGCCCCCACCGCCGAAGGGACCGCGGGCGACATCATCGCCCTCACCGGCCTTCCCGAGCCGGAAATCGGCGACACGATCTGCGATCCCTCCGACCCCACCCCCCTCGAACGCATCGCCGTCGACGAACCGACCCTCTCGATGCTCTTCACGATCAACTCCTCCCCCCTCGCCGGGCGGGATGGAAAGTTCGTCACCAGCCGCCACATCCGCACCCGGCTCATGCGCGAACTCGAATCGAACGTCGCCCTCAAGGTCGAATCGGAAGCGAACAGCGACCACTTCAAGGTCTCCGGCCGAGGCCTGTTGCACCTGGGCGTGCTGATCGAAACGATGCGCCGCGAAGGCTACGAACTGTCGATCGGCAAGCCCGAAGTCATCCGCAAGCAGATCGATGGCAAATGGCACGAGCCGTTTGAACAGCTCACCGTCGACGTCCCCACCGCCGACATGGGCCCCGTCATGGAGCTCGTCGGCATGCGCCGCGGCATGCTCGAAGAGATGAACTCGGGCGACCGGGGCCTCACCAATCTCAAGTTCATCATCCCCGCCCGCGGGCTGATCGGCCTCCGCACCCGGGTGCTCAACGCAACCCGTGGCGAAGCGATCATGTACCATCGCTTCGACAGCTACCGTCCCGTGGAAGGCGAACTGCCGTCGCGGTCCAACGGCGTGCTCATCTCGCAGGACAACGGCAAAGCCGTTACGTTCGCGCTCAACAAGCTGCAGGAACGGGCCGCGCTGTTTGTCGGGCCGGGCGAAGATGTCTACGAAGGGATGATCGTGGGCGAAAACGCCCGCGATAACGACATGGTGGTCAACCCGATCAAGGAAAAGAAGCTGACCAACATGCGGACCACCGCGTCCGACGAAAACATCTTCCTCGCGCCGCCCCGCAAGATGACCCTCGAAGAAGCCCTCGAATACATCGCGGAAGACGAGTACGTCGAAGTGACCCCCGCCGTCATCCGCATGCGAAAGATCTTCCTCACAGAAACCGACCGCAAACGCGGCAGCCGCGTCAAAGCCAACTAGTGCTCCGTCACCGCAAGGAGCACGGGTCGCGGAAGTCGTAAGACTTCCGGCACAGCGGGCTCGCTCGGGTGCCACTGCTGGCTTGCCAAGCAGTGCCAGCGACCAGCGACGGCAGCCAACTCCGGGCAGGCAACCCGGGGCAGGGCCACCGTCGCTGAGGTCCGGGCGACGGCCATAGTCTTGGCGGGGTGGGGGCCGGATGCGTTAGCGCCCGGAGGCAGTGCGAGTCCCGTTCGCAACCACCCCCACGATCAACCGACAGCCACGCCTCCATGGTGTGTTCGAAGCTGCGTCGGGTTTCCGCTCGACCGCCCGTCCCCGGTCGATCACCCGTTCGGTGTGCGGTCCTTGCGACCCATGTCGCCGGTCCCAAACCGACCAGATCCATTCGCCCGGTCAGCCCGGCGGCATAGCGGGAGTCTCTCTACGGGGAACGCACCACCGATCGACTTGCGCTCATGCATTGGGTGTCGCACCACGCGGGCTGGAACACAATCCCCGTCGAATCTCGCGTCCGGCCCCATCCCATCAATCAGCCCCTTGACATTAGACTAAGTGTCTTGTGTCAAGAGTCAGATGGCGGAAACAGACAGAACTTTGCGAAAAATTCTTGGGATCCCTCGCATCCGACTTGTCAGCTCCAGCAAAAGCTGTCGATACTCATGAATCGCTCGGGCGTCTTTGCGCTCATCCATTCCGTAGTCCGGGCGAGCAGTTCGACGAAGCGAGTCGGTGAGGGTTCACTCAGCTCATGGGCACCCTCCAGTCCCGCAGGTTTTTGACGTCCATTTCTGGCCGTCAACGTTCCTTTATTTGATGTCAGGAGGGTCTCATGGTTCCGTCTTTGGCTGCGCCTCGCCACAAAAGAGGCTTCACGCTCATCGAGCTGCTCGTCGTGATCGCGATCATCGCGATCCTCATC
>JAIXZD010000495.1 GCA_027489895.1 Planctomycetaceae bacterium
GTCCGACAGATAGGCTTGCAGCTCCTCGGCGGTCGGGGCGAGGCCGGTCAGATCGAGAGCCGCGCGGCGGAGCAGCGTGCGTCGGTCAGCGTCGGCATTGAACGCCAGTCCCTGCTCGCGGAGCTTGGCGACGACAAACGCATCGATCGCAGTGCGGGCGCGGTCCTCGGGTGTGACAGCCGGGGGCTGCGGGGACGAGAGCGGCTGAAACGCCCAGTAGGCCCGCTCTTCCGGGGTGATCTCGAACCCTTTGGGTAGTGTTTCCGGTTCATCGCGCAGCGTGAGAGCCCCACTGGCGATCCAGCGCTCGACGACCGCGATCTGTTCGGGGGGGACCTTCTTTTCGCCCGGCGGCATCTCGCCGGACTTCATCCGTTCCACGAGCAGGCTCTCTTCAGGCTGGCCCGCGACCAGGGCTGGGCCGCCATCGCCACCCGTCACGGCAAATCGCTTCAGCCGGAGGTCGAGATTCGCCTTTGTCGCCTCGCCACCATGGCAGTCGAAACAGTACGCCTTGAAGATCGGGCGGACATCCTTCTCGAACGACAGCGGACCCGGCTCGGCCGCCCGAGACGAACTCCCGGCTCCGAGCAGCAGCGCAACGCCCCAGACAAACGCGACACGACGGTTAGGCATGGGCAGGCAGACTCGCAAAAGGCGACCACAACAGGCGGGATTCCGCCCGCAGGCGGATGGTCTCAGGAGGGAGCAGTCCAGACCGCAACAGCCACACCCGGTGACCACCGCACCCTGAACCGCACCACAATTATAGACCGCCTTTGATGCGAGAACAATCGGATTCCAGGCCGCGACGGGGGGCCAATGAGCAAGCGTCCATGCTTCCGAAAAACCTGTCAGCAGCCCACGCCACGCTGATCCTTTGGGAGCGGTCGTTCCCGCAAACCGCGACGGATCCGATGATCTTTTGTGAAATGCAGGAAACGTGCCGCCCACGCCCTTGAGGAGCATCGCCTTCGGGTATAATCCCAACTTAGCTCGGGGGGATCAGGCATGCCGCACTATGCTTTCCTGTGGGATGATCGCAACGAGCAGCATGTCCGCGAAAACAACCTCGAGCCTGCGGATGCCGAAGCGGCGATGCGGGACCCGGAATCGGAGTTCATTTCAAATTCATCGGGACGGCCCGGTGTTCGCGGTTACGACCGCAGCGGTCAACGAATCGCCGTCGTCTATGAAGAGATCGACGAACTCACGGTCTACGTCGTCACAGCCTATGCAATCTGAAAGGCGACCCATGGCGGACCTGACAATCGACAGCATCGATCCCGCGTCGCTTGCCCGACTCCATGCCGCCGTGGGCGGGTTGCCCGGAGAGCGTGACGTCATCGCGGCTCAACTCCAGCGAATGGATGCCGCGGCAGCCGAGCCGGGCTTGTGTGGTCGTATCCGCCGCGCGGTGAAGCGTGCCAAGACTCCCATTGCCAGAATCGCCAGCGCGGCGAGGATCCCGCCGCTGGAGCTACAGGCATTTCTCGAAGGCACCCGCGAGCTGGACAGCTCCCAGTTCGCCCGGCTGGCCGATGCCTTGACGCTCACGCTGGTCTACGACCCGCTGGCAGTGCAGCCGGTCGCTGAGTGAGTCACGCGCAGCGTAGTGATCCTCAGCGGCAAAACGCAACCGCGGTCAAACGACAGGACGTGGACTCCGCGCCGAATCGGTGGGGCTCGATGACCACCGGTCACCAACCTCATCAAGCAAGGGCAGCGCCAAGACCCAGATGGCGAGCCGACCCTATCAGGGGTCGGTGGAACAGCGAGCGTGTGGGCGACATGCGCCTCTCTCTTTGCTTTTCCAGGTCTTTGCTGCATCGGGCGTTTCCCACCGACCCCTCACAGGGTCGGCTCGCCTGGTCACACCCTTGCGACAACCTGCGCTGGTCCCGACCGCGTCGCCAAAAATGCCACCATTCTCTCTGTCTTACCTTGGTGCCTTCGTGCCTTGCTGGTGAACTTCGCCCCCCTAGCCTTCGCGTTTCCACGTTGCACCGTCGGGGCGGTCTTCCACCGTCACTTTCAGTGACTTCAGTCGGTCGCGGATCTTGTCGCTCATGGGCCAGTTCTTCGTCGCCCGCGCCTCGGCCCGCAGTTCGAGCACCAGGTCCATCACCGCGGCCGTGAAGCCATCGTCCGCCGCGCTCGCCTTCGCCAGCGGCTGGTCGAACACCCCGAGCAGCCCCGCCAGCTCCCGCAGCAGGGTCACACCGCCCGAGAGGGCTGCCACGAGCGACGCGTCGCTCTTGCCGGTCGATTCCAGCTTCTGGTCCTGAATGAATCCATTGAGGGCCGTCCGCAGCTCGTACAGCGTGCCGACCGCGCCCCCCGTGTTGAAGTCGTCGTCCATCGACTCCAGGAACCGGCCCCGCAGTTCACCCAGCCGCGCGACGTAGGCCGCGGGTCCGGACAGCGCTGCCGAACCCTCGGCGGAGGTCCCCAGTTTCAGCGCGTAGGCCGACTGACCGGTGATTCGCTGATAGGTTTCGAACAGCCGGTAAAACCCTTCCAGGCTCTTGCCGGTCTCGGAAATGTTGTCGTCGCTGAAGTCGATCGGGCTGCGGTAGTGCGTCGACAGCAGGAAGAACCGCACCGTTTCGGGCGAATGCTTGGCGAACAGCTCCTTGACCGACGCCGCCCCCTTTGACCCCGCCAGTTTCCCGGCCTCCTGCTCCTCTTTGCTGGCGACGAGGTCGGCCACGTCACCCAGCCGCGAGTGCTGGCCGCCCACCTTGCCCGCCTGCTTGCCCGCCTGCATCAGCCCGTTGTGCAGCCAGTACCGCGTGAACTTCTTGCCGGTACAGCATTCCGATTGGGCCAGCTCGTTCTCGTGGTGCGGGAACATCAGATCGAGCCCGCCGCCGTGGATATCGAGCGTTTCGCCGATGTGCTTGAGGCTCATCGCCGAACATTCGATATGCCAGCCGGGTCGTCCCGCTCCCCAGGGGCTGGGCCAGGCCGGTTCACCGGGCTTGCTCTTCTTCCACAGCGCGAAGTCGGCCGGGTGTTTCTTGCGATCCGTCGCCTCGACCCGCGTGCCGGACATCAGCTCGTCGATGTTTCGCCGCGAGAGTGCGCCGTAATCGTGGTCCTTGGTCACATCGAAATAGACATCCCCATCCAGCGGATAGGCATGTCCCTTGTCGATCAGCCGCTGGATGATGTCGAGCATTTCCGGGATATGCTCGGTTGCGTACGGAAAGACATCGATCGACCGGACGTTCATCGTCGCGAGGTTATCGAAGTAGTCCTGCGTCATCTCGCGGGCCAGCGCCTCGACCGTCGTCCCCTTCTCGGCCGCACGGACGATCAGCTTGTCGTCGACATCAGTGATGTTGACGACGAACTTCACCTGGTAGCCGCGATAGGTCAGGTATCGCTTGATCGTGTCAAAAATGACCGGCCCGACCATATGCCCAATATGCGACGGCTTGTAGACCGTCGGCCCGCACAGATACATGCCGACCCGCCCGGGGACGACCGTCTGGAACTCTTCTTTTTGACGGGTGAGGGTGTTGTAAACGCGAATCGGCATGGGGACTCATCCTGAAGACACGAATCGGCCGCGCTCACCCCGCGGGTCCTTCCCCCGGAGCCAGACTCGGCGAGCCGCAACTGTAGGCAACACCGCTGGTTCCGCCAACGGGAGTTTGCCCTCTCCGGCGCCTGGGCGGGCGACCCAAGTTCGACAGTGCGGAAATGCTTTTTTGACCACCAAGACACGAAGGCACCAAGGCCAGGCAAAGCGGCTCGCCAGATGGAACTGCGTCATCCCGGAGAACAGCGCCCTCCATGGTGAACGACTCGGGACGTTTCTGTGCAGATGAACAGGCATTCGACTCGTGGATCGGCTCCCGGGCTGCAGTCATTGAGTGCATCGGGCGAGGCCACTGACCTCCCGGACAATCGGCAAAACTGGTCCGGTCGGCGGGGCTCATCTCCCGACGGGGCTGAGCTTCCGCACGGATTGGACCCTGCGGCCAGTTTCCCGGCACTTGGGCGCGGCGTATAGTGGTTCTTGTCAGGGCGTCGACCCGGCAAGCAAGGGCTTCCGGGACCGCCTCGCCGTTTCTGCCCGGGGTTCCCCGATATGTCTGATGACGCGTTCCCCGCAAGCTCCGGGATATCGCCAGCGGCTGTCGGATCGACAGCAGACCAGGTTCAGCGCCGAGCCTGCCCGGAAACCGAGTGCCCCTGCGAAGTCGCCCGGCTCCAGGCGCGGCCTCAGGTCGATTTCGAGATCGAGTTTTACGAGCAGGCGCTCTCCCGTCGCCCTCTGTTTCGCGAAGTGCTCGCCGCGTTAGCGCAGTGCCTGTCGGAAAAGGGCTGGTATCGCCGGGCGCTGACGCTCGATCGCCGTCTGGTCGCACTTAGGCCGCGGGATGTCGTGGCTCATTACAACCTGGCCTGCTCGTTGTCGCAGGTTCGGGAGTTGGATGAGGCGATTGTCGCACTGGAGCGGGCGGTGCAGCTTGGGTTGCGATGTGCCGAGGTGCTCGATGCCGACAGCGACCTGGCTCCCCTCGCTGGTCATCCCCGCTTCGAAGCGCTCCGTGCGTTGCTCCGCCGCCGGGATTGACATCTCGGGCTGAAAACGCGGGCGGACGTCCGGGCGTTGACGCTTCCGGCTCCCAGGGATTTCAGGGAACAGGCGGTGGTTGCGGCGATTCACAGGGCTGGCAGTCTCGCCCTTCCCGTTTGCCGCGCGTATCTCCTTCCACTACAACACGCTGGTGGTTCGAAACCAGTGTAATTCAGACGGTTGGTGATGCGGGGTGCGGGTTATGGAACGGACGCTCATTCTGTTGAAGCCGGATGCGGTGGAACGTCGTCTTGTGGGGCGGATTCTGCAGCGGCTGGAAGACAAGGGGCTGAAGCTCGTCGCCCTGAAGATGCTGGTGATCACGCCGGCGATGTCGCAGGAACATTACGCCGAGCACGTCAAAAAGCCGTTCTATCCAGGCCTCGAGGCGTTCATCACGTCCGGACCGTCGGTGGCGATCGTCGCGGAAGGTCCCCAGGCTGTGTTCGTGGTTCGCAAGATGATGGGCGCGACCAATGGCCGCAAGGCCCGTCCGGGCACCATCCGCGGAGACTTCGGGTCGAGCATGCAACTGAACGTCGTGCATGGATCGGATTCGGCTGAGTCTGCCCAGCGCGAAATCGCGATCTACTTTGGCCAGGCGGCGCTGCCGTCCCCGGCGTTCAAGAACGACGAGCTGACCTGTCTGCCGGAAGAAATCAACGCGGTGACCACCCCGGCCGACCTCGACAAAGTCCACGCCGACTGAAATCTGTCGGGTGGTGGATTTGTAGGGTGGGCACTGCCCACCTTCGCTCACCAGCGCGGACGATCGAGCACGAAATGGATCGCCATCCAGCGCCATCCACCACACCGCGCAACACCGCACCGTCGCACGTCGGTTGAAGCCGGGGGAAAGCGGATTGCCAATTGGTTGCAGGTGAGCAGTGGTGGGCAGTGCCCACCCTACAAAAACTGCTCATCGATCGTCGTCACCCGGCACCTAGCTCGCTTCGGCACGTTCCGTGGGCTGGTTCAGCTTGTTGTAGAGCGTCTTGAGCGCGATCCCCAGTTCGAGAGCGGTCCGCGGCTTGTCGCCATGGTTCCGTTCAAGCGCCGCGTGGATCATCTCCATCTCGATTTCGCGGAGCGTCCTCGGTTTCTCGGCCAGGGCCGGGTCGAAGTGCGGCGCTTTCGGACGGCGGGTCGACTTCCGCAACACCGTCATCGGAAGATGTTCGAGGTCGATCACCACGCCACCGGCCATGATCGCGGCATGTTCGACGGCGTTGGCCAGCTCGCGGACATTGCCGCTCCAGTCGTGTGCCTTGAGCGCCTCGATCGCCGCGGGCGTGAACAGGTCGGCCGGCAGGTCGTGTCGCTTGAGATGCCGGGCCAGCAGCGATTGCGCCAGCGACGGGATATCGTCGCGTCGCTCGCGAAGCGGCGGCAGATGAATCTCGAACGTATTGACGCGGAAGAACAGGTCCTCGCGGAACTCCTCTTTGCCGACCATCTCTTCGAGATCGCGGTTCGTCGCACAGACGACGCGGACATCGACGATGATCGCGTCGTTCTCGCCGACCCGGCGGACCTCGCCCGATTCCAGGAACCGCAGCAGTTTGACCTGCATCGACCGGTCGAGTTCGCCCAGCTCATCGAGAAACAGCGTCCCGCCGTTTGCCACTTCGAGCAGCCCCTTCCGCGGCTGGTCGGCCCCGGTGAACGCTCCCTTGCGATGCCCGAACAATTCGCTTTCGACGAGGTTTTCCGGGAGCGCGCCGCAGTTGATCGCCACGAACGGGGCCTGGGCCCGATGACTCAGATCATGAATGCGGCGGGCGACCAGCTCCTTGCCCGTGCCGGTTTCGCCGAGGATCAGGACGGTGGAGTCGGTGGGGGCAATCCGCTCGATCAGCTTCTTGACCCGCTGCATCGGCTGGCTTTCGCCCACGATGTTCGGGCCACCTTCGACCGCGGTGAGACGCTTTTCCAGAGCGATGGTCTTGTTGAGCAGGGCCCGCTTATCGGCCACTTTCTGCAGGACGCTCGCCACCACCGCGAGCTTGGTCGGCTTGGTGAGGAAGTCGAACGCGCCGCGGCGCAGCGCCTGGATCGCTTCCTCCATGCTGCCGTGACCGGTGCTGATGATCACTTCGGTTTCGGGAGAGACTTTTTTGACGTGCGTGATGACATCCCACCCGGAGAGGCCGGGCATGCGGAGGTCGACAATGGCCGCGTCGAACGTGTTCTTCTCCATCGCGGCGAGGGCGGATTTGCCGTCTTCGCAGATGGTGACATCGTGTCCGAACCGGGGCAGCTCCAGCCGCATGACATCGCGGATGGGGGCCTCGTCGTCGACGAACAGAACACGGAGCTTATTCGCGGCGGAGGTCAATTCGGGTCTCCTCGGGCCGTGGCGCGCCTGCCGGCCTGCGATCCATCACAAGCCGGTCCGTCCACGGGCCGGGGACTCTAGCAGTCACCCCGAAACAGGGGAACGCCTGTTTTCCGGCACCTTCATCGCAGAGTGCGAGACGGGCTGCGCCTGATTCGGAATTTTTTGGTCACCTCCAAGACACCAAGGCACGAAGGAAAGGCAGGTGGAAGGGCCGGTGCGGTTGAACGCGTGGGTTGGACCATCGGGGGGATGGTTTTTGACTGGCTTGCTGAGGAACCGAAGCGGCGGTGATCTTTCGTGGGATAGGCTTCCAGCCTGTCATTTTCTCTCGGGATAGCCAGGAAACTCGAAGGGTGGGCCGTCACTCCCGCTGATCTTTTCACAGCCTCGAAGCGGTGCGGAAGCGCATCGTTGAGCAACGGAGTGACGCGCTCTGTCGGCAATCCTCCTCCGAGACATCCCGATCACAATCTGTTCATCCCGATCCAAAAGCAGACGCTGATGGTCCCGGCCACAGGGCCGACAGCAGGGACCCTTCCACCTGCCTTTCCTTCGTGCCTTGGTGTCTTGGTGGTCAATCGAGCCTAAACGCAGGGAAGCTCCCCGCAGAATGACTGCGAGGTTACCGCCCGGAGCGTGCACGTCGCGCGCTGGCCGCGAGCAGCAGCCAGAGGGGAACCAGCGGCGCGATGAACCGTTCGCCCGCGGCGATCGGCACGTACCACGCAAACAGCAGAATCGAGGGGATCGTCCACACGAGAATCAACCACGCGGCAGGCCTCTGGGGCATGGTCCACCAGCCGAGTAGCGCCAGCGCCGCCAAACCCAGCCCTGGCAGAGCGCGTCCCTCACCCAACCCTACCGGTCCCAGCGCCCGCAGCACGATCAGGCCTTCCCAGACCAGCCCGCGCCCCTCACGATCGACCAGTCCCACAACCCCCTTGTCGCGCACGTAGCGACGGGCGAGATCACCGAGTGTGTGGTCGTGGGCCAGCCGATACGGGTCTTCGTAACGGTCGACGAACATCAGCCAACTGTTGACGTTGTACGTGGCCGACTGAAACCGCGTGACGTTCCGAACCAGTAGCGGCGACGCGACGATCGCCGCACTCAGCAAAACAAGTCCCGCCACCAGACCTCGCGACCAGAACCGACCGGCCCGTGGTTCGCAACTTGGGATGACGAGCAGCCAGAGCAGCGTCGTCGCAACGAGCGGCAGCACGCTCCCCTTGGTGAGCCAGGCCAGCCCCAGCCCCGATCCCAGGGCCATTGCCCAGAGCAATTCCGACCGCAGGTCGCCCCGCTCGCGTGCGGCCACAACAGCGAGGGCCGCGGCGAACGTCAGAACGAGAATCAGCGTCAACCACGTTTCGCAGGCCACCGTGATGCCGGTCGTCACCAGGGCCGAGTTGACGCCCTGCATCCACGCCAAACGACGGGCCGTGCCGCGACCAAACCTGCGCGCCGCCAGCACGAGCAGAGCGAGATGGACGAGGACCGCCGCGATCCCCGCCAGTAGCTTACCCCAGTCGTAACCGGGATGCAGAGCAAGCAGCGCCAAATAGAAGGGGTGCCGATTGGCTTCGGCGAACTCCCCGGAGAACAGGTCGCGGAGCAATCCGGCGGGGCCTCCACGCGCGGCAATCTCCTGGGCCGTGAGCACGTAGGCTTCCTGGTCAGTCCCCACATAGTCGAGTTGGCGCGGCGCAAAGTACGCGAGCAGTCCCACGAGCAGGCCGGTCGTCACCCCCAGCGACAACCACGGCAGGCCCCGGTCTTCTTCACACGCCCGGGGAGCCAGCCAGGCATCGCGACACGCCTCGCCCCAGCGGAGCAGGCTCCAGCCGGACCTCATCCGCCGCCAGAGGGTGACGGGAACGCAGGCCGCCACCAGCATCGCCCCGGCCCCGAGCAGGCTGCTCCACCAGACCGCCAAGGCGATCGACTCGCGCACCAGCCCACGGCCCGCCTGCAACTCGATGGCAATCCGCCCCGCCGTGATCGCGAGCCACGCGGCGACAAGCAGGACGAAACGCAGCATCCACGGAGACATGATCGTCGAGAATACCAGTCGCCCCTCAAAAAGCAGAACGACCCGGTGCGGAGGGGTTTTGATTGACCACCAAGGCACGAAGACACCAAGGAAAGGCAAATCAA
>JAIXZD010000154.1 GCA_027489895.1 Planctomycetaceae bacterium
CACGGCCCCTCGGGCATGGCGTTTCAGGGGGTGGGCGAGGTGACCTGCTCTCTGGGCGAGGTTCGGAATCGAGCGGATTTCATTCTGTTCTGGGGAGGAAACCCTGCGGAAAGTCATCCCCGGCACTTCACCCGCTACAGCCTGATGCCCAAAGGCGAGTATCTGCCGAACGGTCGCAAGGACCGCTATGCGGTGCTCGTCGATGTGCGGAAAACCAAGAGTGCGAAGGCGGCCGATCTGTTCCTGCAGGTGAAACCGCGCGGGGACTTTGAGCTGGCCTGGGCCTTGCGGGCGCTGGTGGCCGGGCTTGAGCTCGATGCGGAAGCAATCAAGCTGTCGACGGGCATCGAACTGGCGGTGCTGAAGGATGTGGCCGAGCGGATGAAAGCCGCCAAGTTTGGTGTGATCCTGTTCGGAATGGGCCTGACGATGACGCGGGGCAAGCACCTCAACAGCGAAGCCGTGCTGCTGTTGGCCCGCGACCTCAACAAGTACACCCGTTTCACAGCGAAGCCGATGCGGGGGCACGGCAATGTGACCGGGGCCGACAATGTCGTGTCGTGGTCAACGGGCTACCCGTTTGGCGTCAATCTGAACCGCGGCTATCCGCGGTTCAACCCCGGTGAATTCACGACATCGGACACCCTGGCACGCAAGGAAGCCGACGCGGCGATGATCATCGCCTCCGATCCGATGTCGAACTTCAGTCAGCCCGCGCGGGACCACCTGAGGTCAATTCCCTCGATCGTGCTCGACCCGAAGTTGAGCGAGACCGCCAAGGTCGCGACGGTGGCGTTCACGACCTCGGTGTACGGGATCAACACGGCGGGAACCGTCTATCGAATGGACGATGTCCCGCTCTATCTGCGTCCCGCCTTTGAATCGCCCTACCCCAGCGATTTCGAAGTGCTGAAGGCGATCGAAACGCGAGTGAAAGCGATCCTGGCGGAACAACTGGCCCGAAGCTGAGAACGTGCCGGTGCCGGACACGGTTTTGCATGCCACCGACTGGATGAAACAGGGGTAGCGGAAGTCGCGAGACTTCCGGCACGGCGGGTTTGCGTTCGGCGGAAATCTCACGATTTCCGCTACATTGCTGCACCGACGCCCCCCCCGTTTTGAAGCGTATCGCAGCACTACACCTTGTAGCCATTCAGGTACGGAATGTTGCCCGAGGTCTGTTTGACCTCGGCGGCCGCATCGACGAGTTGCCCCAGAAAATCCCAGTTCCCCGAAACGAGGGCCTGCTTGGCCCCGGCCTGCATCTGACAGGGAACAGTCACCGTACCGACGCGAACCTGCTGCTGGAGGAGGTCGACCGTCACTGCCGCTTTGGGATTCGCTTCGATCGCGGCCGCGAGCTGCTTCAGATCGGCAGCCGAGGCGGTGACCAGCGGAACGCCGTTCGACGTGCAGTTGCCGAAGAAGATCTCGGCAAACGATTCGCCGACAATTGCTTTGATTCCCCAGCGGATCAACGCCTGCGGAGCATGTTCGCGCGAGGAGCCACATCCAAAATTCCGCCCGGCGACGAGGACGCTCGCCCCCTGAAACTTCGGGTTGTCGAAGGGGTGACTCGGGTCCTGCTTGCGGTCGTCTTCAAAGGCATGTTCGCCGAGGCCTTCAAACGTGACACACCGCAGATACCGGGCCGGGATGATCCGGTCGGTATCGATGTCATCGAGCAGCAGGGGGATTCCGGTACCAGTCACGGAAGCAATTTGAGCGGGCATGTGTCATTCAGCTTTCGAGCAAACTGCCGGTCAGAGTGAGACGGACCGCAGTGGTGGGGTGTTGTCTGGAGTTAACTGATTGGCCGGTCTCTGATGTTCACCGCAACCAGCGGCTGTGGGAGCATCTCGATATCCGTTGTGAACAGGGCGAGGCGATGAACAGTGAACGACTGGGCCCGCGAGCACCACGGGATCGCGGTTGTGTGATCGTCGATTTCAGGCAAACTCACGGATATCCGTCACCGCGCCTTTAATGGCGGCGGCGGCGACCATCGCGGGGCTCATCAGCAGCGTGCGGCCGGTCGGGCTGCCCTGCCGGCCCTTGAAGTTGCGGTTACTGGACGAAGCGCAGATCTCGCGGCCCTGCAGCTTGTCCGGATTCATCGCCAGGCACATGCTGCAGCCCGCGGCCCGCCACTCGAACCCGGCCGCCTTGAAAATCTCATGCAGGCCTTCCTTCTCGGCCTGGGCGAGCACTTGCTGCGATCCGGGAACAACCAGTGCCCGCACGCCGCTGGCCACTTTGTGTCCCTGCGCCACCTTGGCCGCTTCACGCAGGTCGGAAATCCGCCCGTTCGTGCAGGAGCCGATGAACGCGACGTTGATCTTCGTCCCCTGAATCGGCTGATTTTCCTGGAACTCCATGAACGCCAGGGCTTCACGCACGCCCGCCTGATCCGCCGCCGGGAAACTGTCCACGGCGGGAATCGCCTCGCTCACACCGACCGACTGGGCGGGATTGATCCCCCACGTCACGGTGGGCTGAATCTCTTCGGCGGGGATGGAGACTTCATCGTCGAACGTGGCATCGGGGCCGGAAGCGAGCGACAACCACCATTTCGCCGCACGCTCGAACTCCTCACTCTTGGGTGCGAAGGGACGCCCTTTGATGTAGTCGACGGTGGTCTGGTCCGGGTTGATATACCCGCATCGGGCGCCGCCTTCGATGCTCATATTGCAGACGGTCATCCGCTCTTCCATCGTCATCGCGCTGAACACGTCGCCGGCGTACTCATAGGCGTATCCCACGCCGCCGTTCACGCCGAGCTTGCGGATGATGTGCAGGACGACATCCTTGGCGTAGACGCCTTTCGCCAGCTTTCCGTTGACGAGAATCCGGCGAACCTTGGGGCGGCCCAGCGCCATCGTCTGCGAGGCGAGCACATCGGCCACCTGGCTCGTTCCGATCCCGAACGCGATGCTGCCGAACGCGCCGTGCGTGCTCGTATGGCTGTCGCCACAGGCAATTGTCATCCCCGGCACCGTCAGACCCTGCTCGGGGCCCACGACGTGGACGATCCCCTGGCGGTTGTCGTCGAGGTTGAGCAGCGTCACCCCGAACTCCCGGCAGTTCTTTTCGATGGCTGACATCATCTGCTCGGCAAGATCATCCTGGAATGGCCGGGCCTGGCTCAGCGTGGGGATGATGTGGTCGACGGTCGCGAACGTCCGCTGCGGGTAGGGCACCTTGAGGCCGCGATCCCGGAGCATCTGAAACGCCTGGGGACTGGTCACCTCGTGAATCAGATGCAGACCGATGAACAACTGCGTCTGGCCCGAAGGCAGCGTGCGGACAGTGTGCAAATCCCAGACGCGATTGAACAGATTCTGCGAACTCATGACAGACCAGGGGGTTGTAGGCAAAAGACCCGGCGCGGGCCGGGCCGCCCGGGAAAGACAACGTCTTCCCCAGGACGAACAGGATCGAGTCCTCCATTCTCCGCTCGGGCGAGGGACAGTCAAGCGCGATACGGGGGATGACCTCCGGACGACCACCAGATCATCGAGAGGGCGCAACCACTGACGAGGTTCAGTCTCGGTAGCGGAAGTCGAGACTGGCGAACAGCACCTGGACCAGTCTGGCCCAGCGATCAGCCGGTTCTCCGGGCGTCTGGGCGAGATAGGCGAGGCTGGATCGTTGTTCCGAATCGAGCGGCCCACGCCCCAGGGCAGAGCGATACAGGGACCCCAGCCGCCACACGTCACCCTCGGCCTCGCTGATCCCCGTCGGCAAGGGCTGGGCGAGCAGTTGGTTCGCGGCCATCCGCGCCTGGTTGGCGACAAACGGATCGTTCATCAGGAACAGGGCCTGCGGCGCGACGGTGCTCACATTTCGGCGGCCCACGACCAGCCCCGGATCGGCAAAGTCGAACGTCTGAAACAGCCCCGGCAAGGCGTTCCGAAACACCGGCACATAGACACTGCGGCGGGTCTGTTCGTCGACAAAGCCATAGTCCGAGGAACGTGACTCGGGAATGTCGCTGCCGCCCGCGTCGAGCCGCAGCGTTCCCGACAGCATCAGCATGGCATCGCGAAGGCACTCCGCTTCCAGTCGTTTGCGATTCATCCGCCACAGCAGCCGGTTTTCCGGATCACGTTCGAGTCCGCTGGGCTCGTCGAGACTGGAGCGACGATAGGCGTCGGACAAAACGATTTCGCGCACGAGCGACTTGATCGACCAGCCCGAGTCGACCAGCCGGTTCGCCAGATACTCAAGCAGTTCCGGGTTGGCAGGCGCCTCGCCCGTGGTGCCGAAATTGTCGGTGGTTCGGACAATGCCGCTGGCAAACAGCCAGTGCCAGAGGCGATTGGCCACCACCCGGGCGGGCAACGGATTGGCAGGATCGGTCAGCCACTGGGCCAGTTCGACCCGGCCGCTCTGATCGGTCGGCAGAGTGGGGGGCGGCGAGTAGGTCACCACCTGCAGGAATCCCCGGGGAACAACCTCGCCCAGGGTATGAACCGACCCGCGAACATGGATCGGACAGTCGGCGACCTCTTTCCGTTCGACCATCGTCAGCACGTGCGGTCGACGGTCGACCTTGGATTTCAACTCCTTGAGACGCGCCTCGATCTCCTTCGCCTGCTGGCGTTTGGCGATCAGTTCGGGCGATTCGACCGGCTTCGCCGGGGTCGACGCCTCGGACGGTTTCGATGCGGACGCTCCCACCGGTGCGGGACGTGGTTCAACGATCGGCTTGCCGTCGGCATCGACCGGGAGAAACTGAACCGCATCGGCGACGACGTGACCTTCCGTCTCGGCGTTCGAGACAATCACGAAGCTCTGCCCCGTCGCCTCGCAGGCATACACCCCCAGCGAAATCCAACGCCCATCAATGGGTGGCGTCTGCTGCTGGTTGACCTCGATCGTCTTCTCTCCATCGGCACTGAACACCGTGACCGGCACCTTCGCCGCCCGGTTTCCCCCTGGAGTCCAGGCAAACCGAACTTCATACCGTCCGTTTTGTTTCAGTTGCGGGATGAATGAGAGTGTCTTGGCCCCCTTGGCCCCGTTCTGGTCGTGGGTGTACCCCTCGCCGATGTACCGCTTGCTGAACTGCGAGTCTTGCCAGACCCCGACTTTTTTCGCCTGGGTGTCGTCAACCACGATGCCCGGCAGATCGGCTGTCGCCACCACCAATGCCCCGCGGTTGCCAGGCCCTTCGCCTTTGTCGAGCGCTGCGATCTGCGCCTTGAGTTCCGTCGCCTCGCGCTGCAGCGCCGCGAGGGCCGTGTCTTCTTCCTGCCAGACCTGCTCGACCTCTGGCGGCTGAGGCAATGGAACTTGCTTCAGTGCCGAGACGTTGGAATGCTCGACCATCTGGCCCGAGTGCAAGATGCCCGCCAGCGCGTAGTAATCGCGCGTGGGAATGGGATCGAACTTGTGGTCGTGGCAGCGGGCGCAGCCGATGGTCTGACCGAGAATCGCCTTGCCGAACGTGTCGAGCTGTTCGTCGACGATGTCCATCTCCATCTGCTTCTTATCTTGCTCTTCAAGGTTCGTATCGCCCATGGCCCAGAACGTCGTCGCGACGAGCTGCCGCTGGCGGTCGGCGATCGTGGCCGCTGGCAACAGATCGCCAGCCACCTGCTCGCGCAGAAACTGGTCGTAAGGTCGATCCGCCTGAAAGCTTTCGACGACGTAATCGCGGTACCGCCAGGCATTTGGCAGCAGGAACCCGCGCAGGGTGAGCGACTCGGCGTAGCGGACGAGGTCCAGCCAGTGGCGCCCGAACCGCTCGCCATAGCGAGGAGATGCCAGGAGCCGCTCGACCAGTTTTTGGTAGGCGTCTGGCGAACTGTCGGCGAGGAACGCGTCGATCTCCGCGGGAGTCGGGGGCAAGCCATGCAGGTCGTACGTTAAACGGCGAATCAGCACCGCGCGGTCCGCTTCCGGGTTGGGTTTCAGGCCAGCCGCCTGGAGTCCGGTCGCGAGAAACCGATCGATGGGTTGACCGGTTTGGTCTTCCGGAACGGTCGGACGGAATCTCGGCCGGTAGGACCAGAACTCGCGGGCTTTCACCAGATCGAGGACAGCGGGCGCGGTCTTGGCTGTTGGACTCGCCGTGGGCTTGGGGGCGGGGGCACCGCGTTTGACCCAGTCTTCCAGGAGGGCGATCGACTCGGCCGAGAGCTTCCCTTTGGGGGGCATCTGCATGTCATCGTTCGTGAAGCGAATCGCTTCAATCAGCAGGCTGTCGTCGACGTTTCCGGGGACCACCGCCGACCCGGAATCGCCGCCTTTGAGCCAGCCTTCGGGGTGATCCAACCGGAGTCCGCCCCGCACCTTTTTCTCCGGGCTGTGGCATTGCAGGCAATGCTCGACGAGCAGCGGACGGATTTCCTCTTCAAAGAATTCGAGGTCGGCCGGAGTGGGCTCCG
>JAIXZD010000083.1 GCA_027489895.1 Planctomycetaceae bacterium
CGGGATAAAAGGTGTCGATTCCGGCACCATATGCAGCACCATGCGGGCTTGGGCTTGGGGAGCGGTCAGGGCGGGTTCTCCAGCCCCCACCCATCTTGCGGGCGCGAGTGGGACAGCTTGTCGCGTGCCGCCGTCTATCTTGGTCGAAGCCCACTCAAACGGGGGCTCAAACAGGCCTTGAACGGTCCCTCCAGACGGCAGTCGGACGGAAGCGGGCGGCACCGACGAAGCCGCCCCGAGAAACGCTGTTTGGAGATAATGCAGCTCCTTCACCGAGGGGGGGCGGGTTCCGGCTTGTTCAAGTCTTTTGACGACTCTGTCGTAAGGTAGTCCTTCAACAGGCGATTTGGCTTCTCCGTTTTGAATCTCCGCCAGATCGAAATAGAACGAGCCGACCTTTCGGGTGTTTTTTGTATTGGGGAGGCCATCGACCGGAGAGACCCAGGCGTCGACGCCTTCGACAAATCCCATGGCCAGCGTGATATCGGCGCGGGGAATCGAGATTCCGGTCCATATCAGGCGGTGTTGGTCGTCCCTGCTCCACCACCGATTGGGATATACGAACGGAATCTTTTCTTCTTTCGACGGCACGTGACGGAAGACCTCATGGAACCGCAGGTCGTCGAGGACGGCAACCACGAGGTAATCGCCAGGCGGCAACGAGACCTCGAGCGGCGTGGTGCCCAACGCGGTTTGCAATGTGCCGGGATCGGGTTCCCCGGTGGCCGGGTCGAGCATCACGGTGGTGATCCGGCAGCCTGGCGGAACGGTCTTCACGAGCACCGTTTCCCGCGCTTGCCGGGGGATTGACCACAGGATCGCGCCCAGGGCGACGAGTGCCGTAAGGCATACCGCCGCGGCAGCGCCGACGATCGCGGCCCGGTGCCGCCAAGCCCATTTGCGGACGCGGTTGGGGAGCGGAACGGGGACACCCCGCAGGGTTTCTCCCAACAGGAACCGCTCCAGATCATCAGCGAGGTCGTTGGCGGACCAGTACCGGTGCACGGGCGCTTTGGCGAGACATTTCAGGCAAATCTTTTCCAGGTCGGATGGCACAGCCCTGTTGAGCAAGCTCGGGGGCGGGGGAGCGGCGTCCCTGATCTGCTGCAAAAGCCAGGGAAGATCACCCAGGAACGGCGGCTTGCCGACCAGCATGACGTACAGAAGGACTCCGGCCGAATAGATGTCGGCTCGGTGGTCGACGGCGTCATGATCGCCGCGGGCCTGTTCCGGGGACATGTAAAGCGGAGTGCCGATCAGGTAGCCCATTTGCGAGATCGACTCGTCGAGAGATACCACCTTGGCCAATCCAAAATCCGCCAGGTAGGGTTCGCCCGTGGGATCGACCAGGATGTTGCCTGGCTTAAGGTCGCGATGAATGACCTTGTTCGCGTGGGCGTGGGCCAACGCACGACAAATTTTGATGAGCATCCTCACGGCTTGCTCCGGTGTCGGCTTGTTATCTCCCAGCCAGGTCTTCAGCGAGGGGCCGTCGATCAATCCCGTCACGATGTAGCAGGAGGATTCCTCGATTCCGTCGCCCACCTCGTACACAGGCACGATATTGGGATGCTTGAGGCCTGCGGCGGCTCGGGCCTCGCGGAGCATCAGGGAAAAAATCGAGTCGTGCGTCCGGTCGGGCCGGGGCAGCTTGACTGCGACACGACGTTGCAGGTTCATGTCGAACGCTTGCCAGACGACACCATTTCCGCCCTGGCCGATAATCGCTTCCAGCTGAAAATGCTTGATCTGGCTCGGCTGAGGAAGCGTTCCCTCGACCGTGAGGTCGCCGGGAGCTGCGGCCTCGGAATCGGAGAGCACCACAGCGTTCGGATTGACGACGAGTTGCCGGAGATCGTCATCGAAATCGGGAAAGCGGTTGACGTAATCGAGAGGCGAATGGACGACGCCGATGGACGTCAGAAGGTTGATTTCGAGAGCGACGAGTTCGAGGAGCAGTCCGCGACGAATCGCCTCGGGCGCGGAAGCGAGCGCATCCTCAATCCGAGGAGCGGCCCCCCGCCGAAACAGGGACTCAAAATCGTCGCAACGGTGGTCGATATCGATCGCCGCTTGAGTCAAAGGGTCTATGGGCTGGCTGCCCAAAGGCGGATCGACGGCATCGGGGACCGGCGGAATCGAAGGCGGTCCGGCCCTCCCCGTGGGGGTCGAATCGATCATATCTCGATCTCTCGCGACCAGAGAGTTTTGATCAGATTCAGCTTGCGGATCACGGTACGGAGTGACACGCCCAGTTCGGTGGCAATTTCCGCGTGGGACTGCCCGTCGAGACGCATCGCGGCCACCGCTCTCAGCGTGTCATTTCCCAAAGCGTTCATCAGACGGTCGTGCTCTTCACGGACGATCGCATCCGCGTCTGGAGGCACAGCGCGAGCATCAGGAAACTCAACGAAGCCTGCCGTGGAATCATCGGACCGTATCTGTGGGAGAGAGACTGAATTTCCCTGACCGCCGCGTTTCTGAACCGACCAATGCCGGTTGTGTTCGAGTGCTTTCCGGCGGGTGATCTCAAGCAGCAGCCACCAAAGCTCTTCACGATTCTTCAGCTCGCTCCAGTCGCCGCGCTCCGCCCCCTTCCAGAGCACCACAAACACGCTCTGGGCGAGATCATCCTCGTCTTCGACGGGCGAACCGTGACACAAGCGGACTCGCGCAATTCTGTGTAAGGCGGCCGAGTATCGTTTCCAAAGCTGATCAGCCGCCCCATGACTTCCTTGGGAAAGCTGCTTCAACCAGAACGTTACGGATTCCGAGGACATGTTTCCGTCAAACTGAAGCAATCGAAGTTTCCGAGAGGTGATTTTACCTAGGTCATTCTTCCCGGTGTCTCCACGACCCGCAAGCCAATACCTCGGCAAGGCGCCTGCGTTTGAGTTATCGAAATCGGGGTCCATGGCCTGAAAACCGGAAGCCACGACGGAGATCGTCGATTTCCACAAGTTCTTTCTGGAATTTCGGTTACGCCAAACGTTATCGACCGAACCGCTTTCACGCTTTGGACTCA
>JAIXZD010000446.1 GCA_027489895.1 Planctomycetaceae bacterium
ACCTGACTGGCAAGGGCCGAGTCTGTCTGGGTGGCGGGCAGTTCCTGAGTCCATTCCGGATCGGAGACCAGACGCCTGGCCAACTGCTCGATCGAGCGGCTGGCAGGCGCGTGGGGTGCCGCAAGCACGAACGGGACGCGGTCAACGATCGAGCGGGGGACGACGGGATCGAACGGAATGAATCCGGCCGAGTGAATCTCGCGCCGCAGGAACGATCGTGCCGTCTCTTGAATCCGGTGGAGAATGTCACGCGCCGCGAGAGCATCGTGCGCCTGATTGACCAGGACAAGCGGTTGAGGGGCGGTGGCGAGGCTGCAGGTCGACTTGATCGTGGCGTAGGCATCGGCGATCGCGGTAGGTTCCGGAGTCGTGATGACAAGGACCTGTTCGGCGGCCGCGGTGAAACTGCGAACTCCGCGATGCATCCCGGTTCCGGTATCGATCAGGAGATGATCGTGCCCGGCTTCGAGTTCCGAAAGTCGCCCCAGCACTTCGTCCTGCACGCTCGATGGGCAGTCCGCGAGTTCGTCCAGCCCCCCAGCCCCAGGGACGACATGAATTCCGGCGGGGCCTTGAAGGACCACCTCGTCGAGTCGACGTGTTCCGGTGACCACATGGGCGAGGTTCCAGTACCCATTCAGGCCACACATCAGGTCGATGTTGCCCAAGCCGAGATTGGCATCAAGCAGACAGACCTTTCGCCCCTGTCGCGCGAGGGCGACGGCCAGGTTAAGGGCCAGGCAGCTTTTGCCGACGCCGCCTTTGCCGCTGGTGATGGCCAGTGTGCGGCAACCGGATGTCGTCGCGGCACGCAAGGGCTTGAGCGACCGCGCGGTCGGCGTGGGGGCCGTGGAAACCGCAGGGAACTGCGGCGATTCCTGTCGGCCTTCGACGAGTCCGCGAAGTACGGTGGCTTGATCCATCATGACCGCCTCCTCGACGGTCCCGGGTTTCGAACTTTTTAAGCGATTGTGAGGTCAGGCGGCGCGGCGGGGCGTGCAAAGCTGATCGAGGCCGAGCACGAGGCTGGCCAGCCGCGCGGAGCGGGCCACTTCGATGTCGTCGGGGACGTCCTGTCCGGTGGTGATGTAGCTGATCGGGAGGGGAAGTTTGCGGGCTGTCGACACGATGGCCCCGAGTCCCATGGCTTCGTCGAGCTTGGTCAGAATGAGCGAGGTGACTCCGGCCGGAGCGAACCGGGCGGCGTTGGCTTCCAGTCCGCGAGCGCTGCCGGTCAGGCTGAGAACGAGGTGGACTTCGTCGACCTGCGCTTCGGCGAGCAGGCTTTTCAGCTCCTGAATGCGCGGTTCGTCGCGTGGGCTGCGGCCCGCGGTATCGATAAGAACGAGGTCCATGCCGGCCAGTTCGTCGAGCGCCTTCTGCATTTCAGTGGGGCCGGTCACCACCTTCATGGGCAGGTCGATAATCTCGGCGTACGTGCGGAGTTGTTCGACAGCGGCGATCCGGTAGGTGTCGACGGTGATCAGTCCGATCTTGACTCCGTCGCGCAATCGGAAGTTCGCGGCGAGTTTGGCGATTGTCGTCGTCTTGCCGACACCGGTGGGGCCCACGAGGGCGACGACACGGCGGCGACCGGGCGTCACGCGAATGGGGCCGCCACATTGCAGATCGGCTTCGACCATCTCCACGAGTCGACGGGTTGCGGCCGCGGTGTTTGCGAGGACTTCCGGACCAGCGGAATCTTTCAATCGACAGATGAGGTCACGGGCGATGTCGTCTTCGACTTCGGCTTCGATCAGGTTGGCGTAGAGCTGGAAGAGGTCGCCCGGAATCTCGGTTCGCTGGGTGAGGGTGTTGCGGCCGATCCCTTCGATCATGCGTTGAATGGAATCGAGCTGGGCCTGGAGACGAACTTGGCGCGCTTCAAACTCGTTGAGGGCCGCTGGCGCCGCAGCCGACTGGGCGGATGCATCTGGGCTGGGGCGACCTTCTGCACGGTGCGAAGCCGGGGCGGCCATCCGTTGAGGATCGGGTAGCGCGGTGTAGACGGTGTGATTGACGTGTCGGGTGGCGGGAAAGGCTGAGTCGTGGCCTGCCGGGACGCGGGCCGAGGATCGCGCCGAGGAGGCCGCCGTGTAGACGTCATCCTCATGAAACTGGTTCGAGGCGGCACGGGACGTTGCGGAACGGGAGGCTTCCAACTGGGACGCAGCGCGTTTGGCGGAGAGGGAGGTCTGGAGTGGCTCATCCGGAGTTTCGAGCGACAGGCCGCCGACTCCGAAGTGTGCACCGCCGGTCTGTGGTCGGGTCGCCGGTGCCGCTGGCTTCTTCGTCGCCTGGCGGGGGGCGACATACAGCTTCGGCGTCCGGACGTTGACGCCGGTTCCCGCGGTGATCTCGACGCGATCGGTCTGTTTTTTCCACCAGCGCCAGCGCGGCTTGGGGAGTTCTCGCGTCTGGAAAATGACGGCGTCAGGCCCCAGCTCGCGGCGCACCAGGTCGAGGGCCGCCTGCATTGAGGCCGCCTGGAATGTCTTGACCGTACTCTGATCCATGTCGTCTTCCCAATCGTAACCCAGGTGTGCCGCCAGGCATTCCTGAGGAGTTTCGTCAGTTCACTCCGGCCAGCGAGGGCTGTCGGGGCCGTTCGCGCTGCAGGACTTCAACGCCCACGCTGGCGATCGCTTCGACTTCGGTGTCACGCGTGATTTCATTCAGACTCAGCACCGCCAGTTTCGGCAGACCGGCCTGGGTAAACTGCCGAACGGCCGCCCGAATCTGCGGGCCGCAGACCAGTACCGCGGGCTTACCTGCCGCGGTGAGTTTCTCCGATTCGCGGGCCAGTCCCCGCGTGATGTTCTCGGTCACCTGGGGCGAGAGCTTCACCGTCATGCCCCGTTCGCTGTACTCGACCCCCGCGGCGATCATGTCTTCCAGGGCCGGGTCGAACGTGACGGTGTAGATCGTGTTGCGTTCGTCACGGTATTGCTGACAGATGGCTCGCGCGAGGGCGTTGCGAACGTACTCGGTGAGCAGGCCGAGGTCCTTGATTCGTTCCGCGTAGTCGCCCAGGGCTTCCAGAATGGTTTCCAGATTGCGGATCGGCACGCGTTCACGCAGCAGGTTCGAGAGGACCTGATGGACCTGCGACACCTTGAGCACTTCGGGGATCAGTTCCTCGACACACTTCGTGCTGGTCTGTTTCAGATTGTCGAGCAGCGTGTGGACCTGCTGTCGGGACAGGAGCTCATGGCTGTATTCGCGCACAAGTTCGGTCAGGTGGGTCACGATGACAGCGGAGGGTTCGACCACGTTGTAGCCGAGCATCTCGGCCCGCTCTTTCTGACCGGCTTCGATCCAGACCGCCGGGCGATGGAAGGCGGGGTCGGTGGTTTCGATGCCCGAGACGCGGCCTGTTGTCGCGCCGGTATCAATCGCGAGGAGGCCCTCGGGGAAAATCGATCCTGTCGCAATCGGCATGTCGCGGAGACAGATGCGGTAGTGTCGCTGGTCGAGACGAATGTTGTCCTTGATACGCACCTTGGGCAGGATCATGCCGAGCTCTTCGGCAATGCGGAACCGAACTCGCGTGATCCGTTCGAGCAGGTCGCCACCGGAGTTCGAGTTGGCGAGTCGGATCAATCCATAGCCGAGTTCGACCGCCATGGGGTAGACGAGCAGCTTGTCTTCCGGCTTTTCCGGGGGTCGTTCGGGAACGACCGGGGCCGATTCGGCGATCGCCTGCTGTGTGGCCTGTTTCTTCTGAGCTTGCGTGGTGTACCACGCGGCAAACAGCAGGCCCGCGCCCATTCCCAAAAGCGGCAGCTTGGGGAGACCGGTCAGCGACAATCCGCCCAGGAACACGGCCGCGACGGTCAGAGCCTGGGGATGAATGAACATCTGGCCGACGATGTCGTCGGAGAGGTCAGAGTCTTTTGAAGAGCGGGTGACGAGCAGCGCGCTGGCCAGCGAGATCAGGAACGCGGGCACCTGGGTGACCAGTCCATCGCCAATGGTCAGCTTGGTGAACACCATCAGGGCCTGGACGACTTCCATGTCGTACTCGACCATGCCGATGTACAGCCCGCCGACGATGTTGATCAGCGTGATCACGATGCCGGCAATCGCATCGCCACGGACGAATTTGCTGGCCCCGTCCATCGCCCCGTAGAAGTCGGCCTGTTGAGTGACTTCATCGCGGCGGCGGCGGGCTTCATCGGCCTTGATCGCGCCCGCGCTCAGTTCGGCATCGATCGCCATCTGTTTGCCGGGCATCCCATCGAGGGCGAATCGCGCGGCCACTTCACTGATGCGCGTGGCCCCCTTGGTGATCACCAGGAACTGGATCGCCACGAGAATCACAAAGATGATGATTCCCACGGCGATCTGATCCCCGGCCACGAATGTGCCGAAGGCCTCGATCACCCCGCCGGCAGCGGCTTCACCATCGGTCCCGGCCCGTGTGAGAATCAATCGTGTCGAGGCGACGTTCAGGACCAGTCGGGCGAGTGTCGTGCCCAGGAGCAGCGAGGGAAACACGCTGAATTCCAGCGGCTTGCTGACGTAGATCGTCGTCAATAGCACCACTACGGCCACAGTGACGTTGGCGCTCAGCAGAAAGTCGAGCACCAATGGGGGGAGCGGCACCACGATCACGAGGATCGAGGCGGCAATGAGCAGCGGAAAGACAAGCCCTCGTCCGCGCATCAGTAACGAGCGCGGCGAGTTCGCTGTCGGTGGCATCCGTGCCTCCGCAGAATCGAACAGGTGGTGAATAAAACGTCGGTGGGAAGTGAAGGCCCGAGTCGGCCTTCGAGAGAGGCGGGTTAATAATCGGAATGGCCCGGCGGTGTCTACCCCACTTCACAAACGCCCGCCCACGCGGTTGTGAACCCCGGGTTGCCAGGGCCGAGAGGCCCTGTTGACCACCAAGACACAAAGACACCAAGGAAAGGCATTCTTGGCGAGCCGACCCTGTCAGGGGGCGGTGGAAACCGCAGATCTCAAAACGACTTGCGCTCTCAGTCGCCGTCAGCGAGGAACCTCGATTGGCCGAAGCACGCGACCCCACCGACCCCTGACAGGGTCGGTTCGCCAAGGAGTTTCCACTCACTCAAAAGCATGAGAGAGGTAGGGCACGCAGGCCAGCATCTGGGCGGGAGGGCGTCGTCGTCCGTCGACAGATCAATGTCTGGCAAAAGAAAAGGTCGGGCCTGCCCGACACCATCACTTTTGACTTTTTCCTTTTGACTTTTGCCTTGCTCCGTTCTGACGCAGCCGGACAGTGATCGATGAATGGAGCACTAATACTTGCTGCCGTCGTGACGCTCGATGATCGCTGCGGTCAGGCGGTGGTCCGACCCGTTGGCGCGGCCACTCCAGGCCCGGTGGATCTCCCAATCCCCCAGGCTGACGAGGACATGGTCGACGCGAATCCAGGGAAAATGGGCTGGCCAGGTGCTCGTCTGGTTCGGGGCCGTGTAGCCGTAGCCAACGCCGATTTCGTCAAAGCAGTTGATCAGGTCGCCAAAGCAGGAGCTTTGAATGTTGCTGTCGACAGGCATGTTGAAGTCGCCCAGGACCACCAGGGGCAGGTCTCCGCGGATTCCCTCGATCCACTGGCGGACAGCCAGCGCCTCCTCTTCGCGGTCCATGATGTAGCTGCGGAGTTGACCGATACC
>JAIXZD010000427.1 GCA_027489895.1 Planctomycetaceae bacterium
ATCCGCGGTTCATCGCCCAGCACATAGTCCCGGCTCCCCAGGTACTCCGTCGCATCCGTTCGCCCCCGCTTCAACTCCGAGGCATCTTCCGCCACCGCCATCGCCCCCGTCGCCGCCGAGAACTCCACCCGCGGGACACGCGGCAGCACCAGCACCGAACTCCACTGCAGCCGCGCCACCTCCGTCCGCCCGATCCCAAACGGAAACAGCGAATAGACCCGCACTGGCGGCAGGCTGTACCGCCCCCGCCGGGAACTCTGCAGTTGGACCGGTAGCTCAATCCCCGTTCCCGCCCCGACCCGTCCCCACGCCGATTCATCGCTGAGTGGCGTGAGCGCTCTGGGCGGCCGGAAGCAGCCGATCGCCACGTCATACAGATTGACCCGGCTGCGGTTCTCGACGCGAAACAACCCGACCAGCATTTCGCCCGCGACCACCGTCGCCGGAAACGAGCCCGACACCGTCGTCCGCGCCATTCGATACAGCGAGCCAACCCCCGTGGTCACCACCAGCAGAGAGACCACACCCACCGTCACCTCGTACATCGGGACATCCAGCGAGATGCCCGCCGGCAAAGCTGTCATCGCGAAGGCACACAGCAGCAGCTTGCCATGGCGAGTAATCGGAAACAGCCAGGAGTGAAACAGCGCCCCCTGAAAGCCGGATCGCTCCATCAGCCGGGCACGTCCCGCGGCCGTACTCGCCTCGCCCAGCCACCGCCCCAGCCGCTTTACCCGCCGCAGAGGCCAGCCCACCAGGCTCCCCACGCCCTCCGCGCTGGTCACCGTTCCCGCCATCGCCGCCCCTCCCTCAAACCGGCACAGGCACCCGGGCGATCACATCCTCGATCACCAGTCGCCGCGCCGCACTGGCCGCACGCCCCTGCCCCGCCAACTGCAACCGATGCGGCAGCACGAACCGCGCGGTCCGTTGGACATCGTCGGGCGTCGCATACGTGCGACCCGAAAACACCGCCGCCGCCTGAGCCGCCCGAAACAGCATCAGCGACGCCCGTGGACTTGCCCCCAGCCGCACCCGCGCATCGGTCCGCGTTTCCCGCACGAGGTCCACCGCATACCGCGCCACCTCCTTCGAGACCGGCGTTTCCTGCACCCGGCGTCGCCACGTCAGCAATTCCTCGGCCGTCATCACCGGGCCAATCGCGTCGAGCGGCTGCGCCGTCTGCTGCGAAAACAGAATCTCGACTTCCGTCTCAGCATCGGGGTAACCCAGAGAGATCAACGCGAGAAACCGGTCGAGCTGCGCTTCCGGCAGCGGGTAGGTCCCCTGGAACTCGACCGGGTTCTGCGTCGCCAGCACAAAAAACGGCTGCTCCAGCCGATGCCGCTGGCCTTCGATCGTCACCTGCTGTTCACCCATCGCTTCGAGGAGGGCCGATTGCGTCCGCGGCGACGCGCGGTTGATCTCATCCGCCAGCAGGACCTGGCAGAAGATCGGCCCCGGTCGAAACGAGAACCGTCCTTCATTCGGCAGAAAGATCGACCCTCCCAGCACGTCACCCGGCAACAGGTCGGGCGTGAACTGAATTCGCTGAAAGGAGAGGGCGAGCGATTGCGCGAGCGCCCTCGCGAGGGTCGTCTTGCCCGTCCCCGGGGCATCTTCCATGAGGATCGAACCACCCGCCAGCACGGCGATGATGGTCGCTTCAATCGCCTCGGGTTTGCCCTTCACCACCGAAGTGAGGTTGTCACGCAGACGAATCAAAGGCTCAAGCGACATGAAAACCACAGCCACCAGCAGGTGAAGCATCGAAGCAGACTCCCGGAATCTTGGCGGACGAACCGCGCCGCCGCAACACGACAGCGCCCCGTCACCCCAGGGGAGTTTCTTGCGCGCCCGGAGAGGCTCGACGAAAGATTCCAGGAAAACCCGAATACCGAATCACGAATGCCGAAGCCCTAAGTCATGGCCTCACTTCGGTATTCGTGATTCGGTATTCGGTATTCGCAGTTTCCTTCAACCCGCTTTTGGCAGGGAAGTCGTTGCGCGGGTCTCGGCTGGTTTGAGCGGCAGTTTCAGAATGAACGCCGTCCCCTGCCCCACCGCGCTCTCCACCCGGATCCGCCCCTGATGGCTCTCGACCACCTCCCGGCAGAGCGCCAGCCCCAGGCCCGTTCCGCCCTGCCCCTGGTCGTCGGCCGTTTTCGTCGTGAAGCCGGTGTCGAAAATCTTCCGCAAGTTCTCGGCCGGAATCCCCTTGCCCGTGTCGCGGACAAAGATCTCGGCGATCTCCTGGTCGGGCGTCACCCGCACCCCCACCGTCAGCACCCCACCCGCATCCATCGCCTGCCGCGCGTTGACGATCAGATTGAGCAGCACCTGCTGAAACTGGCTGGCGTTGATCGTCAGAATGGGCTGCGCCTCGAACTGCGTGACCAGTCGGATCCGGTGCACCTGCAGGTCTTTTTCCACGAGCACCAGCAGATCGGCCGTGAGCATGGCGATGTTCGTCGGTTCGCGGCGATCGTTGCCGCGCCGGGCGTACGCCAACAGGCCCGTCGTGATCTTGCTGGCCCGCTGACCGGCCGCGAGGATTCGTTCGAACGCCTTGTCGCGGTTCGCGTCGTCCTTGTGACGTAGGCCGAGCTTGGCGTAGTTGATGACCGTGGTGAGGATGTTGTTGAACTCGTGCGTCATCGAGGAGGCGAGCGAGCCCACCGTGCTCATCTTCTGGGCCTGAACCAGTTGCCGCTGCAACTCGTCAATCCGCGCCAGAAGTTCCGCCTCGGTCCGCCCGCTCGATTCACTCGCCATGGTCGATCCTTCCCGGCCAGTCTCCAGACTCGTCGACAGACAGTCTCACACTCCCAGTTCTCATCGGCCTCCCGGACAGGTCGAGGCGAACTGGACCGCGATCGGCGCTCAATCCGGTGCGTCCCGCTCGACAAATGGCAGTTCCGGGAAACTTTGCGGAATGTGAGGCGCGTGTCGACGGTCGACCTCAACACGGCTCCGTGTGAATAGTTACGACCGCGATGCCTGTCGAACGGATCAGTTCCCCAAGGCGGACAAGTCACCGGAGTCTCTGCAGGCGGAACGATTACAAAACTCACTGGCGAGCCGACCCTGTCAGGGGTCGGTGGAATCGTGGGAAGACAGCGACAGCGCTGATCGGGACGGGAGAGACGATTCGCAATCAGCGGTCTCCACCGACCCCTGACGGGGCTGTTGAATAAGTCGCTCAGTGCGTGAACTCTCACTGTACGACGGACTTCCAGTCCGTCGGGTTCGCGACGGACTAGAAGTCCGTCGTACGGTTCGGTGGTCGAATCCATCAGAACTGTCTTGAAAATCAACAGCCCCTGACAGGGTTGGCTCGCCAGGTCACTCTCTCGCAGGAAACGGCTTGTGGTGCGCTGCCGGGGTTATCTGCGGTACCAGCGGGCAAGGGTTTCGGGGGGGACGCCGAGGAACCACGCGGCGAGGATCGCCTGGTTGAGGAGCGTGGTGCGGACCGGGCCCAGGCGTTGCCAGCGGCGGGCGGAGACGGTGATTTGGTCTCGCTGCAGGGCGAGGCGGCCGCGCCGGGTGAGTTTGCGGACGAGGGCGACATCGTCGAGCAAGGGCCAGGGCGGGAAGCCACCCACCCGCCAGAAGTCGCTGGCACGGCAGAACAGGCCCTGATCGCCGTAGGGCAGCTTGCAGACACTTGAGCGCCAGTTCGCACCCCGTGCAATCGTGGCGAGCGCGGGCTGCGTCCCGTCGATGGCCAACGAGAACGCGCCGAGGCTGATCGAGCGATCCGTGAGCGTCTCGCGAATCGCGGCGTCGAAGCCCGTCGGAACGCGCGCGTCGGCGTGTAGGAAGAGCAGCGCGGCTCCGTGGGCCAGAGCGGCCCCGGCGTTGAGTCGCACCGCGCGGGGACGATCGTCAACGTAGACCGCGGCGTCGAATTCGGCCGCGGTCTCATTCAGGCCATGCTCATCGGCTGCGGCGAGCACGATCAGTTCGACTGGTCCTGTCGCCGCCGCGCGCACCGCAGCGAGTGTTTGGGCGAGCAGCCGCGCGTCGCTCCGCGAAGGGATCAGGAGGCTGACGAGGTGCGGGTTCGCCAGGCCTCCGTGAGTGACTGGTTCCGCGAGCCGGGCGAAGCGGGGCAGGTCGTCGGGCGTGTCGATGTCGCCCAGCGTCGCGAGTTCCGTCCATGTCAGGTTCAACTGGCGGAGTCTGCTGTGGGTGGCGTGGAGAAGGTGCTCGGTGCTCCAGGGCATCTGGCGAAACAGTTCCGGGTGTGGGTGCCTCAGGCCGATGAGGGTGTAGCCGCCATCGAGGGCCGGTCCAAGGACGACGTCGGTCTGGTCGAGAGCGCGGAAGGCGTCTGCCAGACGGTGTCGATCGACGCCGGGGCAGTCGGTGCCAATGACCACCACGCGCTGTGCGCCTCGGTCAAATTCCGTCTGGATCGCGGCTTCGAGACGCTGGCCGAGGTCGCCCGCAGGCTGCGCGGCCAGCGTCACCGTGGTCTTCCAGGTGGTGGGGAGATCGGCCGGTTCGCCTGCCAGCCAGAGCGTCACCGCACCATCAGTCGCTGCGGCGGCTCGCCAGGCATCTGCTTCGGCGAGCGTATGCCGCCCGAGTTGGCAGGCGACAGCGGCGGCGCCGTAGGGGCCCAGGTGGGGAATCAACCGCGTTTTGCAGGCCCCGGCGACCGGCGTGCGGGCGAAGACAGCGAGATGGTCGCGAGGGAGGGTCACGCTGGTTAAGTGGGGAGCAAGCGGGGAAGAGTGGTCAGTGGTCGGGGGTCAGTGATGAACGCAGTGTGGTCGGCTCGCCGGCGTGTCACGGAAACGAGGTTTTGTTTGGAGCGGTGATTCGATTGCTATTCAGGACAGCGTTTAGAGCCGACGTCCGGGCAGCAAAAAACCCCGTGTTCGAACGGGGGGGACTGGCCCACCTTCAGGGGGGCCAGTCTCACCGGGGATCGACACGGGGTTGGTGACGTCTCAACGTCAGTGGCAGCTTCGGAAGCGAGTCGCTATCGGCGTGGGGCGGACGGTGGAACCGCGATGCCGCACGGACGAGGCAATCAACTCGCAGCCGGGTTAGGCCATTTCCTTGAGGGCCTTGAGGGCCTGGACCTTGACGACCTTCTTGGCGGGCTTCGCGGGAATGTCGCGGAGCTGGCCGAGGACCATCACGCCCTTGCGAGCGGGCTGGGCCTTCTTGTGCACCACCTTGATCTTGACGAGGCCGGGAATCGCGATGACGCCCGGGCCCTTTTTGCCAAGGTTCTTGCCGATGAGCGCGGTCAGCTCGTCGAGCACCTTGGTCACGGCCTTCTTATCGAGCTCGCAGGTTTCCGCCAGCGTCTTGATCAATTCCGACTTGCTGATCGACTTCGCCTTCACTGCTTCGGCCATCTGAATGCCTCCTTGTCCCTGGTTATCGATCCCGTGTCTTGGGTCTTGTCTGGCGAGGAAACGCCGAACGTCCATCCCTCTGCACCGGCCGAGACGAATTCAACCGCGCGGGCCTCGCCCGAAAGATGCCCCGATCGACCCGGCATCTTGTGCCGGCCGGACCAAGCCCCTTCCTTGCGACGGTCACACGTTGAATTGTCTTGATAGGAACGGGCTAGTCGGGAACGCGTTGGTTTTGAACTGACTTGTTCGCCACGTGTGCGTTCGAAACGATCTCGTTCGGAACCAGTGACATCTTGAAGACGGAAAGATCGAGTTTCACCGCCTCACCCTGCGTCAACCCACGCCCTGGGTGGTGGCGTATCTAAGCCCGCTGTCACGTGAATGTCAATGAGGCCGGATCGCAAATTCCCGCAGTTTTCCGGGTTTTTCGCAGGCCGGGTCGCAAACCACCCGGTGTTTCCCGCAGTTTTCGAGCCGCCTGGGGCTGGGGGTCACGTGACACAACCCCTTACGGCCAGAGGGGGAGCGACGGAGGAGCCGGTTTGGGATCGACTCCCCAGGTGGGCGAAAACGCGGCGGACGAATCTCTCGTCGCGGGGACTCTTTTCCGCAAGTTTCTTGTGGAATTTTCGGCGAAGACCGCGTTTCCTGAGGGGACAGTGTCTATGTCTTGTCACGGCGGAGGCGACCATGCAGCGGTGGCGGATGACGAAGTTTCGGTCGGTCTGGGCGGTGATTGGCCTCGTGTTGACCGGGCTCTGGGGAGACTGTCCCTGTCGAGCGGGGGACGCTGCGGAGGACAGTCCCGCCGGGCCGTCGGGCGGGGTGACTGGGGCATCGGAGCCAGGGGCGGCGCTGGTTACGTTTCGTACCGCACTCGATTCTGGTGAGTTTGGAGCGGCGGTCGATGTGGCGAACGGCCTCGCCGATCTCAATCAGCGGTCGCAACTGCTGTCCGAGGTGGCGCGAACGCAGCGCGCGTGGGGCGAGGCGTCGACCGCCTGGACGACCGCGCGGCGGATCTCGAACGGGGATGTCCGCAACGAGACATTCGCCCAGCTCTCCGTCCCCTCGGGCAGTGACTTCCCAGGGGCAAGCGGTTCGCGGGAACCGGTCCCGAGTGCGGGGGCCTCTCAAGAGGGGCGGGCGGGTGATGCCGGGAATGGCGGGGGTGGTTCGCAGGCGGACTTCACTCAGTTGATCAGTCTGATCACATCGACGATTGCGCCGGATACCTGGGTCGATGCGGGCGGCAATGCCTCGATCACACCGTATGTCGCGGGGGTGTTTGCCGACCCGCTGGAAGCGACACGTCGGACCGCGCCGGGTGGCGCGGGGTTGGCGGGGCTGGGCGCGGAGTTGCGACGCGATCTGGAACGCCGCGTGGCCGACCTTCCGGAGGAGCTCTCGCGGGTCGATGAGCTGCGCGTCGTCTCGCTGCGGGCACTTGAAGCGGCGGTTCGGGCACGGGCGGCTGAGGGCCAGGCCCCGGCCGTGACGCAGCAGTTCCTGGGGGGGATGACGCGCATCCGCTATGTGCTGCTCGACCGTGAACGCGGCGATGTTCTCCTGGCTGGTCCGGCGGAGGGCTGGGAGTATACGGCTGACGGTGTCCCTCTGGGTCGGAGTTCGGGGCGGCCTCCGGTCCGTCTGGATGATCTGATCACGCTCTGTCGTCTCCTGGATCAACCCGAATCGACCGACTTCGGCTGTTCGATCAATCCGCGTGCCGAGAACCTGAAGGCGATGAAGGAGTTTGCCGAACAGTCGCAGGCGAAGGGGCCGTTGCGACCGTCTGCGGTGGCGGGCTGGGCCAAAGGTCTGGAGAGCCGTCTGGGGGAGCAGGATGTCGTCTACTTCGGGTTCAAGGCCGAGAGTCGCGCGGCGCGGCTGCTGCTGGAAGCCGACTATCGGATGAAGCTGATCGGGATCGGGAAGCTGGCGGGTGGGCCGGGCATTCCGGATTACTTCACGCTGCTCAAGCAATCGGGACAGACGGGTGGCGCGCCGCTGGAGGCGCTGCGGTGGTGGCTGACGCTGAAGCTCGATGCGATTCGCGTGTCGGCGGATCGCTCGACATATGAGTTGGCTGGTTCGTCGGTGCTGGTGCAGTCGGAAAATCAGGTCATCTCGGCGCGGGGCGAGAACTTGCCGACCGGCGCGAGCGAGCCGATCAACCGCAAGTTTGCCGAGAACTTTACAGCGCACTACGACGAGTTGGCCCGGCGTGATCCGGTGTTTGCCGAACTGCAAAACGTCTTCGATCTGGCGCTTGTGGTGGGGCTGTTGAGAACGGAGGGGCTGGCGCGGAAAGCGGGCTGGGAGCGGCTGCCGTTTGGAGAGACTCTGGGGTACACGCCGCCTTCGGTCGAGCCGCGTCAGACGGTGCCCTCGGTGGTCAACCACAAGGTGTTTGGGGGGCGACAGATTGTGGTGCAGGTGGCGGGAGGCGTGCAGGTGCCGGTGTTGACGGTGCTGGGCGACCGGTCCCGCTGGCAGATGTTGGAATCGGCCCAGGTTGAGGCGATTCCTGTCCACCGACCGGAGAGTGGGATGCGGTCGTGGGGCTGGTCGCGCTGATGGGGTGAGGCGATTGGTGGGAGGCACGTGGCCTCCGGGCGCTAACGCTTCCGGCTCCAGTGATCGCGACAGTTGCTCGGAACGCGGAGGTGGGGCTGGTCGCGTTGAGGGCTGGTCGCGGCGTTACGACCCGGTGGATTCTCGGGGAAAGTCTGTCTCCCGACGCGGTTTTCGCTTCGCGCCGCTAGGTTCCCTGCCCCACGATACAGGTCCTGCCGTAAACAACCGGGCGACCTTGTCGCCGTGGTTTTTGCCCACCTGAGTCTGAGTCCACATGTCTGGGGCCGTCACCAGTTCTGATCGCTTGTTCTCGGCCGCGTTCCTGCGGGGACTGCGGAGAGTGCTGGCGCTGGGTCTGGTGGTGTGGTGTGTGGCGACGTCGCTGGTGTTTGTCGACGAGACCGAGTTTGTGATTGTCGAGACGCTGGGGCGGATCTCCGCGGTGTATGACCATGTCACGCCGGAGAGTTCTGATCGCGGGCTGCATCTGAAATGGCCGTGGCCTGTGGGACTGGCGCGGCGGTTCGACCGTCGGCAACAGGTGTTTGGTCTGGCGGGTCGCGAGCTGTTTACCCAGGACAAGAAGAACCTGACGGTCAGCACCTATCTGCTGTGGCGGATTCCACCGACTCTTGATGCGACGACGCCGGTTGATGAACGACCCGTCGTGCGATTCTTTCGGGGGTTGGGCGATCGCGCGACGGCCGAGGCGCGGTTAGAGGCGCGGACGCGGGCGCTGCTGGCGATTGAGATGAGCCGGGTTGACCTGGCGCAGTTGCTGACGGCCGCAACGCCTGAAGCCCGGCCCGCGTTGCAGCAGCCTCTGGCGAGTCTTGCGGCGCGGGTGCTGTCCGAAATTCGTGGCGAGGGCGCTGTCCGCGATTTGTATGCAGAGAAGCTGGGACTCGAGATTGTCGATCTGGGCATTCATCGTCTGAATCTGCCGGAAGGCAA
>JAIXZD010000301.1 GCA_027489895.1 Planctomycetaceae bacterium
GACCACCAAGGCACCAAGGGCACCAAGGAAAGGCAAAGGAAGCTCTGGGGGGAGGGCGGGCTGGAGGGATGAGGGGCTGGGTGTGTGGGGGCAGACTCTGTGAGGAGTTGGTGAAAAGGACTCTTTGCCAGGGCAGTTGCCAATTGGGCATCTGACCCCGGAAAACCACCGACCCCTGACAGGGTCGGTTCGCCTGGGCTTCAAAAAAGATTCAACACATCCCCCTTCACTCCCTCACTACCCCCTCCCGCGATGGTCCAATCCGCTTGGCCCACCTCACCCGCCCTTGAACCTGCCTTTCCTTCGTGCTCTTGGTGTCTTGGTGGTTAACGAGCCCCACACTGGCGACACTCCCCCCACTCGAGTCCCCCCGGTCTTCTCCTCGGTCTTTCTTTGGTGCCTTTGTGCCTTGGTGGTGAATCCGAAGAATTGCGGGTCGAGCTGGGTGGATTTGGGCGAAACCGGGCGGTTTTCGGTCGGGTAGAATGAGGTGTCGGGCGAGTTCCGGGTGGGGTACGAAGCGTCGAGCAGTTTGTGGGGATGAACGGATATGCGTCTGCGTTCCTGGGTGACTCGATTGGCCCCGATCGGGGTGGTGTGCGGCGTGGCGTGGCTGACGGCCTGGGCCTCGCGCAGTCCCCTTACGGATCGGCGGATTCCGGAACGCGGTGTGGCGACGACAGATGTGGCGGCTCCGATCGCCGCGATTGACCGTCATTTTCAGCAGGAGTGGACGGAGGCGGGGATTGTCCCGGCAGCGGCCGCCCCCGATCTGCAGGTGTTGCGGCGACTGGCGCTGGCGCTGGTTGGAGCGGCCCCTTCGCTGGAGGAAATTCGCGAGTTCGAGGCGGATACTCGCCCTGACCGGCTGGCGCACTGGACGCGGCGGTATCTGGGCGATGAGCGGTTTGCGGAGTACTTCTCGGAACGTCTGGCCCGCGCGTTTGTCGGGACCGAGGGGGGGCAGTTCATTCTCTATCGCCGGGACCGGTTCAAGGAGTGGCTGGCCGCAGGGCTGGAGAAGGGGACTCCGTACGACGAGCTGGTCCGGACGATGATCTCGGCGGATGGACTGTCGACGGGAGAACCGCAGGTCAATTTTGTCGCGGCCGCCCTGAATGACAGCGTCCTCGACACGAACAAGCTGACGGGGCGGACGGTGCGGGCGTTTCTGGGGCAGCGGATCGATTGTGCCCAGTGCCATGACCATCCGTTCGATCACTGGAAACAGCGCGACTTTGAAGGTCTGGCGGCGTTCTATGGCCAGACGAAGCAGATGATCACCGGGATCGAAGACCGGCTGACGCTGGATGGCAAGCCGGTGGAGTACTCGGTGGAAGACCGGATGACGCTCAAGCAGCGGACGGTCGAGCCGCGAGTGCCGTTTCTGGAGTCGGAGATCCCGGCTGAGGGAACCCGTCGGGCGCGGCTGGCGAACTGGGTCACGTCGCCTGAGAACCGCCGGTTCGATCGGGCGATCGTCAACCGGATGTGGGGGCTGCTGTTTGGGAAGCCGTTTCATGATCCGGTCGACGATCTGCCGGACCCGGACGAGGCGATCCCCGCGCTCGATTTATTGGCGGATGATTTCCGGACGCATGGTCGGGATTTGAAACGGTTGATTCAGGTGGTGGCGGGGTCGCGGGTCTATCAATTGGATTCCCGGCTGGCGGATGAGATGTCGGAAGGGGAGATCGCGCGGGCGGAGCAGGAGTGGGCGGTGTTTCCGCTGATTCGGCTGCGTCCCGAGCAGATGATTCGGGCGATGCGGCAGGCCGCGTCGATTCAGACGCAGGATCATCAGTCTCATCTCTTTCAGCGGATTCCGCGATTCTTTCAGGAGATTGATTTCGTCCGGGAGTATGGGGACCTGGGCGATAATGAACTGCAGGACCGGGGGGGGACGATCCCGCAACGGCTGTTGATGATGAACGGGAATCTGGCGCATGAGAACATGCAGGCGACTCCGATCACCGCGAGCGGGCGGATTGCGAATTTCGCCCGCAGCGACGAGAAGCGGATCGAGATGGCGTACCTGGTGGCGCTGAGTCGGCGTCCGACGCCCGAGGAACAGGCGCACTTTCTGGCGCAGTTGTCGGGAAAGACGGGGGATGAGCGCGGGCCGGCGCTGGAGGACCTGTTCTGGACGCTGTTCAATTCGACGGAGTTTTCGTGGAACCACTAGGAGTTGGGAATGACTCAATTTCCTAATGACGAATACCTAATGACGAATAACGAATCACGAATGGTGAGGCATCGGCGGGTGGGGGGTGGCTTGAGGACGAATTAGACGAGAAGGGTGGGGGGCTGCGACGGCATGCTTGCCCCGAAGCGGTGCAAGCATGGTATGCGTGGCATGGTACGCAGCGTGGCAGTAGACATTAGTCATTAGGTGTTTGGTCATTCGTTATTCAGCCGAAGGCGCTTCCATGATTTCCTCGCATGCGTTGCAGATGTCTCGACGGGACCTGCTGAGTGCGGCGGCGGGTTGCACGCTGTCGTTTCTGCTGCCGCCTTTGTTGGGGCGGGCGGCGGATGAGCGCGGGCCGGCGCGGGCGAAGTCGCTGATCACGATCTGGCTCGGGGGTGGGCCCAGTCAGCTTGAGACGTGGGACCCGCATCCGGGGACGGTAATTGGCGGGCCAACCAAGGCGATTGAGACCAGGCTGTCCGGGGTGCAGATCGGGGCGGATTATGCGCGGACGGCCGAGCAGATTCAGCATCTTTCGGTCGTGCGGTCACTGGTCTCGCAAGAGGGGGACCACGAGCGGGGGGCGTACTTCCTGAAGACGGGGTATCGCCCGGATCCGACGACGATTCATCCGTCACTCGGGGCGCTGCTCACGCAGCAGGTGCCATCGGACAGCGTCGAGATTCCGCTGTATGTGTCGCTGCTCAATTCGGAGTTTCCGGGCCGGGGTGGTTACTTCGGCGACGAATACGATCCGTTCAAGGTGTTTGATCCGGGGACGGCGCTGCACAACATGGAGGCGCCGGTCGACCGGTCGCGGCTGGCCAAACGGGAGCAGAGCCTCGCGGTGGTGGAGCAGTCGTTTCTCAAGGGGCGGAAGGTGCTCGCCAAGGGGACGCTGCACGCCGAGACGATTCGCAAAGCCCGGCGGATGATGGATTCGACGCAACTCAAGGCGTTCAAGGTCGAAGAGGAACCGGCGGAGCGCAAAGCCGCCTATGGCGACACGTCGTTCGGGCGCGGCTGCCTTGTGGCGCGGCGGCTGGTCGAGACGGGTGTGCGGGCGGTCGAGGTGAATCTTTCGAGCTTCGACACGCACGCGAACAACTTCGAGTTTCACACGGGACATGCGAAGACGCTCGACCCGGCCCTGGCAGCGCTGATTCAGGACCTTAAGGAGCGCGACCTGCTCGCTTCCACGATTGTGCTGGTGCTGGGCGAGTTTGGACGGACGCCGAAGATCAATCCGCTCGATGGGCGCGACCACTGGCCGACGGGGTTTTCGTGCCTGATTGGCGGGGGTGGGCTGGCGACGGGGCGGGTGATCGGGGCGACGGACCCGACGGGTGAGAAGACCGCTCCGACCGATCCGGTGTCGATTCAGGACCTGTTCGCGACGATCATCGCGCAGTTCGGGATCAACGGGGCGCACGAGATGATGACACCGATCGGACGGCCGATGAAGCTGTGCGAAGGGAAACCGCTGGCGGCGCTGCTGACGTGAGCGGTGGGAATGGTTTGAACCACCAAGGGATTTGAACCACCAAGGCACGAAGGCACCAAGGAAGACAGGTGCGGTTCGATGGTGTGACAGCGGGTGGGAGGGTTGCACGGGATTGTGCTATTCCATCGCCCCCTGACAGGGTTGGCTCGCCTGGCACAGGGTCGGCGCGCCTGATAGCGATTGGGTCGCGGGATTGCGCTGGGAGTCGCGTTCTTGGGGGCATTCCCCGAGTTGCGGTTGCGGTCAGGTGCCTGGGGGGGTGGAGCTGGGACGCAACTGATTCCAGTGCAGGGTTAACCAGTGACGTGATTTGGGGGTGAAGGGAGAGAACTCTCCGACGGCGAGGTCGTTATCGCCGTCGTGATCGAAGTCGCCCGCTGTGATCGCCATGTAGCCGGTGGGTGTGCCACCGAGGGAGTGGCGTTCAAACTGGCCTGGCGATGTCTGTTGCAGCCAGACGAGCGTGTCGAACGCGTTGGGCTTCACCATGTGTTTGAGCATGGGGGGGCAGAATGCGACAGCGGCGATGTCCTGATCGCCGTCGTTGTCGAGATCGGCGGCGACGGCCCGGGAAACGCCGGGCAGCGTTGCGATCTGATGGTGCTGAAACGTTCCGTCCCCGCGGTTCTCCAGCCAGTTCACCGCGTGAAACGGTTTGAGCTGAAACGTGTCGAGGGTGTCGCCGTTGGTGAATAACAGGTCGAGGTCGTCGTCCTGATCCAGATCGACGAGTTCGAGTCCGGAACTTCCAAATGAGGGGTTGCGGGCCTCGAACAGGGTTCGGCGTTCGAACTGGCCTTGCCCGTTGTTGACGAAGGCGTCGATCGATTCGTGCTCCTGGCTGAAGAGGGCGATGAGATCGAGATCGCCATCGTGGTCGAGATCGGTCATCGGGACATGGATCGCTCCGTGGCGGGGGTCCAGTTCGTGTCGGATGGTTTTAGGGCGGCCATTCTCAAGGGAGACGGTTTCCAGCCAGAACAGCGATCCGGCCTTCTCGAAGCCGAACTCGGCGACCGCGACGTCGTTGTCGCCATCGCCGTCGAGATCGCCCACTTGCGCATCGGCGACGCGGCCAATCGACTCCTGCAGCGGAATGGCTTCCCAGGAGTCTGGCGTTTTCGTGGCCCGCAACAGCTCGACGGCACCGCTCAGTTCATCGGACGGTTGCAGGGCGCCCAGTTCCGCGACGAGGTAGTCACGGCGGCCATCGCCGTCGAAGTCGCAGGGAACGACGTGATCGGGATGCTTCAGGCGGGCGAGCGGCAGCCGGGCCGACTTGCGGTCTGCCCAGTGGAAGCGCTGCACCGAACCATTCAGCATGTCGCAAAGCAGCAGATTGGTTTCGGGGCGGGCTGCGGTCCCGGCGTTCTCGGGTGCCAGAAACGAGACCGCGACGCCTTGGTAATCGGGAGGCAGGTCGAAGGTCTCACTCTGGAAGGGAACGGGACTGGGCGAGCTGACGGGTGCGTTGGGAATGACGAAGGCTTCGAGCGCCCGGTCGGTGTAGTACTGCGTGACAGCCGCCTGCACGGGGACGGTCAGGTCGTGGCGTCCCGAGGCGGCGTAGCGCTTGTAGGCCTTGGGGATTTCATCCGCCCAAGACAGACGGGGCAGGATCTCCGGGTGGGGAACCGTATGGCAGGCGCCACAGAATCCCTGAATCTGGGCGGTCAATTCAGCCTCGTTCGCGGCGACCACCTGTCCTGAGTAGAAGGACCCAAGGCGACCCGTCACCAGGAACCAGGCGGCGCCACCGACGACGACGGCGCCGGTGGCGAGCAGTGCGGCTGTCACCCGGATGGCGTGGTTACTCATGCGTTTCCGCCTCACGACGTGTCGAAACCGAGCGGGGGACGAGTCTCACTCGAAGGGCATTGAGACGATGACTGTATCACGCCCGGAGGGTTTGGTTTACCACCAAGGCACGAACGCACCAAGGAAAGGCAGGAGCGAGGTTCGGTGAAGGGATGGCTGAGAGAGGCGAGCGGTTTGAGGGAGAGGCGAGCCGACCCTGTGAGGGGGCGGTGGAGAGGTGCGCGAAGAGGGCGAGAGTTCGAGGCGGGTGGTGCGTCGAGCCTCCGGGCGCTATCGCTTCCGGCTCCCTTTGGTTGCGCTCTTGGTGTTGCCGCGGTGCTTTCGACAAGTCGCCGTTCGAATGGCGGTCAGGCGAAGAGCTGGCGGATGGGTTCGCCGAGGTGGCCGAAGTAGACGGGGCGATTGGCCGGGGTGTAGAGCGGCAGGTCGCGGTCGATGCCGAGCTTTTCGTAGATCGTCGCGGCGTAGTCTTCCGGCGTGTGAGGGTCGGAGAGGACGAAGCCGCCGTCTTTATCTGACTCGCCGATGATCTGGCCACCGGGTACGCCTGCTCCGGCGAAGACGAGCGAATAGGCGTGGGTCCAGTGGTCGCGGCCCTGGAACTTGTTGAGGCGGGGCGTGCGGCCGAACTCGGAGACGAAGCAGACGAGCGTCTCGGCGAGCAGGCCGCGCTCTTCGAGATCGGTAAGCAGAGCGGAGTAGGCGCGGTCGACGCTGCCCATCATCACCCAGTGTCCGATGCCGTAGCGTCCTTCGCCCCCGGCTTTGTCGCGGACCGTGCCACAGGAGGCAGGCGTGTAGATCAGGTCGTGATGGTCCCAGTTGAGGTTGAAGCCGCCCGGGGTGTCGGGGAGCAGCGGCCAGCGGACATCAACAGTGACGAATCGCACGCCCGCTTCGATCAGCTTGCGCCCCAGCAGGTAACACGCGCCGCGATGGCCGGCTCCGTAGCGGTCGCGGACTTCGGCCGGTTCGCTCTGCAGGTCGAACGCCTCGAGCACGCGGCTGCTGGTGAGGGTGTCGAAGGCCTGCTCGTAGAAGCGGTCCATGCCGTCGAATCGGCGTCCGGTGGTTGAACCGGCGGACGCCGCGGTGAACGGTTGGTCGATCGAGGCGAGCAGTTGCTGGCGACCGGCGAGACGGGCCTGGGCGTTCTCAGGCCGGGCGAGCAGGTCGGCCACTTTCCACTTGGGATCGGCGAGGTTCGCGCCGCCGGTCTTGAAGACCTTGTAGCCTGCAGGGAGGAACCCGGTGCGGGTTTCGGCGGCCTGCTCGTGATTTCCGGGAATCATCACGTACGGGGGCAGCCGGGGATTCTCGGTGCCGAGCAGGCGACTGACGACTGACCCGATATCGGGCATTTCGGTCGGCTCGGCGGGGTGTGCTCCCGAGAGGGCGTACTGCGTGCCGTTGGGGTGCGCATCGGCCCCGAGGCGCTTGTGCGTCATCGAGCGGACGACGGCCAGTTTGTGAGCGAGCGTGGCAGTTTGCGGCAGCAGCGCGCTGAACTGGATGCCAGGGACGCTGGTCGCGATGGGAAGGTGCGGGCTGCGGTGATCGACAAAGGTTTCGGGCTTGGGGTCCCAGGTGTCGATGTGCGAAAGGCCACCTTGCTCGTAGAGGACGAGGACGCGTTTGGCGGCGGCGGGACGGTCGCCTGCGTGGGCCTGAAGCGCGAGCAATTGGGGGAGTGACGAGCCGAGAACGCCGGCGGCCCCGGTCGCGAGCCAGCGGCGGCGTGTCTGGAGCAGGTGGGCTGCGCGGGAGAGGGGCATGCGATCGCGACCGGAGAGTTTTGGGGGAGGGCGGGACCGTCGGAGCGCACGGTACTTATTTACTCTTGTTTATATCGGAGCGGGTCGGCCGGGGACAACCGGGAAATTGGCGCGTGCGAGTGGAGGTTTATAGGTTTTTCTTTGACCACCAAGGCACGCAGACACCAAGGAAAGGCAAGGTCGGCGCGGCTGCGTCTGTGCAGCGGGACCGGCATGCGGGAGTGGGACAGGAGCGGCGACCGTGTCAGGGGTTGGTGGCGGCGCGGGGCGGGATACGCGAGCATGGAGGGAGGCTGGGGATGCGGGTGGTGGGTGTCCCTGGGCTGTCGTTTCAACCACCGGTTGTTTCTGTCCCTGTCGCCCTGTCTCGCGTGCTATGCCCGATCTCAAATCTCTGGTCCGGACGATTCCCGATTTCCCGAAGCCGGGCATTCAGTTCCGCGATATCACCACGCTGCTGGAAGACCCCTGGGGCTTCAAGCGGATTGTCGACAGTTTCGTGAGCCACTATCGCTACGCCCCGATTCACAAGGTCGTGGGGATTGAAGCGCGTGGGTTTGTGATGGCCGGGGCGCTGGCGCATCACCTCAACTGTGGCGTGGTGCTGGCCCGGAAGAAGGGGAAGCTGCCGCACGATGTCGAGCGGCTGGAGTATGCGCTCGAGTACGGCGTCGACACGATCGAGATGCACAAGACGTGCCTCAAGCCTGGCGAAAACTGCCTGGTGGTGGATGACCTCCTGGCGACGGGCGGGACGTGCGCGGCGACGTGTCAGTTGACGGAGCGGCTGGGCGGCGTGGTGATCGGGTGCGCGTTCATCATCGAGCTGCCCGAGTTGGGTGGGCGGTCGAAGCTGAGCCAGTACGACGTGCACAGCCTGATTTCGTTCGACGGGCATTGAGCTGGCCGTCGGGACGGCGCTCCCCTTTGGGGGGAGCGTGGGGCGCGGTAGGGCGTCTGGGGAAGCTTCACAGCTTCCGCTACGGTCGCGTGACGGGGCCGTGTTCGCTGGCGTTGCGGGTGATCGCGGGTGGGCAGTGACCTCCCTACCCCGATCCCGCCAAAAGTTACGTAGTCGCTCCGTAAAACACTTCCGCATCAGAGAAACAAGACAGCACATCAGGCAATGTCTCCACATCTCCGTCAAAGTCACCACTTTTCGTTCGCCGGAGACACCGCCCAGCGGGAGGTTTAACAAGATCTCGGATGCTCCACTCATCCGCGATCTCGCCTGTCTGAATCGCTATGCACGTCTTATCCTTCTCACGGACAATCAGCTCTGTCGTACTTTGTCCGCAAGAAATCGTGCCTAACAGGACGCCTGGAGTCATTTGCCATTCATCCCCCTCGCCACATGTCTCGGCAATGCGGGCAGCCAACACACTGGTCTCGGACAGCCACATTCCGCAGTCCTGAGCAGAAGCAAAGACGTCCGGGGCCACAAGATGCCCCCAAGCTCCGCCCGGCACAAGAACGGAAACCGTCCCCCGCCCGAACCCGCAGTCTGCCATTGGGTTGCAGTAAAAAGCGATGGAGTAGGGCCTGTTCCGCTCTGCCACGGCGATCACAAACCCCCATCTCAGGACATTAACCCACAACGGTTCATGCGCTGGTAATCGGGTCAAGTCCAGATGCAGTGCCATGACAACTCCCAGAAACACTCCTAGAGCAATTCAAAGGTACGCTCGCGGGTGGCAGGGAGCATTCAACTCAAATGCGACCCCACTGCGACATGCAAGATATCGCGTGAAGTCAGCAACATGTACAGCCCACACCCTTACAACCCGGCACGCAATGAACGGGAGTGCTCGGGGGATAAGCGACGGTCTGTAGGCATTTCACGACGAGTCCTGTGCGCAAGCCCTGGTTGTGGCGCACATGACCGTCTTGATTAGCCCGATCGTTAAAGCGATATCCACTAGACCCACCCTACGGCGTACTGGCTGTAGGGGGCTGGGAAAGCTTCACAGCTTCCGCTACGGTCGCGCGTGTCGGGGCTGTGTCCACTTGGGTTGGTGGTGGACCTTGCGTGGGGCGCGGTAGGGCGTCTGGGGAAGCTTCACAGCTTCCGCTACCGACTATTCGAGGCCTTCGCCGAAGTCTTCTTCGGGGAGTTCCGGCTTTTTGGGCGCGGGGGTGAAGGCCTCGAGGTCCGGGTCGTTCTGCCAGCGTTCGTTGCCGGGGGCGGAGTCGGCGGAGGGCGTGGCGGAGAGAACCGTTGTGGCCCGTTTCCGCTCTTCGACTTCGTAGCCGGGAACAACAAACCGGTCGAGCAGTTTGTTGATCTTCATCTCGATGCCGGTGAGCTGGTCGCCTTCGTCGTTGGCGACGAAGGTGAAGGCCATGCCGATATCGCCCGACGAGAGCCGACCCGTGCGGCCGACCCGGTGGACGTAGTCGTCGCTGAATTCGGGCACGTCGTAGTTGATGATGTGGGAGACGCCGCTGACGTCGATCCCGCGGCCCACCACGTCGGTCGCGATCAGCAGGCGGACCTTGCCTTCGCGGAAGTTCTTCATCGCGCGGTCGCGGGCCGATTGCGCCAGGTCGCCGTGAATGGCGGCGATATGGGGAAGGCGGGTCAACAGGCGGCTGTGCAGCTTGTCGGCCCCACGCTTGGTGCGGCAGAAGACGATCGCCTGCCGGGGGCGGACGTGGAACAGCAGCTTGACGAGCGCTTCCAGTTTGCGGCGGGGATCGACGGTGACGTAGTACTGATCGACCGTGTGAACGACGACCTGGTCGGCCGAGAGGTTGACCCGCTCGGGATCGCGCATGTAGCGCTGGGCGAGCCGCTCCACCGGGGGCGGGATCGTGGCCGAAAGAAGCAGCGTCTGACGGTCGCTCGGGCACTGCTTGAGGATACGTTCGATATCGGGACGGAAGCCGATGTCGAGCATGCGGTCGGCTTCGTCGAGCACGACGAGCTTGAGCGTGTGCAGCTTGAGGAGCCCGCGGTTGAGCAGGTCGATCACGCGGCCGGGGGTGCCGACGATGATTTGGGCGCCCTTCTGGAGGGCGGCAATCTGCTGATTGATCTTCTTGCCGCCAACACAGGTGGCGACGAAGACCGGGCGGGTGCGGGAGAGGCGGCGGGCCTCTTCGGCGACCTGTTCGGAGAGCTCGCGGGTGGGCGTCATGCAGAGGACCTGGGGGTCCAGGCAATCGGCGTCGATCCGTTCGAGGGCGGGCAGCACGAACGCGGCGGTCTTGCCGGTTCCGGTGCGGGCCTGGCCGATTCCGTCGCGGCCTGACACAGCCAGCGGAATGAAGGCGGCCTGAATGGGGCTGGGGGTTTCGTAGCCGACGGCACGGACGGCGCGAATGCTTTCGCGGGTGAGGCCCAGGCCATCGAACCCGCTGGGGCCGAGGATTTCTTCGTCGTTGTCTTCGAGACGGGCGTGGGCGGTCACCTGTTCGACCGAGCCGCTGTCGTCGTCATAATCGGGGGCGGGACGAGACGACGGGCGACCACCGGACCGACCACCGGCCGATCCTCTGCCGCCTGAACTGCCTCCGCCCGGACGAGGTCCGCGAGAACGCGGTCCCCCCCGACTTGATGATGTTCTTCGTGATCCACTCCGCCCGGCCGCTTCTGCACCAAACTCGCTCAACCGACTACTCCCTCGTGTGGGGCACCGCTCGGTGTGTGTCGGGCGAAGAGGAGCCGGGCATTGACGCCTGGGCTCTTCGCGGAGCGTTGCCCGATGATATGGTTCGGACCCTGGAGAGAAGCCGGGTTGGCCTGCCGCACCCGATGAAACGGGGGAGCCGAAACAGCCTCTCGAAATCGCAACCAGCCCAAGTCCGAGAGCGGGGTAGTCGCGGGATTACTCATGACGGTACGTCCTGATGTGATTCTAGCATATGCCAACGGAATGCAGTTCGTCAAATGTGTTCTGGAAAAGAGGTGCGGGAGGAGCGGGCGAGTTGCCCGTGAAGCCACCCGCGACGTCCCGCGCGAAGTCAAAAGTCAAAAGGCAAAAGTGGACGATCGCGGTTGTGCGCTGTGACTTGGCGGGGCGTCGCGCGGGGGAAGCCTCACGGCTTCCGCTACGACCTGATGGATTGCGCTACGACCGAGGGTGTCAGCTACCGGATTGCACTTTGCATTCGGGCATCAGGCGTTGAAACTGCTGCACGGCGCCCGGGGAGACGGACGTGGAGCCGATGGCCAGCACGCGGAGCTGTTTCATTCCCTTGAGTGCGACGAGGGCTTTGTCGTTCACGGTTTTGGAATTGTCGCAGTAGATCTCTTCGAGGTACTTGAGTCCCTTGACGTGGACGAAGCCCTCGCCCGTCAGGTTGAGACAGTGGTTGCACTTCAAGACGCGCAGGTTCTGCAGCGGCTTGATGATCGTGAGGTCGATATCACGCAGGGCGGTCGCCCCGACATCGAGCTTCTTCAGGGTTTTCATCCCTTTGAGGGCGTCGCCACCTGGCTCGCCGATGGGGCAGGCGTACATGCCCAGTTCTTCGAGGTTTTTGAGCGTACCCGCCCGAACGAGGACGAGCAGCCCGGTCCCGTTGATGGGGCAGTGAGCGATTTCCAGGACGCGGAGCTTGCTCAGCCGTTTGAATTGGGCCATGCCCTGATCGGAGACGCCGCAGGAGTGCATGTACAGTTCTTCGAGGTTGATGAGACTGCCGACATACTGGCAGCCTTCGTCGGTGAGCGGGGACTGGGAGATGGCGAGCGAGACAAGTTGGGTCATGCTGCCGATCGCGACAAAGCCGGTGAGATCAATCGAGCTATTGGTGATCGTGAGCTTCTTGATGTTCTGGTTCTTGGCGACATCCGAGAGGCCACGTCCGGTGATTTTTGTTCCGGAGAGGTTGAGTTCCTGCAGGGCCGGGCAGTTGGCGAGGGGAGCGAGACCGTTGTCGTCGATCACGGTCCCGCTGAGGTCGAGAGTGGCGAGGTTGGGTAGGTTGGGGAGCGCGGCGAGACCTTCGTTGGTCACTTTGGAGCCACTCAACTTGAGTTCGCCGATCGCCTCTTTGCCGCTGGGCAGGCTGGCCAGTTGCTGGAGGTTGGCGTCGGTCACCTCGAAGGTCGGGATTTTGGAGAACCCGGCGATGATCTCGGCGGGGGTGGGGCCCTGGGCTGTTTCGACCGGCGCGGTTGGGGCCATGGGGGCCGGCGCGACGGGCGGGGGAGTCGGTTCTGCGGTCTTGCCGTTGACCAATTCGCCAAAAGTGGGAACCTTCTGACCGCAGCCTGGCATCCAACAGCAGATGGTCAGCACGGCGAGATACTGAATGAAGAGTCGGCGCCAAACGTCTGTTCGGATCGTCATGAGGGAGCCCCGGGGAGTCGAGAGAAGAACAACGACAGATAAGAAGTGAGGCCAGACAGCCTGACTGGATCGTAAACCACTCTGATTGAGATGTCAGCGGCGATTCGTCCGGGATGTGGGGCTGGACGCGGTTTTCGCTCGGCAGGGCCGGTCGGCAAGAACAAGAGAGGTTCAGGCGATGCTTGGTCGGATTGGAAGCGGCGGATCAGGACGTGGCGGCTGGCGGAACTGGGTGGGCACGTCTGCTCAGGCGCGACCCGCGCGAGCGCCCAGGTTGGCTCGACAGCGTGCGGAACGCGGTTGGGCAGACCGGGGCTGGGGGGCGGGCGAGACGCTGGAAGTGCGGATCGTGCCGACGCGGCTGGCGATCGAGTTCGACTACTCGCTCGATACGGGGAACTTCTTCGCCGACCCGGCCCGTCGGGCGCTGTTGGACCAGGCGGCGGACATCTACGAGCAGCGGCTGACCGACGAGCTGTCGGCGATTGTTCCCTCGGGCGGGAACACCTGGGATGCGGTGATGAACGACCCTTCCGGGACCGGGACCAAAACAGTCTCGAGCCTGACGATTCCGATGGGAACATTGCGGGTGTTTGTCGGGTCGCAGACGTTTGGCTCGTCGACTCTCGCGGTGGGGGGACCCGGGGGCTACAACGCGAACGGCGATGTGAACTGGTTGAACCTCGTTGCCGCCCGGGGGCAGGCGGGAGCGCTCGTCAGCCCGAACAAGGACTTCGGGCCGTGGGGCGGGTCGATCTCGTTCTCGACGACGACCAACTGGTCGTTCGGCAGCTCGTCGACCGTGCCGGCCGGAAAGACCGATTTCGTGTCGGTCGCCATTCATGAACTGGGGCATGTGCTGGGGATCGGGACGATCGAGTCGTTCACGTCCAAGGTGACGAGCCAGCAATTCACGGGAGCCATTACGCAACTGTTCAGTTCGCCCGCAGGGCCGGTCCCGGTGACTGGCGATGCGAGCCACTGGGCGGCGTCAGTGCAGAGTGATGGGCAGCAGGCGATCATGATTCCGACGATCCCGGCGGGACGGCGGCTGGATGTGACTTCGGTCGATTGGGCGGCGCTGCAGGATATTGGCTGGCAGGTGGGCGACCGGATGTACCGGGCCTACAACATCGAGCGGGATTTCCACTTCTTTACGCAGAACAAAGCGGAGTTTCAGGCGGCGGTGGCGGGGGGCCTGCGCGACGAAAACACGAGTCAGACCGGCTTCTCGGTGACGAGCGAGACGCTGCCGAATTCGTCGCCTCTGTATCGCCTATACAACCCAAACAAGGGGTCGCACTACTACACGCTTTCGGCGGGCGAGCGGGATTTTCTCGTTTCGGTGGGCTTGACCTCGGAAGGGACCGTGGGCCGGTTGTTCACGACCCAGGTGCCGGGGACTAAGGAACTGTTCCGGCTGTACAACCTGAACTCGGGCGTGCATCTGTTTACGATTGAAGCCTCGGTCAAGACGGCGGTGCTGGCGGCGTTTCCGGGCATCTGGGTTCAGCACGACAGCGTCGGGTTTGCGTTTGTCTCGCCGGGGAGTAACGCCGCGGGGGTGCCGGGGGGCAGTAGTGCGCTCGCCGAGTTGTCACCGTCGCTGCCGCCGCAGGTGCAGTCGGTGCAGATGGCGCCTTACGTGCATGACGAGCATGACCA
>JAIXZD010000188.1 GCA_027489895.1 Planctomycetaceae bacterium
ACGTTGACCTTCACCGGCATCGGACCGTACTTCGTCACGTACGTGGCGAGATAGACATCGCCGCCCGAGTAGCCCGGAAGCGCCACGCCATCGAGAAACGGCTTCCCCGCAAGCTGGCCATCCAGGCGGTACTCGCCCCGACTGTTGCGCGTCAGGGCCAGGCCCAGCTTCTGCACCCCCTTCCACGATGTGCGGGCCACTTCCCTATGCGTCGCGACATCCGCCACGCCATTCTCGACCCGGCAGATGTGCCAGGGACTGCCGCTCGTTCGCATCGTGACGTTGCTCAGAACCCACCCCGAATTCCCCACCCAGCCCAGCGCGAGGAACCAGCCGCCGTTTCCCGCTGCCTCGAGCTCGGCTTCCAATCCGAACTCGTCGGCGGTGGCGATTCGCAGCGAGGCCGATTCGGCAGCCGGTGCGACGAGCCGCTTTTCGATGAGGTCCCAGCCGGCCGCCGTACGGTATTCCCCCAGCAGAAACGGGTGCGTTGGTTCGGGGCCACGAAACCGCAGGTCCGCTCGCAGTTCCGCCAACTGCTGGCCACGATCGGCCTTGGCGGGCGCTAGCTTTCGTGAGGGGAACAACTGCGTGATGGCCGGCGTCAACGTCACCAGTTTCGCCCGCAGTTCCGGCAGAGTCAGCGGCACCCGTTCCCGCTGGCGGCGCAACAGATTCTTCAACTGGCGACCTGTCACCGCCAGCGATTCCCCCGCGCGAGCCGCTGGTTCGCCAGAACCAAACCCCGCGAGCGTGCCCTTCGTCGTCACCCAGGCGACACCGCGCCAATTCGTCGTCGGGGCGGCATCGCACAACAATTGGTCCGATGGCGGTGGCGTCAGCGGCTTTTCAATCACCGTCGCAGTCGTACTGGAAATCTGCCGATCGGCACCGAACTCGACCACCTCGAACGCGTCCCCAGGTTCCGGGGCATCGACCAGTGGCAATTTCTCTCGGACGGTCTCACTGGCCGGCCGCAGCTTGACCAGCGCGAGGTCCAGTTCGCGATCAAACAGGACGATCCCTTCGACTAGCGCGGTCTGCCCGCCCGACCAGCTCGCCAGTAGTTTGTCGCCGCGCCGCAGCGGCGCGAGCGCCGTGACAAACAGGTCCTCGTCAAGAATCGCCCCGGTTGCCTGCGAGACCACAGTCCCTTCAGCGTCGAGGATGTCCACCTGAACGATCGCTTTGGCGAGCACCGGCGACAACGCCGAGTCCGCCGAAGTATCGTTGGCGTTCTCCGCCTGAGCCACGGCCTGCGACGAGGCATCGCCCCCGACCAGTCCGAACAGTGCCAGCCCGATGACCCAAGTGCCCACGATCACACGCCGCCACGCTCGACCACGATTTGGACTAGTTTCGGCCCTCGCCCGACTCAACTGGCTCGGACCGCCCTGGGGCAGGACACGCTCGTTCATGGGGTCTTCCAACTCGGCCACGAGGAATCGACGGTTCGACTGGGGACCGCGACTAGACCGGACTAGCGGTCTGCAATTCCCCTTTCCAGCCTGTCAGAATGCCAGAACATGAACCGGATTGCATCCAATTGCCAACGTCATCCCGTTCGACTGCGCGCACCGGGAGCCGGAAGCGTCAGCGCCCGGAGCGCCGATCCTCAGCGACAGTGGCCTGTCCTCCCCTCAAGGGCAGGCAAGAAACTGGCCCCCACTCTCATACCGACCCAGACCGCGATAGCGGCACCATGTCAGCCGTGCGGGCAGAATCGACGTCTGGCCATCCGGGTGCAGAAATTCGGCCCGAACCTTACGGAATGCGAGCGGCGCGGGGTGAATGAACGAAAACCCGGCCGGAGAAATATCGCGGGTCGTCACGGTCATCGCGTCGGCGACAGGCTGGTCGGCGTCGTCGAGCGGCGTCAATCGCACGGTCGCTTCGAGCGTCTGCCGATGCCCACGGCGCCGTTCCCACAGCGCCCGTCCGTTCTGCCAGCTCGATAGCAGGTCGGCTACCACCGCCTGCACTTCGCGAGAAGGCAGTTCGAGCGGCGAGGCTTCGCCTGGAATGAACGAGGGCATGAGGGACGAAACCGGAGATGCGGCGATGACCATGGTGCAACCTGGGGGAAACCCAGGCCGTGAAAAAGGGCCGCAGGGGGGATCGCCCAGACAGGCCTTCACCCTGCGTGTCGTGAAAACTAAAACCTGATCCCGCGTCACGGTCCGTCGTCGGGCCGCCATCGAACCAAGAGACCGAAGGTCAAGCCGCAACCCAGCATCCGCGCTTGGTGCTGCCTGACCAGACGACCCCTTCACAAACCGATCGGATCGAGCCGAGTCCAGACAGACACGGGCCAATTCGCGACGGTTCGCCCCCAGGAGTCTGGGCGGACCCGCCAGTTTTGACCGCACGGCCTCAGCCACACCGCTCTGGCGGCACAGTGGGACGTACCATCAGCCAACGGGTCCCCGGACAAGCCAGGGATTCGTGCCCAGACCGACGACATCGTGGGGAACACCCCAGGATCGGACGCCCGGAACGAACCAGCCTGCCAGCCGTCCGCGCCAAGCGCAAAAACCGCCAGCCGACCGCGAGCACTCTGGTCGGAGATCGAAATGTCGTATGGGAACCGGGACCGTGAATCGCGGGAGCAGGCAACTCGTTGAATTCCGAATGGAAGTTGCCAGAGGGGGTGTCGAAAGTCAGCCACATCGGCCCCGGATTGACCGGCGACATGGATTCCTCTCGATCTCGAAACCTAGGTCGGAATTGGCACCCTGTCAAACTCGCCCTGCCCCAGCGGCACGAGACGCCCTTACCCAATCTCGACACTTCCAATCCAAGGGAGCCGGAAGCGTTAGCGCCCGGAGGCTCGCCCGATTCACCAGCATCACCAGAAGCAACCAATCCGCCCCGAACCGCCCTCCCCCCAAAATTCCATCGAACCGCGATTGGTGAAGCCACCCCAGATCGCACCGCGCACTACACTGCCGACCGGAGTTTCAGATCGGTTGCAGAAGGAACAGGGCATGGCGGGGGCGTACCAGATCGAGTTTGCGAATCGGCAGCGGGCCGTGCGAGTTGCCCTGCCCGCACTCAAGCGGGCGGCCCGCGCCGTCCTGAGCGATGAACGCGTGGCCCGCGCGGAGATCAGCGTCGCCCTCGTCGACGATGCCGAGATGCAGGCCCTCAACCAGGCCTACCTCGGCCACGACTACCCCACCGATGTCATCAGCTTTCTGCTCGACAGTGATTTGCCCGATCCGCTCGACCCGTGCGTCACCGCCCGCCCGCGTCGCCGGGGTGCGGGCCAGGTGCTTGAGGGGGAGATTCTGCTGGGGGCCGAGTACGCCGTTGCCGAAGCCACCGCCCTCGGCTGGGAAACCGCGTCCGAACTAACGCTCTACCTCGTTCACGGCCTGCTCCACCTGTGCGGCTACGACGACCTCTCCCCCGCCGAAAAACGGATCATGCGCCGCCGCGAACGCGAACTCCTCGCGCAGCTCGGAATCGAAGCCCGCTACCGCAAAGCCCGCCCCGCGCCGTGACTCCCCCCTCCAGCCGTAAGTAGAAGCCATAAGTCTTCCCGTCGGTTGTAGCGGAAGCCGTGAGGCTTCCCCCGCGCAGCGGCCCCCACCCCCGACCTCCCCGCATCGTTCCACTCGGCAAGAGAGGCGATCGAATCAACCGGCCGTGCCATGCTTGCACCGTTTCGGGGCAAGCATGCCATCTAACGAACGACCGGGCCCTCACGAAAACCGCATCTTCACCGCGAACTCGGCAACGAGGAGAGTCCAAAGCCGCCCCGCCAAGCCGGTGCCTCCCCCGGCCGTAGCCGAAGCCGTAAGGCTTCCCCCGCGCAGCGGCCCCCACCTCCAGCCACCTCTCCCAAAACAACCGTTCGACAAAACAACCAGCCGCGCTCAGCGACCAATCCTCGCCTCACCGATCCCCGCCGGGCGCCGCATCCGTCGACCGCGCGGGGGGAAGCCTCACGGCTTCCGCTACGACGAGGCAGGCGGTGCGTCGTTCGCTTCGCGGGCCAGCTCCTGGATGAACTCCGCCGACATGCCCGCGGCGGCTCGAGGCTCCGCGTGGAACGTCTCGCCCCGCGATTTCTCCGGGCGCAGTGGCCATTTCAGGTGACTGGTGTAGGCCTCCCAGTCCGATTGATCGGCTCGCTTCAGCCGCCGCAGCCAGTCCAGCCCGAACGCAACATGCGTGATCTCATCGCGATGAATCGTCCGCATGATCGCCGCCCCGGTCGAATCACCCACGCTCTGAAACAACGCTTCAAATTCGAGCGTGTGGTCGAGATTGCGACCCTCGAACGTCAGCGGCAGACCCGCCAGATACTCTAGCACCGAGTCGAACGTCTGCGCCTTGCCCCAGAAATAGCCGTTCACCGGCAGCGATCCAAACGGCACACCCAGATCGGCCGCCCGGCGGCAGTGCAACCGGGTATGGTTCTGCTCGTCACGCATGATCTCCGCCAGCCCCTGTCGAAACTCGGCCGGTGCCTCGGGAAACGCGACCAGGACAAACGCCATCACCTCCAGCGCCTGCAGCTCATGATTGGCCATGATGTGATGCGCAATCGCCCGGCGGCGCGGCTCGGCAAACGTCTGCGGCGGGGGCATCGGGGGCGTCTGCCGACG
>JAIXZD010000213.1 GCA_027489895.1 Planctomycetaceae bacterium
ACAAGATGGAAGAAATCAAAAAATCGCTGCCCGATGGAGTCGAAGTCGTCCCGTTCTACGACCGGACGGAACTCGTCGAGAAAACCGTCGCGACCCTGACGAAGAACCTCATCGAGGGCGGCATCCTCGTCCTCGTCGTTCCGCTCGCGTTCCCGGCTAGCCTGACGGCCGGGCTGACTCTCCCCCCGGCCGTCCCGCTCTCGATGCTCGGTGCGTTCGTCGGCATGGGGATCGCCCGCCTGTCGGGCAACCTGATGAGCCTCGGCGCGATCGACTTCGGGCTGATCGTCGACGGGTCCGTCGTGCTGATCGAGAACGTCGTCCGCCGGGTCGCCGAGTATCGCCACGAGAACGCTGGCAAGGCCGCGCCGCGCGAACTGATCGCCCGCGCCTGCGCCGAAGTCACCCGCCCCGTCATCTTCGGCGTCGGCATCATCATGCTCGTCTACGTCCCCATCCTCAGCCTCCGCGGCCTCGAAGGCAAGATGTTTCGCCCCATGGCCATGACGGTCATGTTCGCCCTGTTCACCTCGCTGCTCCTCGCCCTCTCCCTGATGCCCGTGCTCGCTTCGGTCTACCTCCGCAGCGTCTCCGAAACGGAACCCTGGTTGATCCGATTCGTCAAGAGGCTCTACCGCCCCCTCCTCACCGTGACGATTCGGCATCCTGCCCACACGCTGCTCGCCACCGTTGGCGCATTCGCGTTGAGCGTTGTCCTCGCCAGTGGCCTGGGGGGTGTCTTCATTCCCAAACTCGACGAAGGCTCGATCGCCATTCAGGCCGTCCGCCTGCCCAGCGTCTCGCTCGAAACCTCCGTCGAAATGACCACCCGCATCGAGAAGTGTCTGCTGAAATTCCCGGAAGTGACGGGAGTCGTCAGCAAGACCGGACGGCCTGAAATCGCCAACGACCCCATGACCGTGAACCTCACCGACGTCATCATCTCGCTCACTTCCCCAGAGAAATGGCGATACGCCACCAAAGACGAACTCGTCACCGCGATGGAACAGACCCTCGTCGCCGAGGTTCCGGGCAACGCCTACAGCTTCTCCCAGCCGATCGAACTGCGGGTCTCCGAACTCGTCGCGGGCGTCCGCTCCGACATCGGCATCAGCCTCTATGGCGACGACCTCGAAACCCTCCGCCATAAGGGAGAAGAGATCGCCCGCGTGCTGACATCCGTCCCCGGCGCGGCCGACGTTCAGGCCGAACAGACCGCCGGTCTCCCCTACCTGCGCATCATCGTCGACCGTCAGGCCATCGCTCGCTATGGCATCAACGCCCGCGACGTGCTCGACGCCGTCGCCGCGATTGGTGGCAAGGAAGTCGGCCAGATCTACGAAGGCCAACGCCGCTTCCCCCTGCAGGTGCGCTTCGCCCCCGAACTCCGCGCCGACCTCGACGAACTGAAGCTCATCAAAATCGCCGACCCGCGCGGACGGCAGATTCCACTCGAAGAGCTCGCCCACATCAAACTGGAAGACGGCCCCGCCCAGATCAGCCGCGACGCGATCCGCCGCCGCACACTCATCCAGTGCAATGTCCGCGGGACCGACCTCTCGACCTTCGTCGCCGCGGCCCAGCGCGCCGTCGACAGCCAGGTCCAGCTCCCCCCAGGCTACGTCGTCACCTGGGGTGGCCAGTTCAAAAACTTCGAGGAGGCCAAGCGTCGCCTCCTCGTCGCCGTCCCGCTCTCACTGCTGATGATCTTCGCCCTGCTGCAAATGTCGCTAGGATCGACCAGCCTGGCCCTGCTGATCTTCCTCAATGTGCCGATGGCCGCGACGGGAGGGATCTACGCCCTCTGGCTGCGCGGTCTGCCGTTCTCCATCTCCGCCGGAGTCGGGTTTATCGCGCTGTTCGGCGTCGCCGTGCTGAATGGAGTGGTGCTGGTCAGCTACATCGTCGAACTGAGAAAGTCGGGGCAGTCAATCGACCAAGCTGTGTTCGACGGCGCACTCACCCGCGTCCGTCCCGTCCTTATGACGGCCCTCGTCGCCATGCTGGGCTTCGTCCCCATGGCCTTCTCCTCCGGATCGGGCGCCGAAGTCCAGCGCCCCCTCGCCACCGTCGTCATCGGTGGCATCCTCACCTCCAGCCTGCTCACGCTCTTCGTCCTCCCCTCCATCTACCGCTGGTTCGAACCCCGCCCAGACACCGAAACCCCCGACACGCTCGATTCCCAACACGCCCCCGCCCAATAGCGAACAGCCTGTTGAAGAACGGATCAACGGCGGAGTCGTCGTGTGCCACTGGCTTTGCCAGTGCGAGTTCTTGCGGGGAAACCGTTGACCGTATGGATGGCAGTTTTCTTCAACAGGCTATTAGCCCGCTAACCTTTCCACCAACCCGCCCAGGCGAGCCGACCCTGTCAGGGGTCGGTGGAAACGAGCGCTCCGTGATCGATTCGCCCGTCACACAAAACGTCAGCTCGCCACGCAATCACACGCCAGTCTTCTGACGAAATCGCCTCTTCGCTAGAGTCGGGAACGAGGACCAATCTCGACCCGCTGCTACGCCCACACGCCGTGTTCGTGAGACACCCAGTCGCCAAGTAGCGCGGGTTCCAGCGCTCGCCCCTCACACATCGTCCCAAAACTAAAAGGTACCGCTCGATGAACGCCTTCGCCACGAGTCTCTGTCTCGCCCTGCTGCCGCTCTTCACGCTCTCTGCCGAAGCGGCCACCCCCCTGCGCGCGACAACCTCCAGCCCGCGCACTCCCGTTCTCATTCGCAACGACCACAGCCCGGTGCTCAAGATCGTCATCGACGCGGGCGAATCCACAGACACCGAAGTCCGCTCGTTCGAGGTGCAACTCCGCGGAACCGACGACCTCGCCGACCTCGAATCCCTCTCCCTCCTCTCCACCGGCCCATCCCAGACCTTCTCTCCCGAAACTCGCTTCACCGCCCCACATCACCCCGCGTCTTCGATCCTCTTCTCCGGTCGGCAACTGCTTAAGCCGGGCCTCAACGTCTTCTGGCTTACCTGCCGCCTGAGGAACTCCGCGAACCTGTCCCGCCACGTCGCCGCGGTCTGCACCAGCATCGTCACAAGTCACGGCGATCTTGTCCCCGCAGACCAGTCCCCCGGTGCCCGCCACCGCATCGGCGTCGCCGTCCGTAAACACCTCGACAACTCCGTCCACACCTATCGCATTCCCGCGCTCGGCACCTCCTCCAAGGGAACCCTGCTCTGCGTCTACGACATCCGGCGAAGCGAGGGCCGCGACCTGCAGGAAGACATCGACATTGGCCTCAGCCGCAGCACCGATCAGGGCCAGACCTGGGAACCAGCCCGCGTCATCATGGATATGGGCCAGTTCGGTGGCCTGCCCCCAGACCAGAACGGCTGCAGCGACCCAGGCCTCATCATCGATCAACAGACCGGCGAGATCTTCTGCTTCGCCGTCTGGATGAACGGAAAACCCGGCAAGCACCAGTGGGTCGACGATGGCTCCGAACCCGGCTTCGAAATCGGGAAGGCCGCCCAGTTCCTGATGGTCCGCTCGACAGACGACGGACTCACCTGGTCACAGCCCGAGAACCTGACCCGCAAGCTGAAACAGGAGTCCTGGTGGCTGCTCGCCCCCTCGCCCCAACAGGGCATCCAGCTCTCCGACGGGACTCTCGTCATGCCCGTTCAAGGCCGCACTGGTCGCGAACCCGAGGCCACCTTCGCCACCCTCATGATCAGCCGCGATCACGGCCAAACCTGGACCGTCGCCCAGCCCGGCTACACCGGCGGCAACGAGTGCCAGGCCGCTCAGTTGGGGGATGGTTCGATCATGCTCAACGTCCGAAACGACCGCGAACGGTTCCGCGCCGTCGTCATCACCCGCGACTTAGGCCAGACCTGGCAGCCGCACCCCACCAGCCGCAACACCCTGATCGAACCGAACTGCAACGGCAGCCTGCTGCGCGTCCACGTCGGACCCGCCGAGAACAAACAGCCCGTCCTGCTATTCGCCAACCCGCACACCCAGAAGGGCCGCACCCACCACACCCTGCAAGTCAGCTTCGACGAAGGCCTCACCTGGCCCGCCTCGCACCACCTGCTGCTCGACGAAGGCCCAGGCGCCGGCTACCCCAGCCTCACCCAGGTCGACGCCAACCACATCGGCCTCGTCTACGAAGGCAGCCAAGCCCACCTCACCTTCGAAAAACTCCCGCTCAAAGACCTGCTCGATCCAAAGCGGTGATCAAGCGCTGCCGGTTCAGGCTAGGGGACGAACTCCGCTCGCACCAGGCTACTTCCCCGGCCCCAGAATCTGGTCCCGCGCCGCTTTCAGCCGGGCCAACTGATCGGCCGTCGGGCTGAAGCTGTGCACCTTGAGGTACAGCGAGAACCTCTCCACAACGATGCCCAACCCGGCGATCGCTGCAATCACCGTCACCACGCCCGTCGTTTCGGGCCAATAGACCAAACCCGCATACAGCCCACCGGCCACCCACACCCCCAGACACCACGTGCAGGTCGCGAGGGTTCCGACCACGCCGCGCCAAGCCGGTGGCTTGGGGATGGGGATTTGCACCATTCGTCCCAGCGCGTCCGGCTCGATTCGCTCGTCCACGAGCCACGCCCGCAGCGGCATCGTGATCGTGTCGCTGGTGAATAGATGCGTGATCCGAAAACAGGCCAGCCCCAGAACCACGACCTCAGACAGTGTGAGCGGAAGCATAGACAGCCGGTTCAATCCGAAACGTAAAGTCACGACACAGGCGACAGCGGATCCCTGACTTTCAGAATCCGCCCACCGAAAACAAGCTCACCAACAGGTGAGCCGAAAGCGTTAGCGCCCGGAGGGCAAGGGCCAGACAGTCCAGCCCACCGCTATCGACCATTCTCCAGTCGAGGCCCACCCCACGACAGCCCTCGCCCAGGATGAATCAGCGAAAAACCGCGATCAGGTGTATCGAACCTGCCGGAATTCCGGCTCGAAATACTCCGGCAGCAGACTATCCACCTGCAGCAACCCCTTCCGTGTCAGCACCGGACCCGCCGGCGTCACCGTGAGGTAACCCGCCGCCGCCTGCCGGGCCATCGCCTCTCCGAACTGGACCTGCGGATCGACGCCAAACTTCCGCGCCAGCGCCGCAGTATCGACCTGCCCCTCTTTCATCTGCAGGATGAACTCGCGAATCAACTGCTGTTCCCGGCTCACCGGCAGCGCCCGGTTGATCGGCAACTCCCCACCCGCCAGCGTCTGGATGTACTCCTCCATCTGATCCAGATTCTGGTAATGCAGCCCCTGCAGATGCCCGAACGAGGCCACCCCCGTCGCCATCAGATCACAGCCGCGCCAGACCGAATCG
>JAIXZD010000119.1 GCA_027489895.1 Planctomycetaceae bacterium
ATCGACCCGACGACCTGCGAACGCGACTATACCGACGACGAGATTGAATTCATGAAGGCGATGGACGAGTACAAGCGTCGCAGCGGCCGGATGTTTCCGACCTGGAGCGAAGTGCTCGAAGTGGTCCGCAGCCTCGGCTACAACCGCTAAGGCTCAGGCAAGTCGCCGGGTGGCTGGTGCTGTTTGGAGAGAGCGAGGCAAAAGGCAAAAGTGATGGTGTCAGGCAGGCCTGACCTGCTTTTGGCTGGTATGGACGTGGTGGACGGAATCACCGGGCGGAGCCTGCGGGACGGGGATCGCGTTGGCAAGGCGGTTTTGGTCGGGAACCCAAAGTCGTGCTGCCAGGTGTCGATCGTGGAATCGGGAAATCACAAGTAGGTCGAGTTGTCCAAGGGGTTGGCTGCCGACAGCCGGGGCGGAAGGTCGTCGATCATCGCTGCGAGGTCCGTTGTGGGGACGCGCAGGCAGGATGATCGGTCCTTCCGCCCCGGCTTTTTTCGTTCCCGTCAGAAACGCGGCCTCCTGCTTACAATCCAGAATGCGATCAACAGGCGCGGGACCACGAGTGCGATCTGAACTGATGGCGACGCCCCACCCGACACACAAAGAATCAGAAGGAAGCAAATATGCCGCTGGCCGGCTATCACGGTCGCTATCTCCGGGTCGATCTCACGGCGAGCACAACGGCCGCGGTGGAGATTCCGGACGACGTGCTGGCCCGGTATGTCGGCGGGGTCGGCCTCGCGACGTGGCTGCTGCATGCCGAATCGGGCGATAGGCAAGATCCTTTCGCTACGGAAGCTCCCGTCATTTTCTGCCTGAGTCCACTGGTGGGGACGGCGCTCACCACCAGCGCGAAGTTTGCGGTCGTCTGCCAATCACCGCTGACGGGACGGATCAACGATTCGCTCTCGTCGTCCCACTTCGCGATCGCCGCGAAGAAGGCGGGCTACGACGCGCTCGTGTTCGTCGGGGCGGCGACCAGACCGACTGCGGTGGTCATCGAGCCGGATTCGGTACGGTTCGTCGATGCCACCGCGCTCTGGGGGCTGTCGAGTCGCGAGGCGGGACACCGGTTATCGCAAAGTCTGGGGACCGGGTTCCGTGTGGCCGGGATTGGTCCGGCCGGAGAACGACTGGTTCGCTATGCGACGGTTTCGCACGATGGTCGACATGCGGGGCGCGGCGGAACGGGCGCGGTGTTGGGGGCGAAGCGACTCAAGGCGATTGCCGTCCGGGGTGATCGAATCGCACGCGTCGCCCATCCCGAGGCCGTGACGCGGTACAGCAAGGCGCTCTCGGCGAAATCTTTCGGCCCGGCGACCGCGAAGTATCGCGAGTTGGGAACGGCGACGAACCTGCTCGTGTTCAATCGACTGGGCACGCTCCCCACGCGCAACTTCCAGTCGGGTGAGTTTGCCGGTGCCGAGCAACTCGCCCCCGAAACCCTCGACGCGACCTACTCCAAAACGCGCGAATCGTGCGCGGCCTGCACGATTGGCTGCGAGCACATCTATTCGGTCGGTAGCGGAAAACCCGTGCGGCTTGAGTACGAAAACCTGTTTGCGCTGGGGCCTCTGTGTGGCGTCTCGGACCCCGAAACGGTTCTCGATGCGTCGGCGCTGTGTGATGAATTGGGACTCGACACGATCTCGGCCGGCGGGACGATCGCGTTCGCCATGGAATGCGCCGAACGCGGTCTCATTGAGGCTCCCCACTTGCGGTTTGGGAACGGCCCGGCCCTGTTGAAAATGTTACGTCAGATTGCCGACCGCGAGGGGCTGGGCGACCTGCTGGCCGAGGGAAGTCGCCGCGCCAGCGAGCAGATCGGGCAGGGGAGCCTCGCCTTCGCACCTCAGGTGAAAGGCCTGGAGATTCCGGGGTACGAGCCGCGCGCCTTGCAGATGATGGCCCTGGGGTTTGCCGTGGGCAGCCGGGGAGCGGACCATAACCGGTCTGGGGCCTACCAGGTCGATTTCTCGGCGGCGGTCGATCGCCTGCATGGCGTGCCCGACGACGTGCGTCTGGCGATTGGGACTGAAGACGAAGCCGCGGTGATGGATTCGCTCATCCTCTGCAAGTTTCTGCGGGGCGTCTTCGAGGACCGGATGGCGGCGATGGCCGAGATGCTGTCGCTGGTGACTGGCCTCGACGTCGATCGCCCGAAGATCGAGGCGACCGCGCGGCGGATCGTCGCCGCAAAGAAGTGGTACAACATCCGTCAGGGCTGGACCCCCGCGGAAGACACGCTCCCCGAACGTTTTCTGACGACGGCCGTGCCTGCGGGGGGCAGTGCGGGAGCGACCCTCACTCGCGATTCACTTCAGGGATTGATCCGGGCCTACAACCAGGGCCGGGGCTGGTCGGACGAGGGGTACCCGCTTGAGACCGAGGTCGAATCGCTTGGCCTTCGCACGCGAGAGTGTGTCTGAAAGCGACACCCGCAGGAGATCACCGGCCGATGAACACGGAGTGGGCCACGTCATTGTCCGGAGCCGTAGCGGAACTCGTGAGAGTTCCAGAGTAGCGCTTCGCCCCGCGACTGAACGTCCGGAATGGCAAGTCAATGCGTGCCCTTTGGAAACGGGGGTGTTTCCCGTGTATCCACATCTTGGCGCAGGCCGGGACACGAGCTGCCGGACAACTGACACAGTCGTTTCAACAGGAACTGGATTGGCAAGATGAACGAATGATAAGTGGCCAGGAATTGGGGCATCAGATTTGCTCCTCAGAGGGATCGTCTTGCTTCCCCAGCAGACATGGTCGGCGAAGCGTCTCGCAATGGCCCTTGGATCGTTCCCCTCTCATTGGGGCACGATCGATTCGGGGAGGTGAGGCCATTGGGCCACCCAAGTTGAGATGTTTTGTTAGAAGCGGTCAGAAATATGCCATCCCCCCCGATCTGGCTACAGGAGTTAGCCGACGGAGCCGCGGGCTGTTTGACGCCGGTCGATCTGTTGAGTCCGCTCGGCTGTCATTTCACGCAGCATGATTTGCTCTGGGAAGTGACCCTGTTTGTCTCCGCAACCGAAATCGTCGGGGGCCATCGGGATGGGACCGTGAGGTCCTCACGATTCGTCGTCGATGTGCTCGCGCTGCAACGCCTGTTCGACGAGGTGGAAGAAGTGCAATGGCAGCCTCAGCGCATCGACGCGGACGACGAACTGGGACAGCACCTGTCGGTCGTCGGGCGAAAGTCGGGTGAGGCGGTCTGGCTGCGCGTTCTTTCTCGTGCCCCGGATCGATTTGAATCCGGTCGCCAGGCCCGCGTCTACGAGATGCTCTGGACGGAAACCTGGTAGACGCTTGGGCGAACGCCAAGACATGTTCGCCAGTCCACAAACGCGAGACCTATCGTAGAGCGGCTTCCCTCGTCGCGGAGGAAGCAAGTCTCCCTTCTGGAAACGAACAAACCCACCTCCGTGGAATCGGTCCGCGAAGGTGGGCTGCAACGTCTTGCGAAGGCGACATTCGGGAAACGGGACAGCGTCCCGCATTCCTTCAGCACGCACCTCTGATCTGGCAATCACGTTTCCACGGGCACACCGCGCCCGAGAAACCGGCCGGAGTGTTCAGCGGTTACCAGCAGCCGTGCTGACGATAGCCACCACGGTAGCCGCCATACACGGGGACTCCGTAACGGGGACCGGAGTAGAAGTTGACCGAGACGCCCGTGCCGGGTCCGTAGAAGGCTCGCCCCGGAACTCCATACCCGCGATAGACCGCGTGGCCCCGGTAATGACCGTGGTAACCCCGGTGCGCGACGTCGCTCTCTCCCGCCTGACCCCGCTCGACCACTGCGGCCGAGGCCGGACGTTCCACCCGCGCTGCCAGATCGGGCTCCATCACATCGATCGAACCGGCCTGAACGAGACTTCCCCCAGCCAGCGAACCGGCCAGGACCAACGCACACGCCATAAACTTCCGCATTGACTTGTCCCTTTGAACGAGTCTGCTCACTCCCTGAGCACCTGGTCCGCCTGAATTGCAGACCCACGACCAAGACCTCAACCTGACATCCAATGACGTCAGATGGCTTGGTTGTTGTTTTCCCCTGGTTTCTGTTCCAAGGTCACGGACCCGCGGAAACGGCACCGACGAATCGGAACCACGGTCACTGTCCAGGAGATCTGGGCCAATCGACTCGGTTTCCACGAACCATTCCGTACGACTCGCTCCGCACAGCCTCACGTGTCACCCTGTTTTTCAACAGACGCAGGCACCCAACCGATACGGGTACCCGAAGGGACAAGGCACGCGAAACAGATCGTTTGTTTGAGATCGACCGCTGGCAGGCGTCAGCAGGATTGTAGACCGCCCGTCCTGTCGATCAATGCCCCAATCGCGTAAGAATCGGGGAGTTTCTCCACCGGACGAAACCACCCAACAACCTCTCAGCGACTCGCGAAAAGCCTAGCGGAACGCGGTGCCTCCGTCGCGGATTCGTCTGGGAGAGAAGCGTGGGTGTTGCCTCCGGGGCGCTCACGCTTCCGGCTCCCCGGGCTTTGCGCACGGCGAAGGGTGAACTGCGCCGCGAGCGTGTCTACGGATCAGCGGTTGGCAAAAGAACCGGTCGGGCCCGCCCGAAACCATCACTTTTGACTTTTGCCTTTTGCCTTGCTCCGTTCTCACGCAATCAACCACCAGGCGACGATCGGAGCCCTACTTCTCCGGCGGCACCTCGGGGAGTTTTTCCCCAGGTGGCTGATCGCCTGCTGGTTTCGAATCGTCCTCGCTCCCTGCATAGTTCAGCGTGAACTCGGCCCTGGAAAACTTCAACGTCAACTGACCGCGGGAGACCGTCCCTTCCACGCCCAACGGAATCGTCGTGATCGACAGATCGGTCTTGGTCGTAATCTCGGTTCCGGTCCGCGCGTCGACCAGAATCAACTTCGGCGCGGGAGACGGCTGGTCCGGATTGACCGGGATTACGTTCGACGTGAGCAACAGAACGGGCAAGTCAATCGGCAGATCGAGATCGACTTTTCGTCGCGGACAATCCAGCTCCCACGTCTTGGCCAATGGCGCTTTTGTTTCAGAATCGGCCGGTAAGCCCGAGTGGTCCACACCGAACAGCCTACCATTGAGGTCAAACCGTCGCCGGGGCTCAAGGGCGATCGGCGCCGCCACCCCCGAGACCGACTTGTTGACAAACACAAGATCGCGCTCGGACTGTCGCCAAATGACGGCGCTCCGAACGGGAAAATCGAGCCGCAACGACGCGGTCCGCAGCACCCGCCCATCACGAGGTGAATGGACCAGATACTTGCCATCGACCCCCAGGACGGCAATCTCCCGCCCGATCAGAGGTTGCACCAGCGCCGTGTGGGGAACCGACACTGTCCAGACCGTCGCGCCCGAGCGGAGGTCGACCGCGGTGAGCGTCCGCGGCGTCGGCTTTCCATCCACGAGCGCCCCTTCGCTGATCGAGACAGCCAACTCGTCGCGAACCAGCAGGGTGTTCTGCCAGCGGCCGGGCGGAAGCGGCAACTCCCGACCATCGACGGTCCGGTAGAGACGCGTCATTTTCGGGGCACCTGTAAGAAACACCCGCGATCCAGCGAGATGGGCCTCAGCACCAGATGGGACCCCTTCCCGTCGCCACAATGGTTCGCCCGTGAGCACATCGAGACAGATCAGCCGTGTTCCACTGCGATAAACGAACACCGCAGGATCGCACCCGGCAATCGAGAAGTAGGGTCGGCCTTCGCGGTCGACTCGAACCCGGCGAGTCACTTCCCCGCCGCTATTGAGCGTGACTCCGGGGGAGGGCAGTTCGCCGCCACCGACCGCTTCATCAAGCAGGTTGCGAGTCCACAAGATCCGTGGGCCAGGTCGCTCTTTTGTGCCGACCGAATCGATGGCGATCAGCCGCGATCCATCCCACAGGACCGCTTCATGACCGGCGGCAAACAGCGCGGCCGATTCGAGGTTGAGCGTCTCCACCAGCCCGACCCCCACGCTCCAGACATCACGGCCCTGCGGATCGTGAGCCACCAGACGCTGGATGCGGCGATCGAGCAGAAACCGCACATCCTCGAACCAGGCCCCGGGATCTCCCAGCATCGGCACGACGATCGGCCTCATCAGCGCCTCGTTCGTGTTGACTCCCGGCTGCGCCCCAACCTCCCGCCGCGTGATTGTCGGTTCACCTGCTGGCCAGCGAACCGGGACGTTGTCGTCGCCGTTCGGTTCTTCGCGCAACCAGTCGGCCAGAGCTTCCGTGGCCGTCACCGGCGGTGCACCTTCTCCAAGCGAGATTTCCTCGTCGGGAGCCAGTTGCGACACCTCTTGCAGCACGCGGTGCAGATCGCGACTGCGGCCCGTTTCCGTGACGACAGCCACCATCGCCAGCGCCGCGGCGACCCGCGCGGTTGGTCCCGTGGCGTGACTGATCACCGTCCGCAACAGATGTCCCTGTTCGAGCCAGTCGCCCTGGCCTTCCAGCTCTTTGACCAGAGTCAGGCGGACATCGTCGACATCGACAGCGGCCGAGAAGAGCGCGAGAAAGCGACGGAGTTCGTCCTGTCGAGGCCTGTCGAGAAGCGCTGTCCGCCGGGTATTGATCCGGGCGAGCAGTCCGCTCTGGTCGGTCACGTTGGCCTGGCCGAAAAGGTCGACCAGCTTGCCGGCCACGATCCGGTCGGGACGGACTTCCCATCCCGAGGAAACCCGCTCCAGCCCACGGGGAGAGAAGTGAAAGTCCGAGAGGCCGATGAGTACGTCGAGGCTGGCCGAGAAATCGCCAGCGGCGGCATGTCCATCGGCAATCAGACGCTGATAGCGCAACCGCTCGGCATCGGTCTTGAGGAGCGCCTCGACGGCCGCCATCCGCGATCGCTCGGCCTGGAAGTCGCGCGCGAGAAGCTGCATCGACGCGTCTACCAGCGTTTCCCGCAACCGGTCGTCCTGGGGCAGCGCGGCATACAGCGGCGACAGAACATCGATGCCCTTCGCCAACTCCCCCTTGGCAATCAGTAGTCCGCCCTGAATGCGGCGGGTTTCCAGGTTATCAGGATCGTCGCGCAGTAGTCGCGCGACGCGGACTTCGAGCGAGTCAAGATCGTGAAAGCCCGAGATCGAATCCGGGCGTTGCGAGACCACGACGCCCCCAAACGCGACGAGGTTCCCCAGCGGCCGCCCGTCTTGCGTGCGAAGCCGTTCGCGAACGGAGCCGGTGGCGACATCGACCACGAGGAGTTCGCCCTGCGCGGTGGGCTGGTAGTACGTGTCGCCAGCCAGAAAGCCCCGACCGCTGGGAGCAACCGTCCGCACACCATTCTCAGGCCAGCACGGCTCACCCGTGGTCAGGTCGAGCGCCACCAGTCCATTGGCCGCGATGACCACGGCCCGTTGATCGGTCACCCCTCCCCAGGCGAGAGCGCCCGGCACGGGGGTGCTCCAGCGAACCAGCCCATCGCGCAGGCCCAGCGCATAGATTTTGCCAGCGCTCCGTGGTCCCACGAGCACCGTGTCTCCGCGAATGAGCGCCTGATTGTCGCTGAAGCCGAGCTGGTCGAAGTACGCCCTCAAGCCTTCGGTCCCGGACATGGGATTCATGAACGCCCGGTTCATGAGAGCCAGGGGCTGCTTATCGGGCACGACGTCGTAGTCCCGTTGCCAGAGCAACGACCGTTCGGCGAGCGACACCGCCACAATGGCACCGGTGTCGGTGGGACAAACGAGGACACCATCGGCATAGGACGGGGACAGCCCTCGCCTGCGGTGAGGTGCCCCGCCGGAAAACTGCGTGCCCAATCGCACGCGCACAAGCCGTTGCGACCATTCGAGTTTTCCCGACAGCGCATCGAGCACGTAGAGGCGAATCTCATCAGTCAGTTCGCCCAGGAGATAGAGGCGATCGTCGAGCACCAGCGGCGGGCCCAGGAACTGCACTTCGGCGAAGGGTGCCTGCGGCGTGCCAGAGCCGTTTGTCACCCGCCAGGCCACTTTCCCCGAGCGCACGTCGAACGCAGTCAGCCGCGATTCATCGACCAGCGGCGCCGGTGCCGCTGGTGCAAACGGAAGCGCGTTGTTCGGGGCGAGCGCTGGTTGGGCCGCTCGACGTTCCACGGTGTAGACGTGCGTCGTCCCGGCGGCGAGGCTGCCGCTGGTCTGATCGATCCAGACCCGGTCGAGCACCTGTTCATCGCTGGTCCGATCGGGGGCGGCGTTGGGGCCGACCCGGACCGAAAGCATCTCGTAGAGCGGTTCGGTCTCGGCACTGGCCCAGCGCAGTCGTCCCGTGACGAGGTCCACGGCGATCAATCCGACCAGGCCCCGCGCGATGAGTGTATCTCCCACAATCACCGGCTGACCGGTTGGGAGTAGCGGCAGCGACGAGGCCGCCCCCACCTGATAGATGCGATCGACCCACTGATTGAGATAGGTCGGGAGAAACGTGTTCGCCCCGGGTCGGGTGATCTGGGGAATGGCGAGATCGGCCCGCCAGCCCACCGTCCCCAGGAACGGCGTCGTCGGGGCGGATCGCGTCACCCGTCGGGCGTTCCCACCGACCCCAAGCCAGCCTCGCGAACGATCGGGACCCGTGGCTGGAATCGCCCCGAGCGTCTCGCGCAGCCAGCGATCCGCGACCATTGTGGACGGATCGTAACTGACTTGTCGCTCGGCGAGTTCCAATGTCACCGGACGCGTCAAACCGGTTTCAATCGCGCGGGCCGCTCCGGCCACGTCGCCCTTTCGATACCGGGCGATCGCCAGCTTGAGGACCAGCGTCTCGCCCAGCCGGGCCACGGCAGCGGGGGACGTGACCAACCGCTCGAATCCCGCGGCAGCGGTGCCGTACTCTCCCCGATCCAACTGTTCGAGCGCTTCGGCATAGGCCGCCTCCAGCCCCGCCTGAGTGTGCCGGAACCGTAACAGCAGCGATTCGCGTGCGGAGCGATCACCGCGCCGTGCTTCCTCAGCCAGAGCCCGCGCGACGGGACCATACTGCGTTTCGTAGGTGGTGCGCCCGGCTTCGGGAAGCGATTCGAAGGCGTCGTCGATCGCTTTGCGGAGCGTTTCCCGCGGGACGAAAGGCGGCGACTCGACTGGTGGATTCGCGGCATCTCCCTCGGCCGGAGCGTCTGCCATGTTGGGTTCGAGGAACGCGTCGTCTCCCGAATCGATCAACTCCTGCAGTCGCGTCACACCCGTGGCATAGTCCTGATCCGCGATCGAATCGATCGCCATCCTCAACTTGCGGTGGGATTTTTTTGAGGTGACCGGGTCGGAGGGGATCTCTCGGGGCAGCCGCCCGTTACCGTCATTCCATTCGGTGACCAGAATCTGTTGAAACGGAGCAGGACGACGGAACTGGGCCTGTGCCTCTGCGGCCATAACCATCAGCAGCAGAGCCCCGCAGAATGAGCGGATCGCCCTTCGTTTCGATTCCCGAGCCCGCGTGCTCGTGGGCAGCGACCGAACGACAGATTCCGATGCGTGCATCAACGGCGACACTCCTTCCGCCATGTCGGGGGTCGGCGATCCGGGCTCGTCCCGCCGCCAAACCCGCCCAATACACTTTGGATTGTAACGACTTGCGACACCACGGACAGAGGGCGGTCGCAATCGGGGGAGTCGGAAGCGTGAGCGCCCGGACGACAACCGACTCCCGCTCGCAACCAGCCCCGGAAACAATCAACGGCAGTTGTAGGCATTGCTGGGGGAACAGTCGTCGAGCCTCCGGGCGCTCACGCTTCCGGCTCCCGTTGGTGATTCGCAAGGGGCGGCGGTTTGAAAGTCGCAACTGCCGTGCGGTACAATCCGCAAAGTCGTCGCAGATTGCCCCGATTTTGGCGCGAATTGAAACCTTGACGGGGTTTCCCCGGTCGGCAGCTTGGGTAAATTTGAGGCGTGGACCGTTTGAGTTGAGACGGACTGAATGCGCGTGGGTTGCGAAGGATCGCAATCTGTTTGGTCCGTCACCTTCAGGTGCGGCTTGAGGCGATGATCGCTCCAGGCGGCATCAGAACAGGAGAAGGATGTAAAATGAGTCGACACATTTCGAATCATCGCACGACACTGCTTGCCGTGGCCAGCCTGTTGGGATTGGGCGTGACCGCAGTGGCCCAGCCATTTCCCTCGCCGTCGCTGGGTGAGCCTGGCCCGGTGCTTGGCGCTCCGGGTGGATTCGTGCAGGCCCAGCCTGTTCCCGCGCTGGAACCTATTCCCGCGCAGGGCGCTCCCGTGCTCGCCGCTCCGCAGTATTCCGCGCCGCCTGTGGCCATGCCCGCCGGGGAACCCTGGCTCGCTCAGCCGATGGCCTTCGTGCCGACGATCCCGTTGCATACGCGGGTCCGCTACAAGCAGACCCGCAACGCGCATCCGTGCGCCACGCCACTGATTGTCGCCGTGAAAGACCCCTGCTGCGATGTCTGCAATCCTTCGCAGTGCCTGTACGTCAAGATTTGCGTTCCGCCCTGCGAAGCCCCCTGCCGGGTGACCAGCAATCGCGATGGCTCGTACGTCAAGTACGACTGGGGCAAGTACGCGGTGAAGGTTCACGCCCGCCGGAATGGCGTCGTCTACGTCGACTACGACGACTGATTGACGGCGAGCCAGGTCCGCCTGTGAACGCAGGAGATTCCATGTGACTGCGAGGCCGGGTGATCCGTTCACCCGGCCTTGCGTCGTTATTGACTGTTTCTCGGGGGATTTGCTGGATTCACCGACTCCGGACAGCGACAATCCCGAAGCGAGAATCGATTGAGGAACTGCAACAAACAGGTCCTCCTCACATATGCCAAATGCGGAGTTGACGATGGCGTCTTTCGGGTTGGAATGGGCACCGCGGATCGTCTCGTGGTGGCAATCGGGGCGGCTCTCGGCGCGACGGCGACGGGCGGCATCACTCTGTGGGAAACCGGAATCCCTGGAAGTCCGACGGGTCCTCACCGTCGACCTGACCAACGTCGAGCAACTGGTCCTCGAGCTGATCAATCGGGCCCGTGCCAATCCCGATGCGGAAGTGACGCGGTTGGGCCTGTCGAGCCTGAACGAAGGATTGGCGGCGGGGACGATCACATCGGCCGCCAAGTCGCCTCTGGCGCCGAATCAGCTCCTCACCAACGCCTCGCGAGCCCACTCCCGGGACATGTACGACCGGCAGTTTTTTGACCACAACACCCCGGACGGTCGGACGGCGTTCGACCGCATCCAGGCTGCCGGATACACGTTTACCACCGCGGGCGAGAACATCGCGTTCTGGTCGCGAGGCAGCTTTGGCCCGGTTACCGACAGCGAACTGGATTTGTTGCGAAACGCCGCCCCCACCGGGACGCAGCATCATGATGGGCTGTTTCGCAGCCCCGGACATCGCACGAACCTGATGAACGACAGTTTCCTCGAAGTCGGTCTGGGTCTCACGGTCGACCGGACGAAAACCGGGAACGGGTCGGAGTCGTACCTGACCGAGAAATTCGGAACGCGATCCGGGGACGCGTTTTTGCTGGGCGTGGTCTTCCGGGATGCGATTACTGTCGACAACTTCTACACGGTGGGCGAAGGGCTGGGCGGGGTGACGATCGTTGCCACGCACTCCAACGGGACCATGTACACCACGACCACCGGTTCGGCCGGTGGCTATTCGCTGCAAGTTCCCAGCGGAACGTACACCATCCAGGCGAGCGGCGGTCCACTGGCGGCGCCTCAACAGCGGACGGGCATCACGATTTCGACGAAGAACCAGAAGGTGGACTTCGTCGATGCCGGCAGCACCCCACCAACCAGCGGCCACGACAGCATCGGTACGCTGCGGGTGCTGCAGCAGGCGAGTGGCGGTCGGCTGTATCCTGCCGCGCGGGTGACCGCGGGGTCTGAAACGAATCTCAACGGGGCGACCCTCGTCGTCCAGATTGCCAGCCCCGATGCTGGCGATCGCCTGTCGATCGATTCGGTCGGGACCGGGCCGGGCCAGATCAGTGTTGCGGCGGGAACCGTCTCGTTCGGCGGGACCGCGATCGCGACGGCGAGCGGCGGCAACGGAGCGACCCCGCTTTCTATCACCTTCAACGCCCAGGCGACCTACCCCGCGATCCAGGCGTTGGTCCGCGTGCTGCGGTATGCATCCGTGGCCACAACGCCGCCCACGGGGGCACGCAATGTCACGGCCAATCTGACGGTGGGAACCGGAGCACCGGCAGGCCTCACCCGCCCGGTTGAGATCGCGGCTCTCCAAACCAGTACGACCGAGAACCGGTTCTATCGGGCGTACAACCCCAACGCCGACTATCACTTCTTCACGACGAATCGGGGAGAGTTCACCAACGCGGTCGCCGCCGGGTATCGCGATGAAACCACCGGTCAGCAGGGCTTTTCGATTCCGGCCGATTACGTCGCCGGAGCGACGATCGTCCACCGGATGTACAACCTCTCCAACGGACGGCACTACTACACGCTGAACAGTGCCGAGCGCGACATCCTCGTGCAGACCGGCTGGCGATTCGAAAAAGACGAAGGGTTCATGTTCACCAGCCCGGGGGCAGGCCGGGTCGAGGTGTTCCGGCTTTACAACACGATTACCGGCGTGCATCTCTACACCGAGAACGCGGCCATCAAGACGGCGATTCTCGCGCAGTTCCCCGGCATCTGGGTGCAGCACGACAGCCTCGGCTTCGCGCAGATCGCCAGTGCCACTCCGCCGGCGGCACCAGTCGTCGCGGCGGCAAGTTCTTCAGTGGTCGACACCGGCGAGATGCTCGCCAGCCTCCCCGCGAACGATGTCCCGCTGGGACTGATCAGCTCGGTCTTTTCGGCCATCGCGACATCGTCGGCCGCCGCGCCCGGTGCCGCAGCCGCGACGGCGACCACGCTCCCAGAGCTGCTTCTTGGGGACGCTCAGTCCACGCCCTTGATTGTTGCCCCGCTGGCAAACGGCGCGGTCGACCTCGACCTCGACCTTTATTTCGCGGATGCTGATGCTCTCGAAGGGTTTGGGGGGTGATCTCTCCACCGTGGGATAGGCTTCCAGCCTGTCATTTCCACCCTGGACAGCGTGGAATCTTGACAGGCTGGAAGCCTATCCCACGAGCAATCACAGCCTCGAACCGAGTTGAGGGAGTCCTGGGGTGAGAGCGTGGCAGTGGGCGAAGGCGACCTGTACCGACGAACTTGTCGCGAACATCCTCGTCCATTTCGCGTTTCGACACCGGAACAACCCCCGTGCAATCGGCCCGCGGGAGAGCGACGCTCCCCATCTGTTTTCAGGCGACCACGCCCGGTTTTTCGGTGGCTCCCCCGAGATCATTCGCCTGCCCGATCCGGGGCCTGTTCGCTACCGCACGCCGCTCTGGACGGTCCACGACTCGTCGTTCCCCAGCGCCGAACCGAGTGGCTGGCCGGAATCGGACGTTGTCTGGTTGCGTCGCTTCGTCCCCACGCAGACTGCGACCAGGCCGCGCCGAACGCTGGTGGGCGTGCATGGCATCGTGCAGCGCGGGACCGGCTGGTTCAACTGGATCGCCGAACGAGTCGCGCCCCAGGGGATTGAGATTGTCACGGTCGATTCGCCGTTCAATTACCGCCGTGCGCCCAAAGGCTATTTTCCGGGCCAGTTGATTCTGGGCGGCGACCTGGGGCATCAGCTCAATGTCACCCGGCAGGCAGTCCGCGATACGTGGCAGGTGGTCCGATCGCTACAGGCCGAGGGAAGAGAGGTCGGGTTGATTGGCGTCAGCTATGGCGGATTCATTGCGCTGCTGACCAGTCTCCTCGCTGAACAGCTTGCTCTCGTGGTCGCCGTGACGCCGCCTGTGAACACGCTCAAGCTGCTGCAAGAGGGCGGCACGTTGATCCGCGCTGTGCGGATGGGATTGGGGAAAGAGCCGCTCGATCTCGACCGGCTGGAAACGATTGTCCGGCCACTGGTCCCCCAACATCATCGCCCGAAGCTGGCCGGGGAACGGGTCCATCTGCATATCGCCGAGTTCGACCGGTTCGTTAAGGCGGAACATATCCGCGAGTTATCACGGCGGTGGAATGCTCCGGCGAGCGATTACCCCGAAGGCCACTACAGCGTGACCATGCAGCCGACGATCATCGAGCCGCTGGTGAACAACCTGCTGGCGACATGGAACGCGTGACAGCGAAACGCACGACTGGCCAACCGACCGCCTCGTAGCGGAAGCCGTGAGGCTTCCCACAGCGTTGCCTTCTATTCGGCGATCGCCAGCCCGACCGCGAACCTCGTCGCCTGTCGACTGGTCCGGAGAGAAGTCTCACGCCGGGCGCGCCGCGTCTGGTCGAATCGGGACGCTAACGGACGCTCCATGTGGGACTCGGGAATTTTCCGCGAAATCCTGCGCGAGGAATTGACGCGGGGTGTGGCGGCAGTTGCCTGCACCGTTTTGGGCCGCTATAAGCACAGATTCAGCCACGTCCTCCCGGTCGAACGATTGGGGCCGCCATGATGGCGTCTGGGGCGTGTCCGCTGCTCGTTGGAAACGACGACTCGATCTGGTTTGTAGTGAACCAGGTTGGGTTTCCAGGCGAGCGGCCGCCCCGCAAGGAGCGGAGCGGGACCGGTTTTCCCGTGACGGAGGTGCTGAATGACGACCTTGAATCGCGTCGGGACAGTAGCCCCGGCCATGCAGTCGAACGTCCTGGTGCTGAACCGCCTGTATGTGGCGATCCAGGTCGTGTCGGTGAAGCGAGCGTTTTGCCTGTTGTGCAAGGACCTCGCGGAAGTGATCCACCTGGAACATGGAGGCGGCTACTCCGCCTACAACTTCCAGACGTGGCAGGAAGCGAGCCGTTTCAAACAGGCCGCCGAAGAACTGGGGGAAGACGACTGGATTCAGGCCGTCAACTTCCGGATTCAGGTCCCTCGGGTGATCCGTCTGTTGGAATACGACCTGTTCCCCAAGAACGTGGTCAAATTCAACCGGCGAAATATCTTCCTGCGGGATGAAAATCGCTGCCAGTACTGCGGCCACAAATTCCCCACCCACCAGCTCAGCCTCGACCACGTCGTCCCCAAAAGTCAGGGTGGGGGAACGACTTGGGAGAACATTGTCTGTGCCTGCCTGAAGTGCAACGTCCGCAAGGGCGGCCGCACTCCGCAGCAGGCCAGCATGAAGCTCCGCCGAAAGGCCTTCAAACCGAAACGCAGTCCCGTCCTCTGCCAGCAGTTGGCGAGCGTCAAATACCGGTCGTGGAAAGCGTTTCTCGACGAAGCCTACTGGACGGTCGAACTCGACCAGGATGGGTGAGGGAATAAGTCAAAAGTAAAAAGGCAAAAGTCAAAAGTGACGCAGGCGTGCCGTCGGGCTTCCACCCGGCTGCACGCCTGTTTGTTTTTCCCCTGTAGCGGAAGCCGTGAGGCTTCCCAAGACGTCCCCTCAACGTCCCAACGCTCCCCCACCTTGCAAGCCGCAGGCGAGCGCCCCAACCCGCGCCCCCACGCCCGACTTTTTCCGTTTGACTTTTGACTTCCCGCCCGACGCGTTCTATTCATGCTCCTTCACTCGGGACAACGGTCCCGCAACGAACGGCCGTCGGGCAGGCGAGGTGTGTTTTGCAGGATCGGATTTCCACGGGTCTTCCCGATTTAGATGCCCTGCTGGGCGGCGGGTTGTTGCCAGGCACGCTGACGGTGGTGGCCGGGGCCACGGGGATCGGCAAGACCCAACTGGGCGTCACGTTCAATCAGGCGGGGCGGTCGCAGGAGGGCCAGCCCGGCATCTTCTTCGACATGACCACCCGCGGCGATTCCCAATCGCACGACGAGTACGCCGAGCGGTTGTTCCAATGGAAACTTACCCGGCAGCAGACCGCCGAGCATGTCGAACCGCCCCGCGTCTGGGACGCGGCCGAGTCACGCCGCGATCTGCTCAACATTTTTCAGCGCAATGGCCGACGGGTCACCCGGGGCGATCTCGATGAAGACGACTGGCGGGCGTGGAAGCTGGAACTGGCGCGCAAGATTCAATTTGCGATCTGGTTTTTTTACGGCAATTTCATCCATGGCGTCCGGCGCTGCGTGATCGATGGCGTGGAGCCGGCCGACAAGCCCAGCGACTCGTTTCAGTTCGACATGTTTGAGTACATCTACCACCAGATTTTGCACAAAGAGGCCGATTGGGTCGCCCGCGACCTGTTCCGCGAAAATTTTCGCACGAACGCCGACGCGGTTCAGCAGCATCTGTACGACCACAAGCAGGTGGCGACCCTGCTGCTGTACACCACGCATGAGGTGCTGCTCGAGGACCTGATCGGGCGGCGACTCGATTGCGGGGATGTCTTCGCGAACGCGAACACGATTCTGCTGATGGGCAAAACAAAAGGCGACGGCAAGATGGGCCGGGCCCTGCACGTCGCCAAGCACCGCGGCAGCGCCTGCGACGACGCCATCGTCCCGTTTGAGATCCGCAAGGAGGGCCTGGTGCTGCAGCGAGGGTAGGGAGGGTACTGCCCACAACTGCTCACCAACCTTCAACCCCCGAACCGCTCACCCCCTGCTTCAGCAGGTACTGACCAATGGTTCCTTGACCGGGGCGGACAGCGATCCAATTGGTTTCTGGTCGGCCTTACGGGGTGAGCGCTGGTGGGCAGTGCCCACACTACCTCACGCAGGTTGTCTACCGATCCGCCCCGGCCGCGTTGTCGATCAGCTCCCGATAGGCGGGAGTGTCCGGGTAGATCAGTGAGGTGCCGCTCTGCTCGGGGAGTCGCGTCACCACGAACCCCTCGGCTGCGGGACCCTCCAGCCGGAGCGGTGTCGACGCAGCCGGGACGACCGGCCACAGGAACGACTTCCCCACTGGCAAGTCGCCGCCGCGAGTCAGAAGGGTGATGTGGACCGGCCCCTGACGCGGGTCACCGACGAGAGTCTCTGTCACCTGAATGGCGCAGGAAACCAGCCGGGGACTTTCACCGGGGACCTCGGGAAGCGGCTGAATCGGTTCCGTGAGGCTGCCGACGAACACCGCGTCCGAGGCGCGGATCTGTGGACCACTGACCACGGGCGGGTTCGCGGTCGAAAACCAGGTGAAGACCAGGATTGACCACCAGCTCAGCGAAAAGACGAGCGCCGCATAGAACGCAACGCGGCTTCCCTTCGCGGTTGGACTCACCCCAGGGATGTGGTCAGTGGAAGAGACCGTGGTCTGCGGAACGAACACCTGGGTCGCGGCGGCTGGCGGACTGGGACTGTGGGACACGCGATCGCCTCAAACCCCAACCATCAAAACGGGTTACGCGCGGAAGGCTCGGCTGACATCGAGGTCGTACGAGTCGTCCTGGCCGAATGCGGCCTCGAAATCGTAGCGATCGCAAAAATCGTCGAGACAATCGCGATCGGTTTTGCGCATCTGACCGCGCTCGATCAGTTCGTAGACCATCAGCCCAAAGTCCGATGTTTCGAAGATACCCCAGGTATCCAGGACCGATTTGGACATCAGGCCGAACTGGTCGCGAGCGAACTCGCGAATCCCATCCAGCAGTTCCTGACCGCTGATGTGAGCCGCGTCTTCGTCGTCCGCATCGACCTGTGCCTTACCCAGCTTCTCCTGTGTGAAGCGGAGCGCCTCAAACAGGAACTGGTAGGCGGCAAGCGGATGCTTGAGCCGAGGCATCGAGGGAGTCATTGGCCGGGTCATCGGGGCACCAGCAAGAGGCGCGGCTTCCAAGGCGGGTTTCTCGTTTGAATACCGCAATTGCCGACGCAACGCAAGGGGCGCGGGGCGCACATTTCGCGCCGGACGCCGCAGCAGGTGACGCCTTCACCCGTCCGAGAGGATGCTTCGGACTAGAACACTTCGATGTCGTTCGTCACCGTCGCGCGGTCGGCGAGGGCGAGCACGGCATGCGTCGCCAGTTGCTTGGCGTAGTACGAAACGGCGTGCCCGGTCAGCACGACTTCACTCCCGAGAACTTCCACCTTGAGATTGCGGACCATTCCGCCCGTCCGCCGGCGCACCTGCTGTTCGATTTTCTGAATCAAGTCGGCCTCGAGTCCCAGTTCACACTGTGCATTGGACATTTGCCATCACCTCCTGCCACGCCAAAATCAGGCGGGCTGACTCCCCTCGGGACGGTGGAGGGGGATCCCCTGCACTCACCGCACCCAATCGTCTTTCCGGCCCACCGGGTGCCCCCACCGGCGTGCCACGTCACCTTGTTTTCAACTCGCCAACGGCTTGGGATTTGGGGGCGATGTTCGAGATTCATTGCCTGACGCAATTCCCGAAACGTCGTCCCCACAGGAACCAACATTTCCCAAGGACCGAATCGCCCCGGGCGACGCCCCGCATTCCCACTCGTCCGCAACAATCGGACTGCGGTCCATTGCGAGCGAACACGTATCGGACCCGCCTTCGCTCATCTTCCCTGACGGGCGATTTGGATGGCTCGCCTGTGCCCCTGGGAAACGCATTTCGGACATAAGTTTCCGAAACAGATTCTCCGCGAACACTGCTTCTCCACGACTGCCGGTCACCATCCTGGGCCGGCTGACCCGAGGCAGAACTGACCCATAGGTCAGATCAAAACACCCGCAGGGAACGATCCACAAAGCCATGTGGCAAATCGTCAACCTTCGGACCTGACAGTAAAAACCTGTAGAGAATCCGTCAAACTGAATCTCGACGAAGCGAACGGTTTCATCGAAACAACTCCAACATTCTGCGCTGCCTTCTTATTTCCCCAACTCAGCGGGTGAGAAAAAGCAGTGGGATAGGCTTCCAGCCTGTCAGCGGTTTGTCAGCGAGGGGGAGTCGCTTACCCTCCGGGCGCTAACGCTTCGGGCTCCCTGGGTTGCGAGGGTTGTTCGGGAATCGGCGACGGTCTCTGTTGGGATGCCTGTCGAAGGGGCGAGTTTGCGTCGATGCTGGCTGACGCGATACCCTCGCCGCTCGTCTGTGTGACTTTGAATCTCTCTCCTCGTTCTCTCCCCGAACAGGCTGAACCATGGATGCGGAATCGCTTGAGTTTCTGGACCAGTTGCTGCTCGCGCCGAGTCCCTCGGGTTACGAGCAGCCGGTGCAGAAAGTGGTACGGGAATTTGCCGGGCGATTTGCGGACGAGGTGCGTACGGACTGGCACGGCAACGTCATTGCCGCCGTCAACCCGACGGGGTCGCCGCGAATCATGCTGGCCGGGCACTGCGACCAGATCGGCCTGATCGTCAAGTACATCGACGACCGTGGATTCGTGTGGGTCGAGACGATTGGCGGCTGGGACACGCAGATGCTGGTCGGCCAACAGATGGTCGTCTGGGGGCGGAATGGGGCCGTTCCGGGAGTGATCGGGAAGAAGCCGATTCATCTGCTGACTCCGGAAGATCGCAAGAAGGTGCCCGAGATCAAGGACTTGTGGATCGATCTGGGGACCGCGAGCCGGGTGGAGGCGGAGGAACTGGTCGCCGTGGGGGACCCGGTGACGTTTCACCTCGGTCGGCGGGACCTGCAAAATGGCCTCGCCTGCGCGCCGGCGATGGACAACAAGGTGGGGGCCTGGACGGTCCTGTCGGCCCTGCAACGTGTGGCGGCGGCAAAGCCCAAGGCGGCGGTGTTCGCGGTCTCGACCGTTCAGGAAGAGATTGGCCTCCGCGGTGCCCAGACGAGCGCATTCTCAATCGATCCGGCGCTGGCGATTGTGGTCGACGTGACCCATGCGACCGACTGCCCGACCCTGGAAGTGAAGCAGTTTGGCGACATCAAGCTGGGCGCGGGGCCGGTGCTGTATCGCGGCCCCAATGTCAATCCGGGGATGCATCGACGGCTGGGGGAACTGGCGGCCGCGGGTAACCTGCCGACGCAGATCGGGGCGCTGGGCAAATCGGCGAGCAACGATGCGAACTCGATCCAGATCACACGCGGAGGCATTGCGACCGCGATTGTCGCGATTCCCAACCGCTACATGCATAGCCCGGTCGAGATGGTTTCGCTGGCCGATTTGGACCATGCCGCGGAATTGATCGCCCAGTTCTGCTGCGACCTGACGCCTGAGAGCGACTTCACACCGGCGTGAGGACGGGAAGTGCGGCGTCGAATGTGAGGGCAGCGTTGAGGGAACGCTCACGCATTCCGCTACGACGATTCATCGTGGGATAGGCTTCCAGCCTGTCGGGTTTCCAGGCTTTCCTGACAGGAAATGACAGGCTGGAAGCCTATCCCACGGAAACTGGCGCTTCTCTGCGGGGGAATCGTTGGGGACTGGCGTTTGGCGGCTTGGCCTGGCCCCGGTACGATGCGGTGGTCGTAGGAAAAGCAGAATCGGGGGGCGAGGTGCGCGGCACCCCTCTGGGCGATGCGGCTCGCCCGATGAGACCGGTGTCAGGGAGGCATAATGTCAGTTCGCAAGGTGGTGACGGTTCGGGCGACGGTCCTGGTGATCTGCGGCCTGGTCTGGCTTCTGTGGCAGGCCAGTTTCGGTGCGGCACAGCTTGAAGATGACGCCATTGCCGACAGTCGGTTCGCATTGAAAGTGGAAGACTTTTTGCGGGCGGTGGCGACGGACAATGTCGGGTTAGGGCTGGAAACGCTGCTGGCCGGCAGTCCGCTAGGCAAAGACGCGGCCCAGCTCGACAAGCTGCGAACCGGGTTACCTCAGGCGCTGGAGAAGTACGGTCGGTTCAAACGCTCGGAACGGCTGAAGGTCGAGCGGATCGGGCAGTCGCTCGTCCGCTGCACCTGGCTCTATCACTGCACGAACTTTCCGGTGGTCTGGAAGGTGTTGTTTTACCGACCAGATCCGACAGTGGCCGACGAATGGATGGTGATCGGCCTCGAGTTTGACACCGACTACTCCAAACTGCCCGTGCCGAGTCCGGACCTGCGTCCGGTGGGCGGCTGATCTCCTCGAAAGGATTGCTGCGTGGCGTGGCTGTTGGCGCTGGATACTGCGGGGGCCGAAGGGTCGATCACATTGGCCCAATTCCGGGACATTGAGTCCGATGAATTGGTTGCCCTGGAAGAGGTCGTGCTCGATGTCCGGCAGCGGCATGCCCAGGTGCTGCTCCCTGCGATCGAGGCACTGTTAACGCGGGTGGGGGTGAAGGCGGCGGAGATTTCGCAGGTCGTCGTGACCTGCGGGCCGGGCAGTTTTACGGGCCTGCGGGTGGGAATCATGTGTGCGAAGACATGGGCCTATGCCCAGAAAGCGACGCTGGTGGCGATTCCGTCTCTTTGGGCGATTGCCGAAACGGTTCGCGACACGCAGAACGCCACTGGTGCCATGTTGTCCACGCTTCCAGCATCGCCAGGCAAACAGATTGTCGTGACGGAAAATGCCCAGCGGGGTGAGTTGTTCGTGTCGCGATTTCCGGCCGAGCTGCCTGCGACCGCCGAGGCGTTTTTGACGGAGTCACAAGCGGCGATCGGAATTGAATCTGCCGAGTCCGTGGTGCGGGGATTACAGACGGGCGACTTGCTGACCGGGCCTGGGGCGACGCTGTGTGTGGGTTTCGAGACGGGTCTTACTGAAGGACAGGTTCGGGCCGAGCCGAGGCCCTCGGGCGCGGTCCTGGCGCGGTTGGGTTATCGCCTGGCTCGGTTGGGGCAGGTGAGCAATCCGATGACTCTGGAGCCGATTTACTTGCGCCGCAGTTCCGCGGAAGACAAATGGCTGGCCCGACAGGCGGATCTGGCACGGGCGTCCACGACAATGTGATCCGCTTGTTCGTGTGCCGGGCACGAGGGCTACGAAAGTTCCTCTGAGAGGAGAGAGTTCATGGATGGCCGACTTCGATATCTGCTGGTCGTGCTGCTGGCCGGGATGGCTGCCGGGAGCTTTGGTCTGGAACGCAAAGTACTGGCGGCGGACCAGGAGGTGCGGTTTGATCTCTCGGCCCAGGCCTATGCCGACGTGATCGCCCGCGCCCGGGAGTTGGACCTCGCCCCTGTGCAGGTGGGGGTCTACGAAGAGGATGGCGAGCCGCGGTTCGCGGTCGTGCTGGAACGCGGTGTGACGACTCCGTGGATCGAAAAGCATCTGCTCACGCCGCAAGAGTTTCAGGATCAGTTCGAGGCGTACCTGGGGCAGGGGTATCGCCCGGTGAGCGTGGGGCTAATTGAGACCGGGGGACTCCCGCGGCTGTCGGCGATCTGGCAGAAGCGGGCCGAACCGGGATGGCAGTTGAGTACGGGAGTTGGATCGGCTCAGTTCGAGGAACTGGCGGCACTCTATGGCGAGCGACGGTTGCAGCCAGCGGTCGTCGCGGG
>JAIXZD010000341.1 GCA_027489895.1 Planctomycetaceae bacterium
CGGCGAGCTGGGCGGCGCGGGGGCATCTGTGGAACTGGGATGCGCTGGTCTATCACCACCCGAGCGTGACGGAGACGTTCGGGCGGGTGGTGGCGGAGGCGCTGCGGGCGGGGTGCGTGCCGGTGGTCGATGCGCGGGGTGGGTTTGTCGAGCAGGTGACGCCGGAGACCGGGTTTTTGTGCTCGGGTCCCGAGGAGTTTGTGCGCGCGGTGCGGACGCTGCGGGATGACCGGGTGCTGCGGTGGCGGATGTCGGGTGCGGCGCGGGAGCGGGGGAGAGCGCTGTTTGGGGAGGAGGCGATGGCGCGGCGGCTGGTGGGGTGGGTACGGGAAGCGGCGGCGGAGGCTGCGCAAGTCAAAGGTCAAAAGTAAAAAGGCAAAAGTGCGCAGGCGTGGTTGGGGGCGGGTTGGGGTGGGTGCGGGCGGGGGAACGCTCACGCGTTCCGCTACGACTGGGCTACGACGGGGGTGTGGCTGGGGTGCGACGAGTTTCAGGCGGCTTGGCGGGGGGCGGGGGGGGTGAGGGGTTGAGGTTGGATTGGCTGGGGTGGGTTGGAGAGGGTGCCTTGGGCGAGCTGTTGGACGGCTTGGCGGACGCGGTTCATTTCCTGTTGGACGATGGTGCGCCAGTGGGCGAGTTCGTTGCGGGAGAGGTTGGGCGGGATGGGGATGGGCCGGCCTAGGTAGTAGTGGACGCGGGCGAATGGCTTGGGGAGGACGAGGTTGGTCCAGTTGCCTTTGATGATCCAACTGCGGCGGGCGTAGGAGGCGCAGGGGACGATGGGGGTGCCGGTCTGGGAGGCGAGGAAGACGATTCCCTCTTTGAGTTCGTGTTTGGGGCCCCGCGGTCCATCGGGCGTGATGAAGACGTGGGTGCAGGAGAGGACTCGGAGGAGTTCCCTGAGGGCCTGGTCACCGCCGTGATTGCGTGAGCCACGGACGGCGCGGATCTGCATGTGGCGCATGAACTCGACGAGGTAGGAGCCATCCTGGTGGCGGCTGGCGAGGGCGGCGACTTCGCCCGCCCCGAAGCGGGAGCGGGCGGCGAGGGGGATGGCGATCTCGTCGTGCCAGAGGGCGTAGAGCCAGGTGCGGGGCGTGTGGGCGCTGGGGTCGGTTCCGGGTTGTTCGGCGTGCGCGGTGAAGCGGTAGGTGCGGAACAGGGCCTGGGCGAGACAGGCGGCGAACCAGCCTGTGAAACGGGTCAACCAGACGCTGCGGATTTTCACGATCGGCTCCGTCCGTCGAGTCGGGGGAAACGCCCGGGCATCCTGCCGACGGGGCGCGCGGACTGTAGCAGAGCGGGGGGATTCCGGGAGGGGAGGTTTTGGTGGACCACCAAAGCAACTGTTTTGCGGGCGGCTTTATTTCACCACCAAGGCACCAAGGAAAGGCAGGTTCAAGGGCGGGTTCTGCTGGCCCGGGTGTGCCTACAACGCCTGGCGAAGCGTGTCCACGAGCGGCGGAAATCTCACGATTTCCGCTACGGGGCGATGTCGCCAGGAATCGTGGGCACACCCGTTGGCCCTATGGTTTGGACCGGGATGCGAGGGAATGGGATTCAAAGGAATTGGAATCACCGAGGCATGGCAGCTCCCAAAAGGCGATCTTGCTTCAGCCACCTCAAACCGCCCACATGACCTCTGTTGAGTCCTCCAGGTACGAATCATTTCACCGCCCTGTGAACTTGTCTTTCCTTGGTGCCTTTGTGCCTTGGTGTTTCAAAAATGACGGCAACGCGCCCCGACCCCTGACGGGGTTGGCTCGCCTGGGCGGGTGCGGGGTGATGGCGGGGGCGGGGGTTATTGCTGGTGTTTTTTGAGGAGGGTGATGTAGTTGGGCATGAGGTGGGCGTCGATGCGCTGGAGGACGAGTTTCCAGAGGTCTTCGCGGACGGTGCCCTGGAGGACGCTCTGGGTGGAGGACTGGGCGAGGGTGTGGAAGAGGTCGAGGGCTTTCTGGACACCAGCGCCGAAGGTGAGGGCCGAGCCGAGGGAGACTTCGGTGGGGACGTGGACGTACTGGTTGGAGACGAAGCTGATCGTGGGGAGGCGGGGAACGAGGTCGGCGTCGTCGATGTAGCGGAAGGAGCGGCCGGCGAACAACGTTTCGAAGGCGTTGGCGGCGAGCTGGTTGCCGATCATCGGGGCGCCGAAGGTGGTGACGGCGGTGACGGGGACGAACTGCTGTTCGAGTCGCCAGGCGGCGAGGGTGGCGAGTGCGCCGCCCAGGGAGTGGCCTGTCACCCAGACGGGGCGGTCTTTGCGGGCGAGCTCGGCATCGAGGGCGGCTTTGAGGGGGTCCCAGACTTCGGCGAGGGCGGACATGAACCCGAAGTGAAAGCGTGCTCCGACACCGGCGGCCATGAAGTCGGACCCGATGCGACCTTCGGGGACGACGAGCATGTTGACGGCGTTGGTGAGGAGCCAGTCTTTGAGGCCATCGAGGGAGGCGGGGTTTTCCGAGCCACGGAAGGCGAGGAGGATCTGGTCGTCGCTGGTGGCGAGGTAGACCTGGGTGTTGTCGACGGAGATGAGTTTGGCGGTGAGGCCTAGCTCGGCGGCGAATTTGGGAGGGCCTTCGGAGGCGTTGTAGTAGGCGAGGTCGGCGGCGCGGCCGAGATAGCGGGCGTTGGCGAGGTCGGAGGGGGAGTGGGGGTTGAGCATGGGAGGCGGGGCAAGGCAAAAGTCAAAAGGCAAAAGTCAAAAGTACGCAGGCGTAGGGGTGGGGGGTGGGTTTGGCGGTTGGGGGTTGAGGGTGGAGTTCGTCTCATGCGAGAGAACTCGCACTGGCAGAGCCAGTGGCACACGCTCACCACTCACGACGAAGCTCACCACCAACACGGTCGATTCGTTGGACTTGGACAGGCTGTTCGGGGTGTGGGTGATGAACGGACTATTGGAGGAGGGCGAATAGGACGATGTTGACGGCGAGTTTGACGGCGTCTTCGTGGACGTAGCCTGAGCAGTTGACGGCGGCCTGGCGTTCGAGGGCGCAGCTTAAGTCGTACTTGCTGTAGATGACGACGAATTTGCCATCGAGCTGAACGCCTTCGAAGAATGGTTCACCGAGTTTGGTGACGGTCTGCAGGGCCTGGGAGGGGTCGGCGGCGTTGGTGTCGAGTTCGCGGCGGCGGACCTGTCGGAGGTCGTGTCCGATGGCGGCGGAGAACATTTCGTGGTCGGCGGGGATGCGTTCGAGTTTGGCTTCGGGGAGGAGCTGGGCGACGAGTTCGCGGAAGCTTTTGTCGAACTGGACGGCACCGCAGCAACTGTCGGCGAAGAGGAGGCCGCCACGGGAGAGGTACTCCTTGAGGCGGTCGCGTTCCTGCTGGTTGAGGGTGAAGTTGTTGCGGCCATGCATGTAGAGGATGGGGTAGTTGAAGAGATTGACATCGAGGGGGGTGAGGTCGGGGACTTTGGTGCTGCCCAACGCGCCGGAGGTTTTGTTGAGGGCGAGCATGAGGTTGCGGATGGCCTGGGGGGCGGCGTCCCAGCCACCGGTGTGGCGGATGCGGGCGATTTCGATGAGGCCTCGGGCGACGCGGTCTTTCTCGCCGTCGAGCCCGGCCTGTTCCTGCTGGTCGAGCTTGTTGACGAGTTCGCGGCCTGTGGCGTAGGCGATGACGTTGACGCCGACGCGGTTGGCCTTGTCGATCATGGAGACGAGGGGGACGGGTCGCTTGGGGACCTCGAAGCTGGTCCATTTGTCCCAGAGGCAGGACCAGTCGTTGGGGGAGTAGATGATGGAGGTGCGGCAGCCAACATCGACGCCCCAGAGTTCGACGGTGGAGGGGTCGAGGGGGAATTCGGCGCGGAAGACGGCGTGTTCGGGGGGGAGGAGTTTGAGTTTGGCGTCGCCCGAGCCGGGGAGGTTGGGGGGGTACATGCGGGTGACGAGTTCGCGGAAGCTGGCGTCGAAGGCTTTGCTGCGGCAGGCGGCTTCGGCGTAGAGGAAGCCACCGGAGGAGACGAATTCGCGGAGGAGGGCGACGTCGGGGTCGGTGAACTGGAGGGGGTCGGAGCCGTTGAGGAAGAGGACGGGGGCCTGGAGGAGGTCGGGGAGGGTGGCGGCGGGGAGGGAGACGGTCTGCCAGTTGAGGAGCTTGGGCCATTTGGGGAGGCCGGTAATGTATTGGGTGAGATTGCGAACGTCGTTGGGGTGACGGTTCCAGTCGCTGGTGGCGAGGTCGAGACCGTTGGGGGCGCGGGGTCCGTGCTCGAGTTTGTTGATGAGGACGGGGGCGAAGCCTTTGGAGAGGTAGAGGAGGACGAGGGTGGTGCCGATGGTTTCGTCGCCATCGATGCCGTCGGCGCGCCAGGAGCCAGAGGCGATGGACTGGGTGGCGACGAACTGTTCGGCGCCTTCGCGGTACCAGTCGTGTTTGGCGAGGCCTTCGCCGAAGAAGCGCTTTCCGGAGAGGCGGCCGGCGCGTTCGAGGCCGTACATGTAGTAGAGGTACCAGGAGTTGGTTTCGGGGTTGCGGGCGATGCTGAAGTGCTGGCCGAGCCAGTCGCAGGCGCGTTTGAGGGCGTCGTCTTCCTTGGTGTTGGTGCAGCAGTTCGGGGTGCCATCGGGGAGGAGTTCGTCTTCACCGAGGCGGACCATGGCATCGGTGATGACGAGGGAGGCGATGCCGGCGACGGTCATGGAGCCTCGGCTGGCGTCACCGCCGCGGCCTGTGTAGCCCCAGCCTCCGTCGGGGTTCTGGGAGAGGATCCAGTGTTGGCGGGCGCGTTCCCAGACCTTGCGGTCGACGGGGACGCCGGCTTCCTGGGCTTCGCGGAGGCCGAGGATGGCGAACTGACCATTGCTGCGGTCACCGCCGCCGCCGCCGCCGTAGCCCCAGGAGCCGGCGTTTTCGCCAGCGGGGATCTGCCAGCGTTCGAGTTTATTGACGAGGGAGAGGATGCGTCCGAGGTCTTTCTTGCCGTCTTTGGCGGCGGCGAGGGCCTGGATCATGAGGGAGGATTCGTAGGTGTCGTCGGGGAGTTCGGTCTTGCGGAGGAAGTCGAGACCTTTGGCGACGACGGGGTTGTCTTTGGTTTCGCCGGTGTTGATGAGGGCGAGGAGGGCGAGGCTGGTGGTTCCGATGCGCCAGCGGGCGTTGCCGGCGGGGACCCAGGAGCCATTGGATTTCTGGGTGCGCTGGAGGTAGCGCTTGCCGCGGTCGATCGCTTCGAGGACCTGCTGGCCGGTGAGTTCGGCGGCGGAGGCGAAGGTGTGGGAGGCGAGCAGGAGGAGGCAGGCGAGCAGGACGCCGCGTCGAGCGGGAGACATGGCGAGACCTTTTTTGGGTTGAACGGATTTGGGTTGAATGGGGGCGGAGCGACGAACTGCCGGGAAGACGCGTGTAGGATGGGCGGCGCGATTGCTGCAGTGTACTACGGTGAGGTGAGGCGAGGTAAGCGGGGATTTGAAAGGCGCGGAGGAGTCGACTCTGGGAGGCTCATTCACACGAAGACTCAAAGGCGCGAAGGAAAGGCCAATCCAGCACTGCTTCGAGGTTTGTGGCGATCGATGGTGGTAATGGAGGTTGAGACAGGCGAGGTTTTGGAGGTGGGATCGTGGGCGGGGAAAGCTCACGCTTTCCGCTACGGCGGGATTGGGCGGGGCGGGGTGGGATGGGGTGATTTTTGTGACGGGGTGGGGGAGGGGCGATGGCACGGGAGATGACGCCGATCGGGTTTGTAATCCGGATTGTCGTGGTGGCGGTGCTGGGGCTGGTGGGGCTCTTGTTTCTGGTGCAGGCGGTGACGCCTCGACCGGGGCCTCCGCTGGCGGGGATTGGCACGGTCGCTTTGGCGGACGGGTCGTTTGTGTCGGTGCAGCAGGTGTCGGCGGGAGGAGCGCATGAGTGGCAACCGCCGGAGCGGCGGACGATGGCGGATTGGCTGCTGAAGCGGCCGCGGGTGCCGAAGCTGAGTTATGGGGCGTCGCCGGCGCGGATGCTGGTCTGGGTGGCGCGGCATGATGGTGTGTCGACGCAGGCGCGGGAGTGGTCGGCGGTGCGGTTTGTGCGCCTGGAGTGCGCCGGGGAGACGGTGTACTCGGATCGGTACATCAAGTTTCGACGGCAGCCGCCGGGGGGGCATGTGTCGACGTCGTCCTCGAATACGCCGGTGCGTCCGGAGCCTGAGGACAAGACGCTGATTGGGCCGACCTCTGGCCTGGTGTATGGGTTTGAGTTTCCGCTGGTGCCGGCGGGGTCGGGTCCGCGGCGGCTGACTTTTTTGGGGGAGGGGGTGGGCGAGGGGGCCGCGCCGGTGGAATTGGGGCGGGTGGAGGTGGCGGAACCGGCGGGACTGAATGCGAGGCCGGGCTGGGTGGGGCAGACACTGCCGGCGAGTTCGACGGTGGGGGAGGCGGTGCTGACGCTGAAATCGGCGTATTCATTAGGGTCGACTTACCGCACTGACAATCCGTATTCGAGGCGACGCATGTTCGCTTTTGATTTGGCGTTGACGGTGCGGGGCGAGCCGCATGCGACGCAGATTATCGAGTTTGGAGAGTTGGAGGATTCGGCCGGGAACCGGTACAGCGAGGGCTATAAGAACGGGGCGCCACTGGTGTTTGGCCCGCACAAGTTTTCGCTGAGGATGAAGGTGCCGACGCCGGAGGCGGAGCGGGCGGGGTCGGTGGGTGTATCGGCGGGGCTGGCGATTCCCGGGGAGAATGAGCGGCGGGTGGAGAGCGGGGAGGTGTCGCTGCGGGAGGGTCGGGTGGTGATTCGGTATGCGGCGATGGGCGGGAAGGGGAAGGTGACGCATCCGGATACGTCACCGGGAACGAGCATGCAGTGGGGTTACTTTGGAGGGATTGGTGACGAGCGGTTTCGGGCGAATCGGGAGACGAAGCTGGCACCCAGGGGAGGGCCCTTGCAACTGACGATGGAGTCGTCGTCGCTGGTTCATCTGGTGTATACGGTGCCGAAGTTGAGTGAGCGGGAATGGCTGAAGGTGACGCGGGTGCGGGATGATGCGGGTCGGGAATTGAAGTTTCAGGACTTTCTGCACTACGGAACGCGGATGGTGATCTGTCGGCCGGAGGAGGGATCGCGGGGGATTGTGGTGGAGTGGGAGGTGGTGGATGTGGAGTGGTTCGAGTTTGTGATCGATCCGCCGGAGGTGAAGGGGGAATGAGTAAATGTCCTAATACCTAATGACTAATGACTAATGGGTCGACTTTAGTTCTTAGTCATTAGTCATTGGGTCATTAGTCATTTGGACATTTGGATTTGCAGGGAGGTGTTGGGGATGACGGGCTTTGCCGTTTGCGTATTGGGTCTGTTGGTGGGGGCGGAGCCTGTTGGTGGGGCGCCGGGTTTGTGGCAGGTGGAGACGGAGCGGCTGCGGGCGAGTGTGGAGCGGCTGGCGAGCGAGGAGTTTGGGGGGCGGGGGTCGCGCGCGGATCGGGGGCAGACGGCGGCGTATCTGGCGTCGCGGTTCCGGGCGGAGGGGCTGTCGCCGTTGTTTGCCGGCATAGAGGGGGCGGCGGGGGTGCCGCGGGCGGAGGAAACGATCCGCGATTATCTGCAGAACGTGCCTGGGCCCGCGCAGGCCGGAGATGAGCGGCCTCTGGCGGAGCGGCCGGCGCTGGGGTGGAACGTGGGGGGCTTGATTCCCGGAGGCGATCCGGCGGTGGCGGACGACCTGGTGATCGTCTCGGCGCACTTCGATCATCTGGGGCGGCGGGGCGGGGAGCTGTATCCCGGCGCGGATGACAATGCGAGCGGCGTGGCGATGTGTCTGGAGCTGGCGCGGGTGTGGGGCCGGTCGAAGGTGCGGCCGCGGCGGTCGATTGCGGTGGTGGGGTTTGACCTGGAGGAGCGGATGCTGTGGGGGTCGACCTGGTTTGCCGGGCATCCCCCGCGACCGTTGTCGCAGGTCAAGCTGTTTATCACGGCGGACATGATTGGGCGGGCGCTGGGGGACTTGCCGCTCAAAGACATCTTCATGCTCGGGGCGGAGCATGGGAAGGGGCTGGCGGAGGTGGTGGCGGGAGTGCCACGGGACGAGGGATTGAAGGTGTCGCGGCTGGGGGTGGATTTTATTGGGACGCGGAGTGACTACGGTCCGTTTCGCGATGCGGAGGTGCCGTTTCTGTTTTTCTCGTCGGGCGAGCATCCGGACTATCACTCGCCACGGGATACGGCGGATCGGATCGACTTTGAGAAGGTGACGCAGGTGACGCGGCTGGTGGGTGAGGTGGCGTGGACTGTGGCGAACGCCGAGACGACGCCGGAGTGGCAGGGGCGGGGTGAGCCGGAGGTGGTGGAGGTGGAGACGCTGGTCCATGTGTGCGATCAGTTGATCGCGCGGGACGAGGCGGAGCGGAGGGCAGGCCGGAGTGGGTTTACGGCGTTGCAGCGGCTGCTGGTGACGAACACGCGGAATCAGGCGCGGGCGATTGTCGAGCGGGGGCGGCTGGATGCGGATGAGCGCGGGTGGCTGATGCGGTCGGCGCAGTTGCTGTTGGCGACGGTGCTGTAGGGGCTGCGCAAGGCAAAAGTCAAAAGGCAAAAGTCAAAAGTGCGCAGGCGTGGGGGGGGGGGTAACGGTGTGGGGGAGGGGATCGCGAGTCGCGAGGGGGAGCGGGAGTTGGCTGGTGCGCAGCGTGGGGCGCCTGGTTTTGGGTGGCGGCATTTGGGGGTGGTGGGGGTGTGTCTGGGGCCATTGAATCCGATTGTGGTGTGGGATGTGTTGCATCCGCACTTTGGGATTCACTGGTCGCTAGCGCAGTTGGTGGGGATGGGGAGCCTCGTGTTTGGGGCGTATGCGCCGCGGGTGTTGGAGGGGCGGGCGGAGATTCCGGTGGAGTTGGTGCTTGTGCCGGGGATTGTGCTGTTGGCAGGGGCCGTGTTGCAGATGGTGTGGCGGCCTCGGGGAAGGTGGGGCGAGGCGGTGCGGCTGGGTGTGTGGGGGGTGGGGTGGTGGGTGTGGATGGCGAGCGGGTTGGTGTCGTTTGTGAACCAGATGTGAGGGGGGGAGAGGTGCTCGGTCTGAGTCGGCCTGATTGATGTTCAATGTCGGATCGAACGTCGCACTGCTGGGCGAGCCAGCAGTGGCACCCGGCGCTAGTGTAGTGATTCAGACAGAAGGGACCCTATCGATTGTGTGCCACTGGCTGTGACAGTGCTGTGTTTGCGTGCTCTCACTCGTACTGGCGAAGCCAGTGGCACACAGATTTCCCATGAAGTTAATGTCCCACAACTTCAGGTCGGCACACTAGTTGGCAGTGCCCACCCTACCCCGAGGCGTGCGGGTCGCTGGGGGAGAATGCCCTGCGCGAGTGCCTGTTTTTGGCGGTTGGCGGCGGCAGGGTGTGGCTTCCTGTCGCTGCGCGACCCGACCACAAGGTGGTCGGGCCACCCGGGTTTTCCGCTCGCCTGGACTGGTTGGTGTCAGGCGGCGCGGCGGGTTTGGGCGGGGAAGCGGGCTTGGAGGGCGCGGGTGAGCTGGGTGACGATCGAGGCCCAGTCGCCGTAGTGGTCGGGGCGGAAGAGCCGCATGGTGGGGTACCAGGCGCTCGTCGAGGAGTCGATTTCCCAGCGCCAGTCGGGGGTGTGGGCGAGGAGGGTCCAGACGGGTCGGCCCATCGCTCCGGCGAGGTGGACGATCGAGGTATCGACGCTGATGAGCAGGTCGAGTTCGGCGAGGACGGCCGCGGTGTCGGCGAAGGAGGCGAGCTCGGGGCCAAGCGGGATCAGCGGGAGGTCACTCGGCAGGTCGACCAGTTGGGCTTCGCCCTTGGGTCCCTTTTGGAGGCTGAACCAGTCGGCATCGAGGGAACGGACGAGGGGCAGCAGGGTGGCGAGAGGGCAACTGCGGTGGATGTCTTGCGCCTGTTTGGGGTTCCCCTGCCAGACGAGCCCGATGCGGGGGCGGGGTGATGTGGCGGCGCCGGGCTTCTGGGAGGTGAGTTCGGCGAGACGGGTGGACCAGAGGGCGCGGAGGCCTGGGCTGGCGTGGAGGTAGGGGCGGGTTTCGGCGAGGTCGTCGAAGCGAAGGCCGAGGCGTCCGGGGAGGCTGGCGAGGGAGAGGTGTGCGTCGTAGGGCGGGAGGGGGTCACCGGCGCGGATCAGTTCATCGACGCCTGGCAGCGACTGGAAGAGGTCGAACAGTTCGGGAGGGCATTCGAGGACGAGGCGGCCTGCGAACTGTTGTTTGGCCTGGTCGAGGAGGCGGGCGAACTGGATGGAATCGCCGAAGCCTTGTTCGGGATGGATGAGGAGTGTGCCGCCTGGTTGGGCGGTGCCGGACCAGGCAGGGGCGGCGAAGGTGCGGGGGAGGAGGGAGACTGTTTGGTTGCGGAATTCGTAGCCTGGCCAGCCGGCCTCGTAGTCGCCCAGTTGGAGGCAGATGGTGCCGTGATTGAATTCGGTGAGTGGTTCGCCGGGGTGAGTGAGGAGGGCCTGGGCGAGGAGGTGCCGGGCGGCGTGGAACTGGTGATCGGCGCGGAGGGCGATGGCGAGGTTGTTGTAAGCGAGGCGGAGATCGGGCTTGAGGCGGAGGGCTTCGCGACCAGCGGCGATGGCGGCGGCGATGTTTCCCTGGCGTTCGAGGACGAAGCAGAGGTTGGCGTGGATTTCGGCGAGATTTGGCCTGGAGGCGAGAATGAGGCGGAAGAGGGATTCGGCCTCGCCGAGTTTTTCTTGCTTGAGGCGGGCGAGTCCGATGCGGGAGAGGAGATCGAGCTGATCGAACTCGCTCTGGTCGCCGAACTGGTGGGTGTGGGCCTGGAGGTAGCACTGTTCGGCGGCGGCGAATTGATCGCGGTCGAGGAGGATGTCCCCGAGGAGCTTGGCGGATTGCGCGTCGGTGGGATCGAGTTCGAGGGCTTGGGCGAAGAGGGTGGTGGCGCGGGGGATGTCGCCCTGGAGCTGGGCGAGTTCAGCGAGATTGGCGACGGCGGGGGCGTAGGTTGGGTCGAGGTGGAGCGCGGTTTGCCATTCGGATTCGGCGGCGGCGAGGTGGCCGAGTTCTTTGTGGGCGGCGGCGAGGTTGTTGCGGTAGTCGGGCGAATTGGGGCTTAAGCGGACGGCCGCTTCGAGGACGGGGAGAGCGGCGCGGGGGTCGCCGGACGAGAGGGCGAGGGTGCCGAGCTGGAAGGCGGCGGGGGCGCAGTCGGGCTGTTCGCGCCAGAGGTCGGCATAGAGGGAGGCGGCCTGGGCGAGTTGGCCCTGTTGGCGCAACAGGTCGGCTGCGGCGAGTCGCGAGGAGAGCGTGTCCATGGGGCCGGTCCCTTCCGTGGGCGTGCGATGGGCGATTTTGGGTCGGGACTGTAGTGCGAAAACGGGAATTGATGGGAGGCCGGTTTGGGGGAGGGTTTTGATGGACGAACAAGGCACGAAGGGGACGCGCGTTGGGGATTGAACGGCGGGGGCTCGATTCACACAAAGACGCGAAGGAAAGGCAGGTTGAAGGGGTGGTGCTGTCGTCCACGCGGTCTGGACCATCGCGGAGTCTGCCTGACTGCTGTCTGATTTCGTGTGGCCTGTCTACGTGAAACCTGACGCGGTGCGATCGACCGCTTGCTATCACGTCCCCATCTCCCCCTTTTGAATCTCCCCGACAGGTCCAAACAGCGCGGCGCACCTCACTCGCCCTGCCACCTGCCTTTCCTTCGCGTCTTCGCGTCTTTGTGTGAAAGAAGACCCGGATTTTGGGATCGACCCTCCCTCCGTCCCCATGATGGGTTGGTGGTCAATCAACATGTCACTTTGGACAAATGTCGGTTGGTGCCTGGAGGGTGAGAGGGTGGGGGTGAGAATTGCGGAAAAGTCATCTTGTCGGGGAGGGGGGGTTTGTGGCAGACTTCCGCCGCGCGGGCTGGGCGGGGACGGAGTCTCTGCTTTGGCGCGGCTCCTCGTAAAACCCGTCGGCTGCGATTGTGTGGCCGCGAGGACAAGATCCAGGCTGTTCGAGCTACCAGGGAAGGGAAACATGACGATCCGCACCGCGACAGGAGGTCTCCGCAAGGCGACTGGTCCGAATGGGAAGGGCGTTGCCGGGGTGAACCGGCGAGCGATGGAATGGTCACTGGTCGTTGTGCTGGCCCTGGGGGCCACGCCTGCGATGGCGCAGAACGATTTGTTCCGCACGGTGAGCAATACGAACACGCAGAACTGGAATGATGTTCCGCGGTTGAGCGAAGCGACGGCGATTCTGGAAGCCGTGGTTCGGGACATGTACAAGAATATCGAGCCGGGTCGGGATTCGTCGCCGAACGAGCTGCTCGCGTACGCCGACTTGCGGGCTTTGCGGTTGTACACGGGGGCGTTGGAAGTGGCGGGCTGGTCGCTGGAGCAGGCGATGCAGGACTACCAGCGGTATGAGAAGGCTGGGGCGTATCGGAACGGCTGGACTCGGATTACCGATCCCCGTGCCCAGGAAACGATGGAGCGGTACCGGGCGTATCGCGAGACGACGCGAACGCTGCTCTACCGGGTGCGGACGACGGCTGTTTCGGTCGAGCATCAGGTGGGGTTCTGCGATCCGGCCGTGGCGCGGGAGTGGCGGGCGCAGGTGTTGCCGGCGCTGCGGGACACGATTTCGGCGACGGAGCCGATGTTCTTCGAGCAGTATGCGTTCCAGAGCTACGGTCTGCCGGGCCAGGTGGCGCGTCCGGTGAATACGGCGAATGGCGGGATTCCGGAGGGTGCGGTCGATGTGTCGCAGAACCCGACGTACTCGCCTTACAACAAGCAGGGTCGTGGTCAGGGCCGGTACTTTGCGATTCGGACGTTCGGCGGGAATGTGCGGATCCATGCGATTCGTTACCGCAGCCACGAGAACGCGTTTGGTCTGGTGGGGACGTCGACGGTGCGTGAGCTGAGCGTGGAGCAGGACGCGGCTCCGGGAAGCCCGCTGTATGTGGCGTGCAACCGCGGTCGGTGGGCGGACATCAGCGAACTCGAAGTCGATTGGGAAGTCGTGGGCGGGAACCGCCGGACGAGCGCGCTGATCGAACTGGTCGACGCGAGCCCGAACGACCCGAACTAGGGCGGCTGTGCCGCAAGGCAAAGGGAAAAGGGAAAAAGCAAAAGGAGTGGGGTTGGGCGGGGTGTGACTTGCCTGGCGCTGATTTCAGAGATTGAGACCCCGGTGGAGCGATCTGCCGGGGTTTTTTCGTTTCTTTGGGGTGGGGTGGTGTTGAATCTGGTGGTGGGAGGTGTTTGGCCTCCGGGCGCTAACGCTTCCGGCTCCCATTGCTGACGTATCTGGTTCGCATCGAAATCGCTTCCGGCTCCCTTGGGGCGGGACCGTTGCGCGGGCATTGGCGACGGTTCCTGGGTGGGCGGGGGGGGGTTGCGCTGACTTCGGGTGGGATTGGCTGGCCTGGGAGGCGGGTTGGTGCGGGAGGCACGTTGACTTGGGGGGGGAGCGCGCCTAGGCTGGAATCTGAGGGATTGCGCAAGTGAGGGTCGATCTGTTTTTCGGATCGGTGGAGTCCATTTGTCTGGAATGAGGCCGCGACGGGCGCTGTCGGCGGTGGGACGTTGAGATGCATCGACAGGGACCGCGACTGATTGTTTTGCTGGCCGTGGGTCTTGGCGCCACTTGGATGTGGCTGTGCGGCTTGGGTTTGTGTCCGGGGTGGGGGGTCGCGAACGCGGCCGACGGGTTGAAGCCGATTCCGGCGGCGGTGCAGAAGGCGGGGTATGCGCGGGACATCCAGCCGCTGCTGAAGAAGTACTGCTTCTCGTGCCATCAGGGGGAGAAGGCCGAGGCGGGCGTGGTCCTCGATGTTTACAAGGACGAGGCGGCGCTGGCGGCGGATCGGGCGGTCTGGAAGAAGGTGTTCGACAATGTCGAAGGCGATCTGATGCCGCCGGGGGACAAGCCTCAGCCTTCCGATGCGGAGCGGGAGCTGCTGCTGGGGTGGCTGGAATCGAAGATTCTGGCGGTGCGGTGTGATGGGCCGCGTGATCCGGGGCGGGTGACGATCCGGCGGCTGAACCGGACGGAATACAACAACACCGTGCGAGAGTTGACGGGGATCGAGTTCAAGCCGGCGGACGATTTTCCGGCGGACGACGTGGGGTATGGGTTCGACAACATTGGGGACGTGCTGACGCTGCCGCCCCTGTTGTTCGAGAAGTATCTGGCGGCTGCGGACAAGATCGTGAAGGCGGCGATTGTCGACCCGAACACGCGGCCTGGGAAGGTGCTATTGGCGCGGGAGATGGAGCATTCGCTGGGTGGTCAGCATGGCGACGGCTGGAACCTGAACAGCAATGGCGAGGTGTTTCAGCAGTTCGAGTTCCCGAAGAATGGCGAGTATGAGTTCGAGATCACGGCGTATGGTCAGCCCGCGGGAGATGATCCGCCGAAGATGGTGCTGAAAATCGACGGGAAGGCGGCGAAGGAGTGGGAGATCAAGTCGAAGGAGGATGCCCCGGAGACGGTGGCGACGAAGGTCAAGGTGCTGGGCGGGAAGTACAAGGTCGCGGTCGCGTTCACGAATGACTTCTACGACAAGGACAACAAGGATCCCCGGAAGCGGGACCGGAATCTGGTCGTGATCAAGACGGAGATCAAAGGGCCTGTGGGTGAAGTGAGCGATGATCTGCCGGAATCGCACAAGAAGCTGATCCCGGTGAAGGTGACAAGCGGGAACAAGTCGAGCGTCGCGAAGACGGTCGTGAAGAACTTTGCGAGTGCGGCGTTCCGGCGGCCGGCGACGGACGAGGAAGTGACGAAACTGCTGACGCTGGTGGCGCTGGCGGAGAAAGAAGGCGATAGCTGGGAGCGGGGGATTCAACTGGCCTGCCAGGCGGTGCTGGTGTCGCCTCACTTCCTGTTCAAGGTGGAGCTGGACCCGGAAGCGGGGAAGGGGACAGGTCCCGCGTATGCGATCAGCGACTACGAACTGGCGACGCGGCTGTCGTATTTTCTGTGGAGCAGCCTGCCGGATGAGGAGCTGTTGAAAACGGCCAAGGCGGGAACGCTGCGGAAGTTTGGGACGCTCGATGCGCAGGTGAAGCGGATGCTGAAGGATGAGCGGTCGCAGGCGCTGATCGAGAACTTCGCGGGGCAGTGGCTGCAGCTACGGAATCTGGCGAACATCAAGCCCGACCTGAAACGGTTCCCTGACTTCACCCCCGAGTTGGCGCGGGACATGCGGCGCGAGACGGAGGCGTTTCTCGCGCACATCATTCGCGAAGACAAGAGCGTGATGGACCTGCTCGATGCGAACTACACGTTCGTCAACGAGCGGCTGGCGAAGCATTACGGCCTGGAAGGGGTGTTGGGGAACGAGTTCCGGAAGGTGAGTCTGACGGATGGGAAGCGGGGCGGGCTGCTGGGTCAGGCGAGTATTCTGACGGTGACTTCGAACCCGACGCGGACTTCCCCGGTGAAGCGAGGGAAGTGGATTCTTGAGAACCTGCTCAACAGTCCGCCGCCTCCACCGCCGCCAGGCGTGCCGGAACTGGAGGATGAGAAGCAAAAGCTGACGGGGTCGCTGCGGCAGCGGATGGAGCAGCATCGGGAGAACCCGGCCTGTGCGTCGTGCCATCAGCGGATGGATCCGCTCGGATTCGGCCTCGAGAACTATAATGCCATTGGCGGTTGGCGCGAGAAGGACGAGGATTTCGTCATTGATGCGTCGGGAGAACTGCCGGGAGGAGAATCGTTCAAGTCGCCCAAGGAGTTGCGGGCGATCTTGAAGAAGCGGGAGGCGGAGTTCCGCGGTTGCGTGACGGAGAAGCTGCTGACGTATGCGCTGGGTCGGGGGATCGAGTTTGAAGACCAGTGCACGGTGACGGGGATTTCGAGCGCGGTGGCGAAACAGGGGAACAAGTTTTCGGCGCTGGTGCTGGAGATTGTGCGGAGCGACGCGTTTCAGAAGCGGAGAGCGGCGGCGGCGGCTTCGCCGCAAGGCAAAAGTCAAAAGTAAAAAGTCAAAAGTGCGCAGGCGTGGTTTGGGTGCTGGTTGGCGATCCGTGGCCTTGTTGGTGAGAGAATGGTGGGCGGTGCCTGCCTTATGCTGATTGGGAGAGTGTGATATGGCCGGGTATGGGATGATCAGTCGGCGGACGGTGCTGCGGGGTTTGGGGACGACGCTGGCTCTGCCGGTGCTGGAGGCGATGGTGCCGCGAACGGCACTGGGGGCTTCGGTGGCGGAGAGCGGGAAGCATCCGCTGCGGATGGCGTTCCTTTATGTGCCCAACGGCAAGCATATGCAGGATTGGACCCCGGCCGAGGAGGGCGAGAACTACACGCTGACGAAGACGCTGGAACCGCTGGCGGGGCTGAAGAGCGAGTTCAACGTGGTGACGGGGCTGTCGCATCGCAAGGCGTTTGCCAATGGCGATGGCGGCGGGGACCATGCCCGCGCGCTGGCGACGTTCCTGACGGGCTGTCAGGCGAAGAAGACCCATGGCGCGGACATTCGCGCGGGGATCTCGATCGATCAGCTCATCGCGCAGCAGGTGGGGACGGAGACGAAGTTCGCGTCGCTGGAGCTGGGGATCGACCCGAGTGCCCAGGCGGGGAACTGCGACTCGGGGTATAGCTGTGCGTACTCGTCGAACATTGCGTGGAAGACGGAGAACCAGCCACTGTCGAAGGAAGTCAACCCGCGACTGGCGTTTGACCGGCTGTTTTCGAATGGGGAGCCGGGCGAGACGGCCGAGGCTCGGACGAAGCGGCTGCGCTACAACAAGAGCATTCTGGACCTGGTGCAAAGCGATGCGAAGAAGCTGACGGCGCGGCTGGGCGCGGTCGACCGGCGGAAGATGGACGAGTATCTGACAGCGGTGCGGGAACTGGAAACGCGGATCGCACGGGCGGACAAGTCGGAGTCGCAGGCGGATGGGCTGATCGCGCGGCCGACGGGGATTCCGGAATCGAACGCGGACCATATCGATCTGATGGCGGAGATTCTGGCGACGGCGTTCCAGACGGATACGACGCGGATCGCGACGTTCGTGCTGGCGAACGAGGGGAGCAACAAGAGCTACGCGTTCCTCGATGTGCCGGAAGGTCACCACGATCTGTCGCACCACGGCAAGGACGAGGGGAAGTGGGCGAAGATCAAGAAGATCAACCATTTCCACGTGCAGCGGCTGGCGAAGTTCCTGGAGAAGCTGAAGTCGATGAAAGAGGGCGAGGGGACGGTGCTCGACCACTCGATGATCGTCTACGGGAGCGGGATCTGCGATGGGGATCGGCACAACCACGACGACCTGCCGCTGCTGGTGGCGGGGAAGGCGGGGGGTGCATGGAAGACGGGTCGGCACATCAAGCTGGCGAGTGAGACGCCGATGGCGAATCTCTACCTGACGATGGCGGACCTGATGGGCGCGAAGGCGGAGCACCTGGGCGACAGCACGGGGCGGCTGAAGCTGTAGGCGGCGCTGCCGCAAGGCAAAGGGAAAAGGGAAAAAGGCAAAGGAGTGGTTGCGGGGGGGGCGTGTTGGGAGGGCGGCCTCCGGGCGCTGACGCTTCCGGCTCCCTTGTGAGAAGGTCGGAGCGAATTGCGGGGGGATCAAGCGGCGGGGCGCTTGGGGCGTTTGTCTTTGCCTTTGAGGCGGTAGACGTAGGCGAGGATTTCGGCGACGGCCCCGTAGAGTTCGATGGGGACGGGGCGGCCGACCTTAACGTCGCGGTAGAGGGCGCGGGCGAGCGGTTTATTCTCGATGAGCGGGACGTTGTTTTCCCGCGCGAGCTCGCGGATGCGGAGCGCGATTTCGTCCTGGCCCTTGGCGACGACGATCGGCGCGGACATGGTCTTCTCGTCGTATTTGATCGCCACCGAGTAGTGGGTCGGGTTGGTGATGACGCCGTCGGCTGTTTTCACGGCGTTCATCTGCTTGGACTGCACCATCTTCCGGTGGGCTTCCTTGCGCTGCTGGCGGATCTGCGGGTCGCCTTCCATCTGCTTGTATTCATCGCGGACCTCCTGCTTGGTCATCATGAGGTCTTGCTCGAACTTCCAGTACTGGTAGAGGTAATCGAGCGCGGCCAGCACGATGAGGGCGATGGAGAACGAGACGGCGAGGCCCACCATGGCGGACCCGGCTCGGGTCGCGATGCGGCCGATGCCCTGGTCGGTTTCGCCCAGGGCGGTTTCGAGGTGCGTGCCAACCGCTCCATAGGCGATGAGGCTGAGGACGATCAGCTTGAGCAGGCTGCCCGCGAGTTTGACGGCCCCTTGCGAGGAGAAGATGCGTCCCAGGCCCGAGATGGGGTTGATGCGGGACCACTTGGGAACGATGGGGTCCCAGGCGAAGAGGAACCCGACCTGCGCGAGATTGATGGCGATTGACGTGGCGACAAGGAGCAGCATCCAGCCCGAGAGGGCGAGGAGGCCCGCGAGGATCAGCTTGACCAGCATCTGGCAGACGGCGATGAGGTCGGGCGAGGTGAGCTTGGGGGCGGCGAGCGACTCGCGCAGGAGTGAGGCGAGCTGTTCGATGAACCCGGGGCCAAGCCAGGTGAAGCCCGCGGTGGTGGCGAGGATGGCGACGGCGACGGTGAGGTCCGTGCTGCGAACGACGTTGCCTTCCTCGCGCATCTGCTCGCGACGGCGGTCGGTCGGTAACTCGGTTTTATCGCCGGTCTGTTCGTCGGACATGGGAGGGCTGGGCTAAGGCAAAAGTCAAAAGTCAAAAGTCAAAAGTGCGCAGGCGTGGGGGGCTACGGCTGGTGGATGGGGGTGTTGATTCCAGGTCATGGTTAAGGTCACGAAGGGATGGCGGGGCGTCAGGTGGGGAGAAAGGATTGGCGGAGCTGGTCGAGGATTTCGGGGAAGGCGAGGGCGAAGCGTTCGGACATGCGGGCGAGGGCGATGAGGAGGATGGCCAGGCCCACGATTGTTCGGACGGGGAAGCCGATGATGAGGACGTTGAGCTGGGGGACTGTGTGGCTCATCAGTCCCATGGCGAGGGCGACGAGGGTCATGGTGGTGAGGACCGGGGCGCTGATCTGGAGGACGAGGACGAAGGATTGGCCGACGAGTTTCCAGAGGAGTTCGAAGGTGGCATCGGGGAGGAGGGCGTAGCCCAGGGGGAGGGCGAGGTAGGAATCGATGAGGGTGCGGATGATGAGGGTCGCCCCGCCGATGAGCAGGAAGACCGCGGTGCCGAGCCAGTAGAGCAGTTCCCCGGAGAGGGAGGAGCTGGAGTCGAGTTCGGGGTTGAAGATTTCGCCGAGGGAGACGCCGGTCTGCTGGTCGATGAGGTAGCCCGCGAACTGAAGGGCGGACATCCAGATGAGGACACCCAGGCCCAGGGCGAGGCCAATGAGGAGTTCGCCGGTCATCTGGCGGATGAGGTCGAGCAGAGAGGCGGGCATGAGGAAGCCCGGCGGGAGATCGGCGAGGGGGAAGGGGTCGCTGGTGGCGAAACCGGCTTCGTGACGCAGGCGGGTCAGCTCGGGGGTGAGGCCTGGGGGCGTTTCGTCGGTGTCGAGCAGGCCGTCCTGGTTTTGGTCGTAGCGGGTGAGGGCGGTGGTCGAGTTGACCTGGTTGATCACGGGGGTGATGACGAGGCCAATCGTGGCGACGAGGAACACGCGGATCTGGAGGGGGACGGCAGGGTGGCCGAAGACGGGACCGAGGAGGAACAGCCCGCTGAGACGGGTGATGATCAGCGTGAAGGTGACGAGGCCGAGGTGGGTGGCGGCGAGTGCGGCGGGGAGATCCATGGCC
>JAIXZD010000509.1 GCA_027489895.1 Planctomycetaceae bacterium
GCTGGGGCGCGTCGACAGCACGACGACCGGATCGAGACAGCCGCCACCACGCAACGCCTGCAGCAGCGCCAGTTCTCCAACCGGCGATTCAAACGCCCCGGCCACTCCGTCTCCCGGGGCCGAGCGACAGAATTCCGCCTCGAACACGAGGGCATCGAAGCTCTCTTCACGCAGCAGGGTCAGGACGCGACCGGGGTCATCCATCCAGCGGAACGACGGCTCATGACAACCGGCCGCATCCAGTTGCAGAGTCAGCGAGACCCAGGAGGGTTCCACGCGACCCGCGCACAGAAAACGGGCCTGCGGGGGCAGCCCCAGCACCGGCCGGGATTCGGAGTCGAGACTCGACGTATTGGCGGTTCCGTCCATGTCCCCACCCGCAACCCGTGATTGTTGACACCGCCCTGCCGCCTTGCAGACCGTCCCTCGGAAGAATACGGAGCCTGTCGATCTCCGGTCAAGAAGGGCCCTCGCCGTCAGTAATGGCGCGGGGTATGCCAGGTTCGGAGGGCTTGATGGACCGCCAAGACACGAAGGCGCCAAGGAAAGGCAGATCGGGACAAGCGAGCCGACCCTGTCAGGGGTCGGTGGAGAACGTTGTTCGTGGGATGACCTTCACATCCCCATTGGTGCCTGCGTCAGCGCCGCTTGTCCCTGCGGAAACCCAGGATTCCACCGCCCCTGGCAGGGTCGGTTTGCCGGAGTGTTGGCGCGGGTTGGGGACGCTTCACAGCTTCCGCTACGAAGAAGGGTGACGGCGCGTTCTATGGGGTGACGGCGGTGGCCCACGCCCGCACTCGTTCCGTGAACTCGCTGTTCACGGGGAGCACCGGGTGCCGTTCGGTTGGTACGAGTAGGGCGAGCGATTCGAGGCCGGCGGTCTGAATCGCGGGGACCGATTCCGTCCACAGCAACTGAACCAGCGGCTCGACGAACCGCATCTGCCCCGACTGACCCATCGCCTGAACCGCGCTCAACCGGACCGCCGAGTCGCTATGCCGCGCCAGTCGCGCCAATTCTTCCAGCCCGGCCGAATCCCCCAATCGGGCCATCGCCAGCACCACATCACTCCGCAACTGCCCCTCGGTCTCGGCCAGCAGCGGCCGCAGACCGGCATAGATCGTGGCCCCTTCGGAATCGCGCGTCCCATCGAGAACGAGACGATCGCCCAGCACGCCCGCCAGCCGAACCGCCGCCGGTTGCAAACGGGGGTGGCGTTCCGCCAACAGCGGCAGCACCCATTGAACGGCTTCGGGCGGGCGATGCCGAGCGGCGTAGTCGAGCGCCAGGATCCGCACGTCGGGCCAGGGGGCGTGGGCGGCTGTCCGTGCGACCGCAATCGCTCCGGGAGACGCATCGTTTTCGACGGCCCGCATGATCGCCTGCCAGACCTCCAGGTCCTGCTCCGACTGCAATTGTTCGGAGAGACGCAGGAGAATCAGCTCAGGGAGACTCCGCTCGTCCGCCGCAGCGCGGAGCCGACGGGCCGCGCCGCGACGGGCTTGAACATCACTTGCGGCGAGGTCTCGAAACGCGGCATAGGCCGGACTCAGTTTCGGGAGCAGTTCGTCCCCGACAAACCGGGCGAGGTCTGGGTCACTGGTCGGAAGCTGCTGCTCGAGCCAGGCGACATCGCCCGGTTCGAACCGCGACCAGACCGAATCGGCGTCCGCTGGCTGATCTTTCCATTCCTGTCGACGCTCGAGCCAGGTTTGCAGTTGCGCACTGCGGTCGGCATCTGGGACTTTGGCGGTGCTGGTTGCGACCCTCTCGGCCCGCGCCAGCTCGATGGAACCGGGGACATGCCAGGTCTGCATCCAGACGCGGGACGCCTCGCGACGGACGGTGAGTTCGGCCTCAATCGGAAACTCGGATTCGGGCCGCAGGCGGCGAAGCTGGGTATAGGCCGCGCGGCGCTGGGCCGCTGTCCCCTCGGTCGCGGCTTCCAGCAGCAGCGGCTCGGCCAGGGAATTCGGCCAATCCTGGAGCGCCTTCACCGCCGCCAGCGACACCTGCGGATGAGAATCCCGCAGCAAAGTGAGCAGCACGGGTCGATAGGTTGCCTCCGGTCGGGCCGCGAGACAGTCGGCCAGCACCGCGCGAACCCGCGGCTGCATGGTGAGGAACGGATCGGCCCGAAACTCGGGTCGGCAGGCCAGCCCCCTCAGTGCCAAAAGACGTGGCCCCTCATCGGGCTGACGCGCCAGGTCGCTGAGCTCCCGCTCGGCCTCCGGGGTGCTACAGAGTCCCAATAGCACCGCGACCCGCTCGCGGCGCATCCATTCGCCGGCCCTCAGGTCGCCCCGCACCTGGTCGACAAACCCGTCGTCGCCCAACAGGGCCAGACAGATGTCATACGTCTCGCGGGCGACGGCGTCATTCGGTCGCGGCATCGCCCGAATCTGCCGGGCCCAGGCCGCATCGGATGGGGGGGTGCTCCCTCCCTGCGTGCGACCGGCGACGAGATGAATGGCCACCGCATCAAGGGCCGCACGAAATTCTGCTCGCGGTTCGGCCGCCCCCTCCGCTGCGTCGGCTAGATCCAGCCATTCGAGGAGGTGGGGAACTCGATCGGGCGAGATCCACACGGCGAGCGACCGCACCAGCTCCTGCGCGACTGCCGAGGGAACGCCGGGCTTGTCGAGCAATAGTCCAGCCGGACCAAGGGCCTGCTCGGGTGAGGTGCCCTCGGCGATCAATTGGGCGGGCCAGGCAGCCGCCGCAGCGAGGCGGGTTCGTTCCGAGACCTCCAGCGGCACGGGGGATTCGGTGCGTCCGCGGGTCCCTTTCGCGAGTTGGGCGATCGCCGCCGGGAATGTCAGCGATGGCGCCAAGCTACCCCGTTCGACGATCGGCTGCAGGTCGGCCGCCTGACGAGACAGGTCGGGCCGGCGGTCGGCCAGCCAGATCGCCAGATCAACCCGAACCTCAACCGGTAGTTCCGTCATCCAGCCTGCAGGATCCTCGGTCGACACCGCCCGCGCCAGCGTGTGCCCGCCAGGTGCAGCGGTCTCACCCTTCGAGGCGACCGCCGGATTGGTGGCCGCGACGGGGTTCGCGCGCGAGCCCGGACTCCGGAGTTCAACGCCGCGCTGGACGAGCTCCTTGGCCCATTCGTCGGCAGAAGGATGCGTCCAGCGCTGGGCGGGTAGATTTAGTCCGGACCGCCGAACCTCGGCCAGCCCTCCCAAGGGCGTCGCGTGTGGCGGAATCTGCCAGTCGCCAGCTCGCCAGGCGTCCACGGAGGGATAGGCGTGTGCGGCGACAGACGGCCC
>JAIXZD010000429.1 GCA_027489895.1 Planctomycetaceae bacterium
CGTCACCGTCGAGGCCTGCACCGCTTCGCTGAACGTCAGGGTAACACCCGTCACATTCGAATTCGGGGTGCCCGTCCAGACCGCGCTGTCGACCCGCGGCGCCGTCCGGTCGACCGTCGGTGCTCCCGCCACGGCCCGGCCCACATTCAACCGGCCCCCCGTCGCCACTTTGCCCGCCAGCCCGGAGACCGGGTCGGCCGAGACATACAGCCGCTGAATCACCTGTGCGTAGGTCAAACTGGGGTTCGCCGCCCACACCAGAGCCGCCGCACCAGCGACATGGGGCGACGCCATCGATGTGCCGCTGAACGACGAGTAGGTGTTGTTCAGCGTCGTGCTCAGAATTCCCACGCCCGGGGCCGCGATATCAACCGACGTCGCCCCGAAGTTCGAGAAGCTGGCCAGCCGGTCGTTGGAATCGGTCGCCGCCACACTCACCACGTTGTCGAAGTTGTAGCCCGCGGGGTAGGCCGGGTTCACATCGTTGTTGTTCGCTTCGTTCCCGGCCGCGGCGACGAAGATCACCCCGGCGGCCCGTGCCCGGCTGATCGCATCGTTCATCGGGGCGAAGAACCCGCCTCCGCCGTAGCTGTTATTGAGAATCTTGGCCCCGTTCCGCACGGCATAGTCGACCGAGAGAACCGCGTTCGACAGGCTGCCCGAGCCACTGGCCGTCAGGAACTTGAGCGGCATGATCTGCACGTTCCAGGCGACGCCCGTCACGCCCCGCCCGTTGTTCCCCACCGCGCCGATCGTCCCGGCGACGTGGGTTCCATGGCCGTTGTCGTCCATCGGATTGGCGTCGTTGTTGGCGAAGTCGTAGCCGCGAACGTCGTCGCGGTAGCCGTTGCCATCGTCATCAATCCCGTTCCCTTCGATCTCCCGCGTGTTCCGCCAGATGTTCGCGGCGAGGTCCGGGTGGTTGTAGTCGACCCCCGTATCAATCACGCCGACGATGATCGACCGCGAACCGGTCGTCGTGTCCCACGCCTGGGGGGCGGAGATCTTCGCCATCGCATACAGCGACGAGTACGACGTGTCGTTCGGCGTCGCGGCGATCTGAATCTTGTAGTCGAGCTGGGCGTATTCGACGTTCGTCTGGCTCTGATACGCGGCCACGACTTCCGTCGCGTCGACACCCGCCTGCACGTTCACTGTGTAGAGGCCGGGCACCAGTCCGACCGCCTCACCCAGGCTCGTCCCCTTGACCGGTTCGATCGCGGCCGTATCGCGGAACTTCACCAAGACCAGCGAGTTGCTGAACTCGGCCAGCGCTTCGCCGCCGGTCGACGACAGCACCATCCGTTGTTCGAGCGCCTCGATCCGCACGCTGCGGACGGTGGCTTTTCGTTTGTCATTTTTACGCGCAGGCAGCCAACGACGGAGACTCATGGAAGTCCTCTCAGGATGTAGCTCGCCCCAGACGCACCATTCCTAATGGATCGCGGGGAGCCGACTTGGGGCGAAACATCGTGTTCGCGGAAGACAGACTGGGCGGAACCGACCAGCCCGAAGGATCGCAAGAATAGCGATCCAAGGCAAATGGCAGGCCAGACGTTCCGGGATTCGGATTTCGGCCTGCCCGGCCAACCGAGGCAAAGCCCCGGCCGACCGACAAAAAACCTTAGGTTACAAACCCGAGAGAGGTCGCCCGATTTCCTCGATTTTCCACGCTGTTGCCTTTTTGCAACACGTTGCCAGAAAGCCACTTACGTGCGTTTCCCGGCAAGAAGACACCCCGCGCACACCGAGACATCGTCCGGCGAGCCGACCCTGTCAGGGGTCGGTGGAATCGAGCGATCCGCCAGAGCCATCAGGCCTCGACGACGCGAACGAATAAGGGACAGGTTGGTCGTTCAGGCCCGCGTTCCACCGACCCCTCACAGGGTCGGCTCGCCTCTCCTGCACGACGGTCTCGCGGCGCTGACTTTGCCTTTTCCTTTGGTGCCTTCGTGTCTTGGTGGTTCACCCAGACCTCCCGCGGCCCCTACGCTTCGGTTTCGATTCCGAAGTCGCCGTTTTGCGCGTCGATCTTGATCAGGCTGCCTTCCGGCAGGTTCCCCGCCAGGATTTCGTTCGCCAGCGTGTTCTGCAGTCGCTGCTGGATCACCCGCTTGAGGGGCCGCGCGCCGTAGACCGGGTCGTACCCTTCGTTCACGAGCAGGTCTTTCGCCGCCGCCGTCACCTCCAGCCGGTAGCCCGACTCGTCGAGCTGTTTCCGCAGCTTCTTAAGCTGCAGTTCGACAATGTCGTGCAGCACCGCGCGGGGCAGGGGGGTGAAGATGATCACCTCGTCGACCCGGTTCAGGAACTCGGGCAGGAAGTGGCCGCGCAGCGCCTCCATCACCGTCGCACGAATCTCCCGCTCGTCGGTCGGTGTTTCGCCATCCGGGTTGGCCAGCTCCATGATCGCCTGGCTGCCGATGTTCGAGGTCATCACGATGATGCAGTTCGTGAAGTTGACCGTTCGCCCCTGGCTGTCCGTCAGCCGCCCGTCATCCAGCACCTGCAGCAAAATGTTGAACACGTCGCGATGCGCCTTCTCGACTTCATCGAGCAGGATCACGCAGTACGGGTTGCGACGCACCGCCTCCGTCAACCGGCCGCCCTCTTCATAGCCGACATAGCCGGGCGGCGCCCCGATCAGCCGCGCCACCGAGTGCTTCTCCATGAACTCGCTCATGTCGATCCGCACCATGTTCCGCTCGTCGTCGAACAGGAACTCGGCCAGTGCCTTGCACAGTTCGGTTTTCCCGACCCCCGTGGGACCCAGGAACATGAACGAGCCGATCGGCCGGTTGCGATCCTGCAACCCGGACCGCGACCTGCGAACCGCATTCGCCACCGCGCGGACCGCCTCCTCCTGGTCGATCATCCGCTCGTGAATCCGCTCTTCCATGTTGAGCAGCTTGGTCTTCTCGCTCTCCAGCATCCGGCTGACCGGGATGTTCGTCCAACTGGCGATCACCTTGGCGATATCTTCCTCGGTCACCTCTTCGCGCAGCATCCGCTCGCCCGAGCCGCTGATCTCTGCGACCCGCTGCTCCACCTCCACGAGCTTCCCTTCCGCCGCCTTCAGCTTCTGCTCGGCCTCATAGGCGGCCATGTAATACTGGTTGTCGTTCGTCTGCTGGGCGCGGGCGAACGCCTGCTCGCGGGCGGTCCGCAGCTTGTTGATCTCTTCCTTCAGCGGACGCACGCCCGAGAGCGCATCTTTCTCGGTCTGCCAGCGGGCCTTCAGTTGCTGGACCTGCTCTTCCCGGTCAGCGATCTGTCGGCGCAGGGTCTGGAGCCGCTCCTGCGCGTTCGCCCCCGATTCCTGCTTGAGAGCCGTCGCTTCGATCTGCATCCGCGTGAGTTGCCGGGTCGCCTCGTCGATCTCCGCCGGCATCGAGTCGATCTCCATCCGCAGCCGACTGGCCCCTTCATCGATCAGGTCGATCGCCTTGTCGGGCAACTGCCGGTCGTTGATGTACCGGTCCGACAGTGTGGCCGCCGCGATCAGCGCCCCATCGGTAATCCGCACGCCATGATGCGACTCGTACTTTTCCTTGAGTCCCCGCAGGATCGA
>JAIXZD010000132.1 GCA_027489895.1 Planctomycetaceae bacterium
CAACGACCACGTTTGAACGCGGGGATCCCGATCCAGCAACAAGCAGTGCTTCCTCAGATGGAAAGATCCGCCTTTACCACTTCAAGGAACGAATTCGTTTCGGCGAACGCACCTTTTCGTTTTCTTACAAGGCGGAGGTGGATGCAGTCAAAGACACACTCATCAGCGAAGGGATGACTGTTCAGGGGCAGAAAAGCGATATGAGCGACGGGCGTGTATTTGTAATCGACATGACCGCCGAGCCGGTAACGTTCGCACAGGTCAGCGTGAAACTGCCGACAAATGAGAATCTCGACTTCATCAAAAGTCCAAGCGAATATCAGCCGAACATGAATCGCTGGCTTGCCGAACTTTCCAAGACCTCTGAAGTCGTCGCCAAGACCTTCAAAAAGTAGACCGCGCGTGCGGCAGGGGCTCCGACACTCACTGCGGCGTCTCGCCTCCCACCTGTTCGCCGAATCACGCTCACCGGCATGCTCACTTCGCGCGATTCCAGTAGATCTTCACGTTGTGTGTCGCCCGGCCACCGGCGACGAGGTCGGGGCGGCCATCACCGTTGAGGTCGGCGGCGAACGCGTCTTCCACCGCGCACCCACCATCGTCGATCACGTGCTTCGTCCACTTGGTGCCGTCTTCGGATGCGGACTCGTACACGTACAGTCCGGGGCCTTTAATGGGGCCGGTACCTGGTTCACGATGGCCGGCAACCACTTCGTCGCGTCCATCGCCGGTGAGGTCGACGGTCCAGACGGCGTGACCTTGTTTGAGCGTGTCATCGAGCACCACGCGCCGCCAGAACTCGGATGCCTCCTGTTTGGAGCCAGGAGGATGCGGGAAGTAGACAACCGCCTGGTTCCCATGCATCGGCTCGACCGTCGCGAGGAAACGACCGGCAAAGCCCGCCTCCAGCGGTTTCGCGCCGACCGACCACCGCCCCGCCTTGACCTCCCCCGCGCCCCGTGTTTCCGGCGTCGAACCGGTCGCCCCCTCGCTCAGATGAGCTTTGATGAAGCGTCCGTCTTGATATCGAGTGCTGAGAAACACTCCCTCTTCCGCCGCGACCAGTGACTGGAGGCCGTTGCCCGCGATGCCGTCGAAGTCCCCATGCGTGTGGCCGTGCATGCGATTGAGCGCGGCGTCGACGATCGTCTGCGGCCAACGGTCGGTGCGCGGATTCGCGGGGATCGAGAGGGCACTGAAGCGGACGCCAGGGGCGACGCTCTTAAGCAGCGGCGAGATCACCAATTGCGGCTTTCCTTCGCCGAGCACATCGGCGAACGTCATCCGGTGCACGCTGGTTTCCTTGCCGGTGAAGTGGACGCTCCACTTGGCGGCCGGGTCGGAACTCCGCGAGATCCACTGAATCGTGCCGATCTTCGTCCAACCGGCACCGATTGCAAAATCGACCTGGCCATCCCCATCAATGTCGTGCGGGGCGATGCACACGTTGTCCCGCTCGGTGGCGTCTTCGAGGATGACGTGCTTCGTCCACGAGGGATTCTCGTACCACTGCACGCGGTTCTCGCTGAGCGCCACGACATCCGGTTTGCCATCGCCGTTCACGTCAGCCAGGGTGACGGCATAACAGACCTTCCCAATGTCGGGATCGAGGACCTCTCCCTCAAAGCGGGGAAACCCCTCGGCGAAGACACCGGCTGGAGCCAGCAATAGGGACAAAACAGACAGCAGGATTCTCATGAGGTGCAATCCGATGAAGCGGACGGAGACATTGCGGTGAACGGCGTGGTCTTCAATCGGTGAACATCTACGTCACTCTGTGGACGAATGAACTCGCCTGGTCCACAGATACTCGGTTCATCCGGCAAAAGCGTCTGTTTGTCGAATGATAGTGGGCGGGTGGCCCGGACGCTGCTTTGAGCGTCTGGGTGACTCAGTCACAAGAGCCGGTCATCGAGCACCCCCACCCCCCCCTTGTCGATCCTCACACTCGATGGGAACTCCCACCGTCCGGCCTTCCACGTACCATCGCGCAGTCGAACCAGCTACGTTCCCCATTGTCACCGTGCCTGTTTTCCCGCTCCCCTTGTTCCTCTGCAACCCCGACGTCCAAAGCCGAGTGTGGGCTTACCGCCGTGGTCGACCCCGGCTTCGCTTTCCATCCGTTTCCTTCGGAGCCTCGTCGTCATGAAGAACCCCGCATGCTATTTCGAGATTCCCGTCCGCGATCTGGACCGGGCGGTGCAGTTCTATCAACAGGTGTTCGGGTACCGGTTCGAACGGACGACCATCGATGGCAACGCGATGGCGATGTTTCCGTCAGCCGATGGTGGCGCGGGCATCACCGGTGCCCTCGCGAAGGGAGAGAGCTATGTGCCCGGTCGACAGGGGGCGCGGGTCTACTTCAGCGTCGAAACGATTGACGACACGTTGAAGCGGGCGACCGATGCGGGCGCGAAGGTGCTCTATCCGAAAACGAGAATCGCAGATGGGAGTGGCGACGAACTGGGATGGGTCGCGGAAATCGAAGACAGCGAGGGGAACTGCATCGCGATCCACGCGGTCGGCGGGGCCTAACGGCGGGTGCCCCAGACGCTGCTTTGTGCGTCTGGGTGACGCCGTCACAAGGGGCCTTCATCGCAATACCCACGTTACTTGTCTCTTCAACTTCCACAAGACGCGCCGGGCCACCCACATCACTCGGAGATGAATTGCCCGCTGCAAAGCTCAGTACAGCCTTCGATCCACATCCCACACGCTGCCCACGACATCTGTATCGATGTGACACCGTTTGCACCGGTACCATCGCTTCACCGGGCGTTCTGCGACGGGTTGGTGCTCTTCCCTGTAAAACTCAGTTGCGCCGAATCTTGCACAGTGAGGACAGTAACCTCGATAGACAATGTCGACGAATTGCCTCTTCCCAAAGGAGAACATTGGACGGGCCCGTTCCTTCAAAAGGGAAGCCAAGGCGTCAGAGGGGTCCGGTGTTTTCCAGGGTCGGCGGCGCGGTCCGCGCAGACCGACACAAGGCGCAACCTTAACCCTAGATCATGCTGGCCAGCCGATCAGGTGTCCAGTCCCTGTCCAGTCGACAGGCTCGCAACACCGCCCCTACGGCGCCAGCTTCACCGCCGTCGCGCCCGTCACCCGGATCAGGTCGCTGCCTAGCTGCGGTGCCTTCGAGCGTTCCCCGCTGAGGCCCGCTGCTTTTCCCACCCAGGGCGACAGATCGAACCCCGGGTTCGCGATCAGCCAGGCCAGATGCTTCCCCTGCGGCGTGATCAGCCGATAGGGCGGCTCGAACGGATGCCGTTTGTCGGGACTCTTCACCACCAGCCCCGCGCCCGCAAACCGAGCCCGCGCCGCCGCCTGCCCCGGACCAACGCCCCGCCCTGCCCCAGGACCTGGCCCAACACCCGGCCCAGCACCCGGACCAACCCCTGGCCCCGGCCGTGCCCCACCCGTCGACTCTCCTCCCAGTCCCGGCCCCACACTCCCAGTCGCCGGCGCACCCAGCGAAGGCCCCCCATTGGGACCGGCCGGGGTCGCACCCGCTCCACCGGTTGCAGGCGTCGTCGACAGGTCGGTGGCCGAGGCGGTCGCGATCTCGGGAATCGGCGGCAGAACTTCCTCCGGAGTCGGGTCCCGATCGGCCCGCGCCGGCTTTCGCGCCTCCGCCGTCGTCACATCCTCTGCCGACTCCTCACCGCCCGCCAGAACGATCGAGCTGCCCGTCGATTCCGACTCTTCTTCATCGACCGGCTTCCCCCCTCCCGCCTTCTCACCCGCTTCCAGCTTCGCGAGTTTCGCCGTCAATTCGGCATCGCGCTCATCCGTCGCCCGTCGAATCGCGGCAATCCGCGCCGCCTCCCGATACGTCGCCTCATACCGCTTGAGCAGCATCAGCCGCGTCTGAATCAACGCATCGACCTCGCCATCCTCCGCCTCCGCGAGAAGCTGGTCGTACTCACCCCGCAGACCCTCCAGGTCCCACGTCTCAGGCGGAGTCTCCAGCATCGCCTGCAACCGCGCATCCAGCCGTCGCGCCTCCGCCCGCGCCACCTCGCCCGTCAACTTCCCCTCCAGCGCTCGTGGCGATGGCCCCGCCCGCAACGACTCGGGCCGCACCGTCTCGGACCGCAACAACTCAGGCTGAGACGACGCCTCCGTCTCCACCGGCACCAGCCCCGATCCGATCTCATCCAGCACCCGGCTCGCTTCATCCAACGACGGGGCCGCCAACTGCGGACCTCGCCCCTTCGCCACACCCCGCACCGGATTCACACCCTTCGGAGCACGCACCCGTTCCACACCGGTGTCCGCATCGCGACCACCAGCCTGACCCAACCCACCTTGATCCAACGGGGCCGCGCCGCCAGGCGCCCCAGTGAACTCAGGCTCGACCTCCGTCGCCGTCAGATCCAGACCCTGTCCCGCCGCGTCCCCGCGCGTCTCAAGCCCGCGTACCGTGGCCACACCCGGCAGTTCGACCGCCCCCTCGCCCCCCGTCACCGAAGCAACATCCGTCGTCACGAACTGGCCCAGCACCCACCGCCATTCGTTCTTGGGCGGCGCGATCTTCAGCCATAGCTCCTTGCGACCGGTCGCATCCATGAGCAGTTTTTCGCCCAGAATCTCAACCGACTCGCCCTTCCGCAGCCGCCGCTGCTCGACATCCCGCAGGTCGCTCTCGTCGCTCCCGACCAGGGCCGACGTGTTGTTGACCGTCACCGTCCCCACACCCTCGGCCGTGCGCTCGATCGCGCGGGCGGGAACCCAGCTAAAGCTCCCCGCCGGGGGCTGAATGACATACCACCCGCCCGGATCATGCCGGACGACAGTCACCCGCTCGCCGGTTCTCAGCTTCGAGGTGGGGTAATACTTCCGCCCCGGCCCGCTCCGCACCGACACATCGTCCTGCCGGACCACCGCCTCATACGGAAACTTCTTGGGCGCCTGCGCCGCCGCTCCCCACGTCCCACCACCCAGCCAGGCCACGACAAGCCCAACCCAAACCAACCCGGAGAAGGCCAGACCCGACCAGACCTGTCGCGACCCGACGCGCGTCCCAAGCCGCCCAACAGTCAGCGTTCGTTTCGCATCGCGAGCGGACATAACGCAACCAGCCAGGCC
>JAIXZD010000013.1 GCA_027489895.1 Planctomycetaceae bacterium
AACACGGATTGGGGAGCCGTTGATCCAACGCAGAGGAACGTGCCGGGCTACTTCAACCTCAAGCCCGGCGAGAAATACCTCGATCCGTTCGAATCCCCCCGCAACAACAACTGGTATTTGCTGACGCTCGGAGCCAGACGTGGCCTGACGTTTCTGGAACAACAACCCGAAGCCGATCCCGACAAGCTCGGCGTATACGGACACTCGATGGGCGGCAATCTGACTGTTTACGTTGCCGGGACCGACAACCGAGTCAAGGCCGCTGCTCCTTCCGTGGGTGGATCAGGCTTTCGTACGGAACGTTGGCCGCTCTTACCGCAGGTGAAGCTGGAGACGCCCAACGGCGACGTGAAGCTGTTCAATGCGACCATCGGCTTCGAGTCGTATGCTCCGCTCATTCAATCGCCGCTGCTGTGGCTGGGATCGACCAACGACTTCCACGGGATCATGGACGACACCTACCGCACCGGCGAGTTGATCCCGCACAAGACCGTCCGATACTCATTCACTCCGCACATGAACCATCGGTTCACGCCGGAGTTCGCTGTGACGAGGCCGCTCTGGTTCGACCAATACCTCAAGTCGAGCTTTACGTTTCCAAAGACGCCCGACTCGAAACTGGTGCTGGCGACGGAGGATCACGTTCCCGAATTGCAGGTCATGCCCGATTTGTCGCAGATGGTGGCCGACGTTCACATTTACTATTCGGTCGATCCCGATCCACGAGCGAGATTCTGGCGGTCAGCCGATGCCAGAAGGAATAAAGACGCCTGGACGGCGAAGCTGCCGATCCTGGCCGTCGATCAACCTCTCTTTGCCTTCGCCAATGTCGTTTATGGTTTGAAGAAGGAAGAGTCGGAACCGTTTGCTCGACCAACAGAGCGGTTTGCGATCAGTTCCATGGTTCACACGGTTGTGCCGCTGGAGCTGGAACGTGCAACAGTGGTGGCCACGGACAACCCCAACCCGGTGATTGACGACTTTTCTCACGGCTGGCAGGACTGGTACCTGTTGGAGGCTGGCAATCCACATCATTGGGAATTCTCGACTCGCAAGCTGACCGATCCGAAGTGGCAGGGGCAAACGGGACAGCGGCTCGCCCTTGAAGTGCAGGCCGAACAACCGAACGAATTGGTGATCGTGCTGACGGAGAACTTCTTCCGGTCATACCGGGGCAAGTCACAGGAGTTCGTGGCCGTCGTGAAGCTCAACGGCGGCGTCGATACGCAAACCGTGACTCTGGAGCCAAAGGACTTCAGGACCAGCGATGGTGAGGGCATGTCCTCATGGAAGAACGTCGATCTTCTCAGTTTGCGGGCGTACTTCGACAAAGGCGGCAAATCACTCGGCAGTAAGAGTTGGGCGGGCCGCCAGCCGACGTTTCGGAAACTGTGGTGGCAAGGCGATGACCGCTGATCTCCCCATCGAATCCCTTCGTAACCTCGGCCCCAAAAGCGGCCAGTTCCGCAGTTCCGTAGGGCAGGCTCCTGCCTGCCTTCCTGGTTTGTTGGCGTGGGGTGAAGCCATTCACGGACCATTCCAATCACTCGTATCTGCAAGACGTGCGTGACGCGGCGACCGATCAACACGGGCGACCGCCTTGAGATGATTTGACAAGGGAACGGCCACCACGCCATTGCACAGCCGACACTCCCAATCCAGGAAGGCTGGCCGGAGCGCACTGCTTTGAAGATATTTGTTGAACGAAAAGTGATCGGGATGAGCCGATTCCTGGCGTATTCCCGAGTCACTTCATCCTGACGCTGGCTCGGGATCGCACCTTAAAAATTTTTGGAGTCCGGAAGGGTTCACGAGGCAAAAGGAAACACGCAAAAAAGGCCGTCGCTCTTCGAAATCCAAGGGATACAAAGTTCTCCAAAGCAGTGGTCTCCCGCCCGCCATGCAGGACTGAGCCAGCCCGCGACCTGTTGATTCCGCAAGTGTCACCTCGTTCCAGTACCAGCACCGTGCCCGCGTGTCGCGGTCGAACAGTCGCCCTTGGTACGATCGGCCCCGTCGAGGCCCCTGAACAACATGACTTTCTACGATGGATTCAATCTCATCGAAGGCGTCCTCTGGTGGGGTGTCGCGGCCCTTCTTCTGCGCTATGCGACACGGGCGAACTCGCGTCGCCGTCGCTCGCTCCTCGCCGCAGCGCTCGTCTTCGGACTGTTCGGCGTCACGGACTGGCTCGAACTTGGCCGGGCCGGCCAGTTACCGCTCTGGCTCTGGGCGCTCAAGGTGGCTTGCGGCGCGACGATCCTGTGGACCCGCTACGAATTCCGCGGCTGGCACACGCTGCGATGGCACGACCGTGAGTTGCTGTTCTCCGCCGGTTGCCTCGTCGGCGTAGCAATTGCGATCACTCTGCAAACTCTTCTATGACGATCACAATCCATCACCGCATCCTGCACCACTCAGTCCCGCACCACTCAGTTCCGTATGGCAGGCTCCTGCCCGACAGGACTATTGGACCAGGGGCAGCATGAGCAGCATCTGGACGAAACACAACACGACTTCCAGAAGAAAGATGCCAAGACAATACGCGCTCGAGGAGTGTTTCAGTCGACTGAGGACGACGATGGTAACAATCGGGGAGATATAGAGTCCGTAGAGCATTGGCGGGAGTAGTAGCCGAAGAATGCCTTCCTTGGTCTCGAAAGAGAGCCTGAACAGGCCTCTATCCAAGCGAGTCGCGAGCAGCGAGAGCGCGAGGATCATGACGTGCGTATAGATCACCACGCGACACCACCGCAGATCGTCGCGCGGTCGACCTGGCCCGTTGTCGCCTTCAGTTACTGCCTCGGTATTGACCAATATGGCACTCCGTATTTCACGGTGGATGAGTGACATCGTCGAGCCACCTATTCTGCTGCTTTCCTTGCCAGGCGCCCCATGTGGCTGAGTAACCCCATATGCAATCCGCGTTACTCATCGTCTGGCGTGTTCTTAATTGCGACGAGTTTCGTAGGGCAGGATCGTGGACGCGTGACCTCGCGCACGTCGAACGATTCCCGCGCAACAGAGCGATTGGGCCTACGGCGCCGGCAATTCAAACTTCAGAATTCGCTGGTTTCCCGAATCGCAGAGGTAGAGCGCCCCAGGCCGGTCGAACGCCATGCCGTGTGGGTGCAATAGCGCATCGTCGTCGCGGCCATTGCCTTTGATCGCAAACAAGCACTTCCCTTCCAGGGTGAACACCTGGACGCGGTCGTTCAGGCTGCTCACCAGGACACGGTCGTGGCGGTCGACGGCGATCGAGATGGGCCCCATCGTTTCTGTCTGGTTGCCGAAGCGGTAGTCGCCGAAGCCACCGGGGCCGTCGCCCTTCTCACCCCATTGCCTTAGCGCCGCCCCGTCCCCCGTAAGCACCTGGATCCGCCCCTGGGTCCCTTCCGTCGTGTACAACCGCCCCTGGCTGTCGCGGGCGACGAAATGCGGCCCCCCAAATCGCGAGCCGCGGCTGTTCGCGCCGCCAAACTCGCCCGCCTTCGAGCCATAGCCGCCCCATACCCCCAGCAGCTTCCCCTCCCGAGTGAACTTTTGCAGGCGATGGTTGCACTGGTCGCAGACCAGCAACGTCTCGGCGTCGAGCCAGACCATCCCGCCCGGCTGCTGCATCTGCCCCGGCTCGGCCCCCGGTCCCCCCCACTCCCGCACCAACTCCCCGGAGTGTCGAAACACGGCAATCTTGTGCTGAACCATGAAGGACAAGTAGATCAGTCCCTCGGCGTCGATCGCGATGCCGCCCACCACCGTGCTCTTCCGCTCGGGCTTGTCGCGGACCAGATCGAACCCGCCCTGAGGCGTTCCGTCGGTCGAGAAAACCTGAACGCGGGCATTGTTGAGGTCGGTGACGACGAGTTGATCGCCCGGTGTGCAGGCGATGCCGATCGGGGACGAGAACTCGCCGGGAGCCTCGCCCTTGGCCCCCCATTCGTGAATCAGCCGCGCGGTCGGTTCACCGGCGACAACAGGTCTTGGGAGGAACGCCGTTGTCCCCGTCAGCACCACCAGGAGAACCAGCCGGGAAACACGGCCCGTCCCCAGAAAACGGCGTCTGGCAGCCCGAAGCATGTCGTAACCGCTGAATTGGCAAGACATTGCAGTCTCCAGAGAGGATGCACTTCGGGAGCGCACGCGGTCGACACCCACCCGATTTTGCGCGGAAGAGACTCGGGCGAGCAGCCCCCAAATGACGAAAACACCCTGAAAAGAAGTCTTCGTCCTGTTCAGACAACTCTTGTTTCAACAACTGTTGTCGTGTAGAAATCAGGAGAATTGCGGTTTATCTCGACACGTGGGTTCACTTCACCCCCTTTCGGAGAAACAGGCCCGACCATGATCCTGCCAGCTCACGATTCGACTTCCGAACCAGATGTCGTTGTCATCGGCGGAGGCCCGTCTGGCTCCACCACAGCGACTCTCATCGCCCAGAAGGGCTATAAGGTCCAGTTGCTCGAGCGTGAGCATTTCCCCCGCTACCACATTGGCGAGTCGCTCATCCCCGAGACGTTCTGGGTGCTCGAACGGCTGGGAATGCTCCCCAAAATGAAGGGCAGCCGGTTCGTCAACAAGCACAGCGTCCAGTTTGTCTCCGAGCATGGCAAGCTGTCCGAACCGTTCTACTTCTACGACCACAAACCCCAGGAAGCGTCGCAGACCTGGCAGGTCTACCGTCAGGATTTCGACCTGATGATGCTGAACAACGCCCGTGATCATGGCGTCGATGTTCACGAAGGCGTCCGCGTTCTCGATGTCATCTTCGAGAACGAGCGAGCCGTGGGTGTCCGGACGGTCGACGAGGCCGGCAACCAGCGCGAGATTCGCTGTCAGGTCGTCGTCGATGCCGCTGGCCAGAGTTGCCTCATCCAGGACCGCCTGGGCCTTCGGCAATGGGACCCGGTCCTCAAAAAGGCCGCGGTCTGGACGTACTGGAAAGGGGCCTATCGCGATCAGGGTCGCGACGAAGGCGCGACGATCGTCATGCAGACGAAGGGGAAAAAGGGCTGGTTCTGGTACATCCCCCTCCATGACGACGTTTTGAGCGTCGGGGTCGTCGCTCCTTTCGACTACCTGTTCACCGGCCGTGCCAGCAAGGACCTGGAAACGATCTACTTTGAAGAGGTCGCGAAATGTCCGGGCGTCGGGCCGCGGATCGAGAACGCCGAGCGGATCGCCCCGTTCCGCGCGGCCAAGGAATACTCGTACCGGTCGGAAAAGGTGGCGGGGGATGGGTGGGTCCTCGTCGGCGACGCCTTCGGCTTCCTCGACCCGCTCTACTCCTCGGGCGTGCTGCTGGCTTTGAAATCCGGGGCCTATGCGGCGGACGCGATCTGTGAAGGCCTGGCCGCTGGGGATACCTCGGGAGCGAAACTGGGGCAGTGGGGTCCGGACTACATGGCGGGCATGGATCGGATGCGACGCCTCGTCTGCGAGTTCTACGACGGGCTGAACTTCGGTCGCTTCGTCCGCAAGCACTCCGACCGCAAGGGACTGGTGACCGACGTACTGATCGGCGACCTGTTCAAGGAGCAGATCGACGAACTCTGGCCGCTGCTCGACGAACTCCGTGCCGAACAGTCCGCGCTTGCCGAACCACCGAAGACCCAAACGACCATCTGAGTCCCAGACACCGACCAAGTTGCTGAAGACAGTCCCGTTTCCGCGAATCCAGGCGGAACACGGGACTTTTTCTTTCACCACCAATGCTTTCACCACCAAGCCACCAAGGAAAGGCCGTGTCAGCGGGACAGGCGAGCCGCCCTTGTGGGGGGTCGGTGGCAACCGCAGATGTCGATGTCGACGGCAATGGAGACCCGACGATTCGCCCCCCGGGCAGGGCAGGGGATTGCACTGAGCAGACGTCTGCATGCCGTCGCGGTAGTCTCCGACCCCTCACAGGGTCGGCTCGCCTCCCGACTTTGTTCGCCAGTCTCTCCCACCAATCTCCTCCGCCGTCCCCCATTCTGGCAGTCGTTCCAGCAAACCTTGATCTGCCTTTCCTTGGTGCCTTCGTGCCTTGGTGGTGAAAAAACCTATCGCACCCGTACCAGACACGACAGCAGCGCGGGATGGCCGTGGGTGCCTGCTCCCGGTAGGATCGGAGTTCGTCCAAACGGATCGCCCGTTGCCGATCCGTTGGTCCAGTACCGCTGCGCTTTGGAAACGCCGGTGCGAACCCCTCGGGAGACACCGGCGATGCCGTCCACTTCTTCGCTGACCGCTGCATCGGTCAGTTTTGCCTTCGTTGTCTGGGCCCTCACAGGGGTTGCCTGCGCGGCCTCTCCGCTCGACCAGCAACCCGCCGTCGAGCTGAAATACTCCGGCACGCTCAGCCCTGTGGGTCGGGGCGAGTCGATGCAGCCGGTGAAGAAGTTTTCGATGCTGGTGTTTGCCTCCAGTCCCACCGCCGAACGCAAACAACTGTTCTTCGTGCTCGATGAGCAGGGCGGCGGAGAATGGCCCTGGCCCGGCCGGTTCGGAGCACTCACCTACACCACCGCCTGGCAACCGCAGCAGGCCTTCGCGATTCGCCTGCTCCAACTGCACGACGGCAACCCCTCACCCATCCCGCTGCCCACCCCCATCTTCGTCTCCCCCGAGCCACTCACCGAAAACTCGGCGTGGCAGTCGGGTCGCGAGTCATTCGAAGTCCAGGGCGACGATCGTCGGGGCGAAACCGATTGCTGGAAGGTCGAGGTGACTACGAACGTGGGCCGACGACGCGTTCTCTGGGTCGATAAGGCAGTCCCTTTGGTGATGGAATGCGAGGAAAAACTGTTCCTGGGGCAGGGGGATGAGTTCTCCCTGCGCATGAAGCTCGATTCGACAAAGCCGGTGACCGAAGCGGTCTGGGCGAAACTGTCGCCCGCGCTCGACACGCTCTCCAAACTGCGGACCGATCTCGCCCGCGAACCCGACGACATCAAGCCCGAACTGGCCGACGGGCAACTCGCCGTTGCCTCCACGGCCCTGGAAACACTCCAGCCGCTGGTCAAGGAGACGCCCATCGCCAGCCTCATCGCGGGGATCACCCGCGATGTCCGCGGCCAGCAGCAGCGGGCCGATGATGTCGGCAAACTGGCCGGCCGATATGTCGGCAAGCCCGCGCCGGAACTCCGGTTGATCGGGACCGACCGCAAGCCTCTCGACCCCGAACTGCTGGCCGACAAGATTCTCGTTCTGCACTTTTGGGACTACCACGAAGAGCCGCTGCTCGAGCCGTATGGCCAGGTCGGGTACCTCGACTTTTTGTACGGCAAACGAAAGAAACTCGGGGTGCAGGTGGTGGGCGTGGCCGTCGATGAGCGGTTCGGCAAGCCCGACCAGTTCGCCACGGCCGCCCGGGCGGCGGGCAAACTCAAGTCGTTCATGAACCTTGCCTATCCCATCGCAACGGACGACGGCTCCCTGCTCGCGAAGTTTGGCGATCCGCGGGATGTCGGTGCCAAGCTTCCACTGTGGGTGGTGATCACGCCCGATGGCAAGGTCGCCCACTATCAATCGGGCCTCTACCCGGTCCACCCCGACGAGGGCCTCAAACCGCTCGACGAAGTGCTCATCCCTCTCATCCGCCAGCGCCGCGACGCCCAGAAATAGCAGCGTCTTCGCCTGGTTGCTCAAGAAGGCACCTGGCGCGATGGGATCAATGGACGTGCCATGCTTGCACCGTTTCGGGGCAAGCATGCCGACCATGAGGCAGCCCGGCCCCTCGCCAAAGCCGTGAACTCTCGTTGAATTCGACGACAGCGCGAGACCTCCTAGAAAGCACGGGAAAACGTGGGTGGCCCGACCACCAGGTGGTCGGGTCGCGCAGCGACAGGAAGCCACATCGTCCGTGTACAACCGCCATGAACAGGCACTGTTGCAGGGAAGCCGCTCCCGGCATCCGGGTTGCGAACAAAATCGTTCGTCGAGTTCCAGGAAACAGGCGGTCTGGGTGACTGCCGCGCCGTCCCTTAATTGGCATGCTTGCCCCGAAACGGTGCAAGCATGGCACACCCCGAGACCCCAGCGTGCCTGGTGCCCGCTTGAACAAAGCGAAAGCCCTGGCACCTGGGTCCGCGTCAACACTCCGGAACTGCTATACTCCAGTTGGCGGTGAACGAGCTGTTCTGACAGAACGCTGCATGGCGTGCTCGCGATGCGGGTCTGGGTGGACAGGTTGAGCAGACGGCCGAGCCTCATCCGGCAGCGAGCCGCCGGATGTCTGTGGCTGGCGTCGGGGATGACTTCCCGGGCGTCTTGTGTCCCGCGACTTTTTGACCGGTCCAGCCGTGCCTCGTTATCGAATCACTCACCGCACGACCTACGAGTACCAGTCCGCGGTCTCGCTTTGTCACAACATCGCGCATCTGGTGCCGCGTGGCACGGCCCGCCAGACCTGCCAGTCCTCCCAACTGGTGATCGAGCCGGAACCGAACGTCCGCTCCCGGCGGTTTGATCACTACGGCAACGAGACCTGGTACTTCTCGATCGAGACGCCGCATCAGCGCGCCTCGGTTGCCAGCGTGAGCGAGGTGACCGTCACCGACCAGCCGCCACAACTCTGCCCGTCTCCCCCGTGGGAACAGATCCGCGCCCTGCTTTCGCCGATGATCGGGTTTGGGGCCGAACCGGGCGATGCATCGGTCCCCTATCCCACCGAGCGCGAGTTCGTCCTCGAGTCGCCGTTCATCCCCACGAGCGATCGATTTGCCGACTATGCCTGGCAGAGCTTCTCGCCCGGCCGTCCGATTCTCGACGCGATGAGCGACTTCACCGCTCGCATCTTCCACGAGTTCACGTTCGATGCTGAAGCGACGACGCTGGCGACTCCCGTGGGCGAGGTGTTCGACAGCAAACGCGGCGTCTGCCAGGACTTCGCGCATCTCACGATCGCCTGCCTGAGGTCGATCGGCCTTGCCGCACGCTACGTGAGCGGGTACCTGGAAACGGTCCCGCCCCCCGGGCAGGAACGGATGGTGGGGGCCGATGCCTCGCACGCCTGGGTCTCGATCTTCGCGGGAGAGCTGGGCTGGTTCGATTTCGACCCGACCAACAACCTTTTGCCTGGCGACCGGCACATCACCGTCGCCTTCGGCCGCGATTACAGCGATGTCGCCCCGCTGCAAGGGGTGATCCTGGGCGGCGGCGACCACGAACTGGCCGTCTCGGTCGACGTCGCCCGCCTCGACACGCTCGACAACTGGCAAAACACGGCGATCTGAGGGGAAGAGTCCCCCCACGCCAGTCAGCCGGCGAGCCGAGCCTGTCAGGGGTCGGTGGTTCTCGATTCCCGGTCCATCAAAGCGACCGTCGAAAGTCCTCCGGTGTCAGCCCTGCGTCACGCACGATCCCGCCCATGGTGAACGCGTGAATCGGGTTGTGCCTCGGAATGGTGAGAATCCGCGAGCCATCGGTCATTACCGTATGCTTTCCTTCTCGAACCACTTCGAATCCCATCTTCCGAAGGGCTCGAATCGCGTCGAGGTGGTTGATCCCCGGAATTCGCGGCACTTCACAACGCCACTTCAATTTCGCGGATTTGCTCGCCAGCCAATTGCGTTTCGGCGGCCTCAAGATACGCGCGAATCGCCGACTGAATGTTCTCGATCGCCTCCTCTTCAGTCGCTCCTTGCGACCAGCAACCAGGAAGTCCGGGGACCGACACGGCATAGCCGTCTTCGTCCTGATGCAATGCGACGCGATAGATCATCGCCGACCTCCTTTGATTCCAGCAACGAAACACATCTCACTCGGCGCTCTTCCAAATTCTCATCGTCTCATAAGCGGATACGTTCTGCCAGATCGCGATTGAGGCGATACGCTGCTACGGCGAGCTGACCTGAATCCTCTCGCCAAAAACAAAAACAGCCCCGCCGGAATAAATTCCGGCGGAGCTGTTTGGTTTCAATCTGCCTGACCACTCCGTGAGAGCGGCCGTCCGTTCCTAGTGGTTAAACAGGAACTCCTTCGTGTTGATCAGCGCCCAGATGATGTCTTCGTAGGCCGACTTCTTGTTCGCTTCGCCCATCTTTTCGAGGTGGGCCGTCGCGACTTTCAGCTCGTC
>JAIXZD010000552.1 GCA_027489895.1 Planctomycetaceae bacterium
CAAGGCGCCTCCCCCGACGTCGCGCTGGGCGTCTCGCTGGGCCGCCTCCAGCTCAAAAACCCGATCCTCGTCGCCTCGGGGACATTTGGTTATGCGCGGGAAATGGCCGCGTTTGTCCCGTTCGACCGGCTCGGCGGGATCATCCCCAAAACCGTCACCCCCCAGCCGCGCAAAGGCAATCCGCCTCCCCGCACCGTCGAAACTTCCTCGGGCCTGCTCAACGCGATCGGCCTCGACAACGACGGACTCGAATACTTCCTCGCGAACCATCTCGACTACCTCAAGGGCCTCGGGACGTCGGTCATCGCCAACATCGCGGGGCACACGGAAGACGAGTTCATCCGTATGGCCGCCCGCCTGGCCGAAGTCACGGGCCTTGCCGGAGTCGAGCTGAACATTTCCTGCCCGAACGTGTCCGGAGGGTTGGATTTCGGGATCGAGCCGAAATCGATCGACAAAATTGTCCGAGGCGTCCGCGACGTCTGCCCGCTGCCAATCATTGCCAAGCTGACCCCTAACATCACCGATATCCGCATCACCGCCCGTGCCGCAGCCGACGCCGGGGCCGACGCCGTCAGCATCGCCAACACCTTTCAAGGCATGGCCATCAATTGGCGGAAGCGCCGGCCGATTCTGGGCAATGGCGTCGGGGGCCTCAGCGGTCCGGCCATCAAGCCGATCGTCCTGCGGATGGTGATGCAGGTGCACCGCGCGGTGAAAGTCCCGATCCTCGCCGTGGGTGGAATCCAATCCCTCGACGACGTGATGGAGTTTCTCGTAGCCGGCGCGACCGCCGTACAAATTGGAACAGCCAACTTCTACAATCCCGGCCTCGCAGGGAGACTCGTGGACGACCTCGCCCAAGCCGTCGCCTCGCAAGGCGTCGCCTCCATCACCGACCTGATCGGCACCCTGAAAATGCCCGGCGAGTAACCCCACCCTCCAGTCCGTCTCACGAAAGAGTCGTCGTTTACCATGCGGGTGTTATCGGGAATTCAGCCCACCGGGCGATTTCACTGGGGCAACTACTTCGGCGCGATTCGCCAATACATCGCGCTGCAGGGGAATGCGCAGTCGTTCTATTTCATTGCCGACTGGCACGCGCTGACCACGATCCGCGACGGGGCGAAACTCCGCGAACTGCGGTACGACGCCGCCCTCGACCTGCTCGCCCTGGGCCTCGAGCCCGCCCAGGCCACGCTCTTCTTCCAGTCCGACGTGCCCGAAGTCGCCGAACTGCAATGGCTGCTGATGACTGTCACCCCCATGTGGCTGCTTGAGAAATGCCACGCCTACAAGGACAAAAAGGCGAAGGGCCTCGCCGCCGATGCCGGGCTGTTCACCTACCCCGTCCTCATGGCGGCCGACATCCTGGCTTACGACAGCGATGTCGTCCCCGTCGGCGTCGACCAGGTGCAGCACATTGAAGTCGCCCGAGATATCGCCCAGCGGATCAACAATTTCTACGGCGAAATCCTCGTCCTGCCCAGCGCCCGCACCCTCGACGACTCGGCCAAGGTGCCCGGCACCGACGGCGACAAGATGTCCAAAAGCTACGAAAACACGATCGACTGCTTCGAGGAGCCCAAGAAACTCCGCAAGAAAATCATGGCGATCAAGACCGATTCCACGCCCGTCGAAGATCCCAAAATCCCGGAAACCTGCTCGGTCTTCACGCTCTACAAACTGTTTACCACGCCCGAGCAGCAGGCCACCCTCGCCGCACGGTACCGCGCCGGCGGAATGGGTTACGGTGAAGCCAAACAGGCGCTCTTCGAGGCCGCCGACGCCTGGTTCGCCCCGGCCCGCGCCAAACGCGCGGACCTGGCCGCGGACCTCCCATTCGTGCAATCCGTGCTCGACGCCGGTGCCACCCGCGCCCGCGACAAAGCCCGCGAAGTGCTCGGTCGGCTGCGAAAGGCCTGCGGGCTGGGACCTCAGCCGTGAGCGACGATCTCGCCCTGTCGCCGCCCGGTTCTCGAATCTCTGGCTGGGAATCGATCCTGCTCGCGGTGGGGGTCGCCGCACTGGCGGGAGCGTTCGCCGGGCTGTCTCAAAGAGTCGTCCCCCTCGCCGGGAAACTCGGACTCGGCCCGATCCTTGTCGCAGTAGGCGTTTGGCTGCTGGTCACGCAATCGGGACTGGACCAGGCCTTTGGTCGCGGCACACTCCCCAGTGCAACCGTGTGGCTGCTCGTCGCCACGATTGGCCAGATAAGCCTGTTCGGAACCGCCTGGACCGGCTACCGGCGAGCACTGCTGGCAAGCGGCCCAACGGAATCCGCACCGGCCGGCCCGGGCGACATTTTGAGAGCACTCGATCTGTCCAAAACCAACGCGACCGATCCTGCAGTCATCGAGACCGCTCTGGCGGAACAGACCCGGCAGATCCGCCAGCGCCGGGACGATCAACGGAGCTGGACCGGCTACTGCCAGTTTCGATATCGATCCTTGCCCGCCGTGCCGCCTCGATTCGCGCTGCCCGCGACCTTGGGCGAGGGCCTGCTCGCCATTCTCATCACCGTCGCGATCGCCCTGTGGAAGTCCGCGACCCGATCCAATCCACAGCCCGCGGCGCCCACACCGTCACGCGGGGCAGGGGGGTGAACCATGTCCATCATTGGCCTGGGAACGGACATCACCGAGATTTCGCGCATCACTGGCATGCTCGAACGCCACGGCGAGCATTTCCTCACCCGCGTCTTTACCGCGGGCGAACAGAGCTACTGCGCCACCAAGAAGGAGGCCGGGCAGCATTACGCGGGCCGGTGGGCGGCCAAAGAGGCCGTGATGAAGGCCCTCGGCACCGGTTGGAGCGCCACGGTCGGCTGGACGGACATCGAAGTCCGCCTGCTCGTCAGCGGTAAACCGGTCATCGCCCTCTCGGGTGGAGCGGAGGCAATCGCCTCAAAAATGGGCATCACCGAGGTCCTGATCAGCATTTCGCACTGCAAAGACTATGCAATGGCAACTGCGGTTGCAATTAATGACCGTTAAAGACGCTTGTGATGGCCTTGTCGTCACACCCCGCAACGGGAATTTCCTGCAATTTCCCAAAAAAAATATTGAATTGACCTCTTGACTCGCTTTTGGTGCGTTATATTCGGCCTTTGAATTGGCAATTGTCAATTCGTGAGCGTCGAATCAGACGTTCTGCCCTGTCGACGAGCTTCTAGCTCAAAAAGCGCAGTCGCATTTCGCGGCTCGTTGTTCGCAAATCTCAAGCAGCCAAGGCTTGGCCTGTACTGGACGCTGTTCGGTATGGCCCCGTGCCCTATTTCTGCGCACCGATCTTGGTCCAATCCGCGTCGTTCCATCGACAGGGCGGGTGGAGCGGTGTTCGGATTCTGTCTGTTTTGATCCGGCGGCTCGGCCAGAACGCTGAAACAGCTCACCGTGCCGTCGTGCTCACGAAGGCTTGGCAGTCTGTTTCCCTGTAAGCGGGGGGCCGCACCGTGCGGCTCGGTGAATGACTATGGTGAAGAATCTGTACGTCGGAAATCTTCCGTTCCAGACAACGGCTGAAGACTTGCGAGAGGCGTTTTCCGAATTCGGGACCGTCACCCGCACTCAAATCATCTCCGATCGCGAAACGAACCGGTCGCGGGGATTTGGCTTCGTCGAAATGTCGGATGGAGCCGAGGCGGCAGTCGATGGCCTGAACGGAAAAACGTTTCAAGGTCGCACCCTGACCGTCAACGAAGCGCGTCCCCGCGAAGACCGTCCTCGTGGCGGTGGCGGCGGAGGTGGCGGCGGTGGCGGATATCGCTATTAAGAGGTGCGACACGCTTCGATACGTGGGTTGCGTCGGTAAAGCGGTGTAGCGGAAATCGTGAGATTTCCGCCGATCGAGAACCCGCTTTGCCGGAAGTCTGACGACGTCCGCTCCGCCTGTTCCTTGCGGTGACAGACCACCAGGGCCGTGCTCAGACGAAGCCTTCGGGGGCCACTGCTGGCTTGCCCAGCAGTGCGCCACGCCACAAGACGCTGGCGTTCCCCAGGCGAGCCGATCCTGTCAGGGGTCGGTGTTTATTGCACGATCCGGAAAGCCGATGCGCCCCTGGGCACAGCCCCGGCGCGTAGTCATCCTCGTCAACCCACCAGCGTCCGCCACCCCTCAAACAAGAGGTTTCACCGACCCCAACCGGGTCGGCCCGCCCCCGCACGCCCCGTCTCTCCCTCCATTCACGCGCACCCGTATCTTGCCTTGCGTTGCCTTTCCTTGGTGCCCTTGGTGCCTTCGTGGTTCTCAAAAACTCCCGCCTCCGGCAACCCCGGCGCACTCCTCAGCCCGTCTCGATCTGCCCCCACCGCTTGACGCGCAGCCCCCACTCACCGAGGCTGCCTGAATCGGCCCCGGTTCCCAGGGACCGCCAGATCGACGCGAGTGCACCGAATGGACCGGATTGAAATCGACCTCCCGCCTCCCGAGCGCGACCCTGCCGACATCCGCTCCGCCGACGAGCGCCCGACGGAAGCCCCCCACCAGCCGCGAAGCTGTCTGGTCCATAACCCAAAAGGCACCGCCCCCGCCACCGGCCGACCACTACTGCTCGCCTTTCACGGGGGCGGCATCGATGCCCAGCGCATGGCCGACTTCTGTGGCCTCACCGAAACCGCCGACCAGCACGGCTTCCTCGTCGCCTTCCCCAACGGAACAGGCCGCGTTGACCATGCCCGCTCCTGGAACGCCGGTCGCTGCTGCGGCCACGCCTGGAAGTACGGCATCGACGAGATCGCCTTCGTCCGCGCCCTGCTCACTCGCCTTCGCGACGAATTCGGCTGCGACCCAACCCGCACCTACGCCGCAGGCGTCTCCAACGGCGGCATGCTCAGTTATCGCCTCGCCGCCGAACTCCCTCACGAATTCGCGGCCGTTTGCTCGGTCGCAGGCCAGATGGTGCTCGACCACCCGCCGACCACCTCGCCCGTGTCGGTCCTCCACTTCCACGGCACCGCCGACGAATTCACGCCCCACCTCGGCGGACGCGGACCGCGCAGTCCCTCCCAGACCACCTTTCAACCCGTCAGCGTGACCATCGCCACCTGGGTCCGCGCCACCGGCTGTTCCCCGATCCCTCAAGAGGACCAGTGGGTCGACCCCTCCGGCCTGCCCATCCGCAAATTCGTCTATCGCGAACCCGGCCTCCCCACCCATCGCGCCCCTCGCGAAGTGATCTACTATGAGATCGAAGGCGGCGGCCACACCTGGCCCGGCCGTCAGCCCACGCTCGACTTCCTCGGCCGCTCCCCGACCGGCCTCCTCGCGAACGACATCCTCTGGGAGTTCTGCACCCGCCACCGCTCAACGCATTAAGGCCCCAGGCCTGTAGCGGAAGCCGTGAGGCTTCCCGGTTGTAGCGGAAGCCGTGAGGCTTCCCCCGCGCAGCGGCCCCCACCCCCGACACAAGCGCTCAGACTCAGAAATCATCCGCCAGCAGCAGATCCCGCTCCGTCACCACCTCCAGCCCCTTCTCGCCCAGCGTCTTCAGCGCCAGGTCGATGTCATCCACGTACATCGCAATCGCCCCGCGCCCATTCCGGCGATAGATCAGCGGGTACGTGTACTGAATATTCAGCTCGGCCTGCAGCAGTGCCAGAAAGATCTGCACGAACGGCTGCGGGCTATCGGGAACTTCCACGCCGACAAGATCGATCTCGACAAACGCAAACTGCGAAAACCGCAACAGTTCGCGGGCCCGGTCGGAATCGTGAACCATCAGCCGGGCAAACGCGCAGTCGACCGAATTCGCCACGCTGAGGGCCACAATCCGGATATGCCGTTCTTCCAACAGCCGCAGCAGTTGGTGCAGCCGCCCCACGCTGTTCTCGAGGAATACGTTGAACTGCCGCAGCGTCGGCCAGTCATGATCGCGGCCGGTCAGCGTATCGACGGCTTCGCCCGCACCTCGGTCGCCTCCCGAAGTCTCGCCGCCCGATCCCGGTTTCTTCTTCGCCACGTCAGACTCCTTCGGACTGGCCGCCGGGACAATCCCTCGACATCGAATCGAATGTCCCCTCACCGCAGTTTCTAGGCGACAACCCGCCCCCGGGTCAACGTGGCTTCCCCCGTGCCCTAAAACACCGAAGGCAATCCCATCTGGCGCCGCCACACCGACAGCTGCCCCAGGTGCGTCGCGAAGTGCGTCGTCAGCAGATGCCCCACCAGGTCCCCCACCGTCGGCGTGAACCGAATCAGTTGCTTCATCGGGACCGAGTGCTTCTGCGCCAGCCGCTCAGCCGTCGCCCGCGGGACCGCCTGTTTGACCAACTCCGCTCCACGCCAGATTCCCGCCAGCAACTCCTCAGCCGCAGGACCACCCGTCACCTCGGCCGAGGACCCCGGACCGAACTGAGCATGCCACTCCTTAGGACACGCCGCCGGTTCGCCCACCAGTTGCAGCGTAAAGTCATTCGCGATCGCCAGATGCCCCAGAATCCACAGCGGTGGCTTGCCCGCCGGAAACGCGACTTGGGAGAACGACTCCGAAGGAATATCCTGCACCTGCAGCCGCAGGTACTCCAGATTGAACTCGAACAGGGCGAGTGGTATCTCCAGCATCGCAACTCCTGAAGTCGCGCGGTTTCGCGCACGGAAAGAGATCGGGAATGGATTCTCGCATCGACCACCAACACGGCCCATTCGCCGAACCCAGACCGCCGTCGTGCGGCCTCTGGCAGATCAATGCTTCGACCGTTGTACCGTGTGCCACTGGCTTTGCCAGTGCGAGTTCTCTCGCGCACGACAAACTCGGCCACAGCCACCAGCCCAACTCGTCTTGCAAAGCGGGAACCGTTCAACAGGCGACCCGCCTTCACCGAAAAAACGCACCACGCGACTTCCACGCCTCGCGTCCTGTCGCCGGAATCTGCATCGGCTGGTCACTGGCTCTCCTCCTGCCGGTCCTCTCCTTCGGATGTGGCCAATCCAGCTCGACGGGAGCCATCCAGCCCGGCGCGGCCCCCGGCAAGACCAGTAACAGCCGTTCCGTCCTGCGGCACGCCCGCTACGCCCAGCTCGTCCCCATCCCCGAGTCCCTGCGACTGCGGGAGCGATTGGTCGGCCCCTCCCACGACCTGGGCGGCACCCCGCAAATGGACGCCGTCGTGTGGGTCTTCCACCACGACCAGCCACAAGACGAGTTGATCGCCTACTATCGCAAAACGCTCCCGCGGGCCGAGGTGACCGAGATCAACCTGCAAGGCCCCGCCACCGAACTCCGCGTGATCCCCACAGGCGCACGCCCGCACGAAGAAGTCGTGGTGACCATTCGCGCCGGCGAAGTCCAGGTCCGCGAAACAATCGCCCCCGTCCCGCTCGCCCAACTCGCGGAAGACGCCCCCACCGACAGCGACACCTTCCGCCGCTAACCTTCCGCCCCAAATCGGAGGAAGCCGGAAGCGTTAGCGCCCGGAGGCCAACCGCCTTCTCAATGCACGCCCTGCAGCGCCAGCCACCGCTCGGCATCGAGCGCTGCCTGGCAGCCGCTCCCCGCCGCCGTGATCGCCTGCCGGTAGTAGTCGTCGGCCACATCGCCCGCGGCAAACACGCCCTCGACACTCGTGTACGTCCGCTGGGGCGTCGTCCATTGAATGTAGTTCTTCGCCGTCAGCTTGAGCTGACCCTTCAAAAAGTCGACGTTCGGCGTATGTCCGATCGCCGCAAAGTAACCCGCCGCCTCCAGCGTCTCGACCCGCTCCGGATCGACCGTCCCGCGAATCCGCACACCCGTCACGCCATCCTGGTCGGTTCCCAGAACCTCCTCGATGCCGCTGTTCCATTTCACTTCGATCTTCGGATTCGCCAAGGCCCGCTCCGCCATGATCTTGCTCGCCCGGAACGAATCCCGCCGGTGCACGAGGTACACCTTGCTCGCGAACTTCGTCAGGTAGCCCGCCTCTTCCATCGCCGAGTCGCCACCGCCCACCACCACCAGCGGTTTCCCGCGGAATCGCGGCAACGCCCCATCGCACACCGCACAGGCCGAGACGCCCATGTTCTTGAAGCGGTCTTCCGAAGGCAGCCCCAGGTAATTCGCCCGCGCCCCCGTCGCGATGATAATCGCCTCGGCCTCCAGCACCTGACCCTCGAGCGACGTCACCTTGAACGGCCGCTTGGAGAGATCGATATCGACGATATCGTCGGTGATGATCCGCGTTCCAAAGTTGAGCGCCTGCTGCCGCATCAACTCCATCAGTTCCGGACCGCTCACCCCATGACCCCGGTGCGGCGCCATGAACTGCCGCCGTTCCTCGGGCAGCGCCTTTTCGAGGTACCCCCCCAAGTCGGCCACGGGAAACCCGGCAAAGTTCTCGACTTCCGTCGTCAGCGCGAGTTGCCCCAAGGGGAGCGTCCCCTTCTGGCGATTCTCTTCCGTGATGGCCCCTTCAAACAGCACCGGCTCGAGACTGGCCCGCGCGACATAAATCGCTGCCGACCAACCCGCAGGACCCGATCCGATGATGATCACGCGCTCTGCCACGTCACTACTCCTTACGCCGAGAATCGCCGCTGCGATGAATCGCTGTCAAAAAACGCCGCCCAACCACACGCCGGGACCGCGCTCAATCCAAAGTTCCCCAAACCGAAAATCAGGCTTCGAAGTATAGGGCCCCACGCGAACAGACGAAACGCGCCCAGCCCGGCCATCCGCCCCTTCGCTGTTGTCTGGCAGCGACAGGGTCTGGCAGCGACCGAGTCACACAGTGTGCCATGCTTGCACCGTTTCGGGGCAAGCATGCCGACCATGAGTCGACCCGCCCATCGCCAAAGCCGCAAACGCAAGTCGAATCCGTCGACCAATCAAGTCGAATGCCGCCAACAGCGGCTGACCTGACCACCTGGTGGTCGGGTCGCGCAGCGACAGGAAGCCACACCATCCGCGCCCAACCACCCCGCACCACGCAAAAACGCCCCAGCGACAGAGTCGGCTCACCCGCCCCGACTTCAATCATCATCATCACTCGTCCCAACCCTCGAAGCCGTGCCTGATCTGCCTTTCCTTTGCGTCTTCGTGTAAACGAGCCTCCCAGAGTCGACGCCCCCGGCAACCCAATCCCACCCCTCCACACAGGCTGCTACACTCCGATCTCATCACCAACGGCGTTCCACCACACCACGCCCACACAAACTCAACCAGCAGAGGACCGGCCCATGTTTGGCAACCGCTTGAGCGCCGCAGTGCGACTCGGCCTCACGGTCATTGCATTCACCAGCCTGTGCGGATCAACCCGCCCCCCGACCCTCGCAGCCGCCGAGACACCTGCCAATCCGGCCCCATCCTTCGCGCCAATCTCCGCCGAATCCACCCTCACCCCGCCCGCCAGGCCCGACGAACCCCGCGTCCCCGAGCGGTTTCGGCTCGGCTCCGAACCGTTCCCCGTCCGCACGCGGGTCCTCTACGACCATGCCCGCATCCGCAAACACGACGTGACGTTTCCCTCCCCCGTCGTCACCACGAGCGTTCCCAACAACACCGTTCACGCCGAGTACTTTCAGCCCGCAGGCCCAGGCCCGTACCCCGCCGTCATCGTCCTGCACATTCTCGGCGGCGACTTCCCCCTCTCCCGCACCGTCGCCAACTACCTCGCCCAGAACGGCGTCGCGGCCCTGTTCGTCAAAATGCCCTACTATGGCCCGCGGCGTGACCCGAACTCCCCTCGCCGCATGATCTCGAAAACGCCCCCCGAAACCGTCGAGGGGATGACCCAGGCCGTGCTCGACATCCGCCGCGCCGCCGACTTCCTCGCCAGTCGCCCCGAAGTGAACGCCGAACGCCTGGGGATCACCGGCATCTCGCTGGGCGGGATCATGTCGGCCCTGGCCGGTTCGATCGACGCCCGGTTCGCACGCGTTGGAATCGTGCTGGGTGGCGGAAAACTGGGTGACGCCGTCTGGGACCTCGACCACCGCGAAGCCCGCGAATTCCGCGAGCAATGGCTCGCCTCAGGGAAGACGCGTGCGGAGTTCGTCCAGATGATCGAACAGGTCGATCCCGCCACCTACGGACATCGCCTCAAGGACCGCCGCGTCCTCATGATCGAAGCCGCGCACGATGAAGTCATCCCACCCGAGAACGCCCGCGCCCTCCACGCCGCCATCGGCGACCACGCCCGCCTCGTCTGGCTCGACTCGGGCCACTACACCGCGATCTGGTACCTCCCCCGCGAAATCATCCGCCTCGAACGTTTCTTCAACGCCCGCTAGGCCACGGGGCACCGCCCTCCCACCGTATCGTCAGGCGAGCCGACCCTGTCAGGGGTCGGTGGAAAACGCACAATCGCGGAGAGGCACCCCCGCCAAGTGCCCTCGTCTCATCGCGCTCGATCGTGCACCACACATCGGTTGTGTGCCACTGGCTTCGCCAGTGCGAACGGGAACACGCAATCACGGCACTGGCAAAGCCAGTGGCACACACGTCTCGCGCGAGCACACTGTCGGACAACTTCAGGTCGACAGACGAGTGCTGACCGCTTGCCGATGACAGCGTGCCGCGGTTTCCACCGACCCCTGACAGGGTCGGCTCGCCTGAACACGATCACACCGCGCCACACACTGGCCCCAATTCGCCATGCCAGTATGATCGCCCTCGTTGCCTTTCCGCAGAGGAGTTCCGCCTGGCCATGGTCCGCCATCTCATCACGATTGACGATCTCTCCGAAGCCGAAATCCTCGCGATCTTCAATCAGGCCGACGATTACCTCGCGACGATGACCCACCCGGACCGCCCCTGGCGGATCCGCGGCGGCCGCTCCGATGCCAGCCAGTTCCAGCTCGCCACGCTCTTTTACGAGGCCAGCACCCGCACCCGCTTCTCGTTTGAATCGGCCATGGGCCGCCTGGGTGGCCAGGTCCTCTCCTCGGCCGACCCCAAGACCACCAGCGCCGCCAAAGGCGAAACGCTCGCCGATACGATTCGCGTCGTCGAGAACTACGCCGATGTCGTCGTCATCCGGCACCCCAACGAAGGCGCCGCCCGCGTCCTCGCCGACTTCGCCGAAATCCCGATCATCAACGCCGGCGACGGGGGCCACGAACACCCCACCCAAACGCTGTGTGACCTCTACACGCTTCGCCGCGAAAAAGGGTCGCTCAAGAATCTGAACGTCGCCCTCTGGGGCGACCTGAAGCACGGCCGCACCGCTCACTCCCTCGCCTATGGCCTCGCCCGGTTCGGTGCCAAAATTCTCTCGATGGCTGCCCCAGGCTTCGAACTTCCCGAGCATGTGCTCCAGCGGCTCGAACAGGACTACGGCTGCGTCCCCGTCTCCTCCTCCGAGATCGATCGGCTGCGACGTGACGATCTCGCCGTCGACGCCGCCTACATCGCCCCCGCCAAGCCCCATCAGCGGACGCTGTTCACCAATCCCCTCGCCACCAGCACAGGCGAAACCACCGCGCACGATCTCGCTACCCAGGCCGCTCGCCCCGCCCGGATCGATGCCCTCTACGTCACCCGCCTGCAACGCGAA